>JADJJZ010000030.1 GCA_016706255.1 Bacteroidota bacterium | reverse complement strand
CAATTTTAGGCGTCAGGTTTCAGGATAATGAAGAACAAATTCATTATGGATGGATTCGCTGCAGCGTAATTGACAGTGCCGAAGGGCTTATTATCCATGATTATGCTTATGAAACCGAAATTAATCATCCTATTGCTGCCGGTAGTTTAGAAAGTTATGTTGACATTCAAAACATGACTGCCAATAATTTCAATTTTAATGTTTATTCATTTAATAAAAAAATTTACATTATTTCTGACAAAATTACACCCGAGTGCACCTTTGTGGTTTATGATATAAATGGTAAAATATTAAACTCCGGCCTTGTTAATGCTAAACAAATTCAAACCACGGTTAAAGATTTTACAGGCACCTGTGTGGTTCAAATTAAAAATCATGATGAATCAGTATTCCAAAAACAGGTGGTTGTAATTTAATAATTTTTTTAGATTTACTGCGTTAAAAGTGCAAGCAATTAAATAGTTTACATATTAATTTTTTGTTGCCTGTTTTCAAAAGTCTGTTGATATTTTTTATGATTGGTATGCATTATATTATCCCAAAAATTAAAATATAAACCATAATTACATTTATTGTAATGATGATGCATGTCGTGGTGTGTAGTGGTGTTAAAGATTTTACCAATTGGCGTTTTTAAAAAACCTATTGGAAATAATTCATAACCTAAATGACCCAATACGTTCATAGCAGTCATGGCAAAAGCAAATAGTATCAACACAACTATATGCAAAGGAATTATAAATACTATTGGCACAACAAATGAAAACTCCAAAAATGCCTCTATCGGGTGAAATGAAAATGCCGTGAATGGCGTTGGTGTAACCGATTTATGGTGGTAATAATGAATATATTTATATAAAATAGGCAAATGCATTAGTCGGTGCAGCCAGTAAAAATAGGTGTCATGTATAAATAACAGGAGGATAAAACTGCCCGCTGTATAAAGTGGAGGATACCGGTTAATATCATTATATATTTTAGTTAAACCTTGTTGTGTAAAATAAATTACCATCGACATACATGCGCCAAAAATGATGAATGATATTATTGATGCTTTTATTTCTTTGCCCATCATCTTATTAGGCACATACTTTTGCTGAATTTTTCGTTTTGTTAATTGTTTTTTAAAAATAAAATGTACAGTTAAAAATGCAAATCCGGCAATTAAAAAATATCGGATGAGTAACACAACAAAAGCAGCCACCCATCCTGTAAGAAATGATAATTTAGGCAATAGCACTGTCATGAATATCCACATATTAAATTATTTATAAGGCCTTTAATAAATAAATTGTTTTTAAAAGAACCGGGAGTAAATTACTCCCGGTTGTCAACATTACGCATCACATTATGGTAATAAGTAAGTATAGGTTTTTAACCCTATAGTAATTGCTATTTCTTTATCACAATCCCCGTCCCCATAATTAATCGCACGATTAATATTATCGGGAAATGTTAATTGTATTTCACCACTTATTGGATAATAAATGCCCTCTGCCCAACAAGCTGAGTTAAAAACCACTGCCTCTGCAATTACACCACTATAGTTATAACCATCTACCGAACCGCTAAAACCACCGGTTGTTTCAAATACATCATCATACAGGTTTTCACTACCGGCTCCGCTTGTCCAGGTAACGGTTCTGTTACATTCAAGTGTAATAATATCGCCGTCAGGTTCAGTATAAATACCATCAGTCACAGCATATGACATTTCCAGTTGACCGTTATTGTTATAATCAATTGTATTGTAAGTTAATGTCCCGTTTATTTGATATCCATCTACAGAAAAATTATCCAAGGTAATCAGCATAGTGCTGCCCGGTTCACGGGGAATTCCATTATAATCTACAATAATTTTCCCTTTGCGTTCACGTCCATCTAAACCAATACAACCTTCAGTACCTAAATCAAAAATGAGTACCGTGTTTATGGAATCATATAATACCGTAACACAATTTCCAAATGCATATTCGGTATAATTAGGGTCTTCCATATATTGAATGGTGGCCTCTTCCGACATGGTAACTACATCGTCGTAACTTTTTGTTGTTTCAGCTACCATTTTAGCTGAACCGGGATCAGTGTTTTCTGTGATTATTTCTTCGTCCTTTGAACAAGAGAATAATGCTAAAGTAAATAATGCTGTTGTGGCAATTAATTGAATTTTCATTTTTTTCATAATTTTTGTTTTTTGTTGAGGCAAAGATGTTGCGTTCGTTATTCAGGAAAAATTATATTCAATAGCAGGTTGCTTTTATTAAACAAACAATACGAATTTGCCCATTTAGGGAATTTATACCGGTTACATATCTGTTTTTCGTTAAAACAAGATGTTAGTAGAAACATTTTAGCCGTTCGTAGAATAAACAGATTCGTTTCCGGCTAAATAATTAAGTTTGTAAGGTGAGCAATGTGCTTAAAAAATATCAAATCGTTTGGCATAGTTTGTTTTGGGTGTTGTTTTTAGCACTCATGACGTTAATATTTGCGCGTTTTCTTGGCTTTGAACAAGCCCTGCTGCGCAATTTGGCTAATTGCCTCGTGCTTATGCCGTTGGTGTATTTTAATCTTTACTTTTTAGTGGATACTTTCTTATTTAAAGAAAAGTATTTTCAATATGCCGGCATCGTAATTTTACTAATTGCCATTACTTCACCACTAAGGGCTTACATTGATAATACCTTCCGTTTTAACAACAACAATCCTTTAGTAATGTATTCGCCTGCCCACTATGGAACCATTGTATTAAGTTCGGTTATTATGCTCGGTGTAACCACTACACTCAAATTATTGGAAGAATGGTACGAAAAAAAGGAAGTTGCCGCCACCCTTACCAGTTTGAAACTGGAGGCAGAACTTCGTTTTTTAAAAGCCCAGGTTAATCCGCATTTTTTATTTAACGTTTTAAATAATATTTATACCCTCACGTATTTAGAAGGAAAAGTGGCCGCGCCGCAAATTTTAAAACTCAGCGGTTTAATGCGGTATATGTTATACGAAAGTAATGAAGCTTTAGTACCACTTGCTAAAGAGCTGGAGTATATTAATAATTACCTAGATTTACAGCAGTTAAAAAATGAAAATAAAAACAAAGTTCAATTCAAATTAATTGGAGATCCTGCTGCAATTAAGATTGCTCCATTACTATTTATACCCTTTTTTGAAAATGCATTTAAACACGGTGATGTAATGAATACCACCGATGGCTTTTTGCGTGCTGAAATTAACATCTCCCAAAACTATTTAAAATTTAATATTGAAAACAGCATCGCACCACCGGAAAGCAGAAAAGATAAAACGGGCGGAATTGGATTAGAAAATGTAAAAAAGCGTTTAGATTTGCTTTATCCGGAAAAATTCGTTTTGGATATTTTTACACGGGATAATGTTTTTTTTGTTCACCTTACAATTGATTTGTTTTGAAATATTCATGCTTAATTGTTGATGATGAAGCACTGGCATTGCGGCTGATGGAAGATTATGTATTAAAAATTCCGCAGTTAGAAATTGTAGGTAAATGTTCCAATGCATTGTCCGCTTTGCAAATTTTAAACGCAAGACAAATAGACATTTTATTTCTTGACATTCAAATGCCTGACCTCACCGGAATTGAATTGATAAAAATTGTAAAAAACAAACCGGCCATTATACTTACTACGGCGTATTCAGAACACGCTTTAGAAGGTTACCGGCTCGACATTACCGATTATCTGCTAAAACCAATTCCGTTTGAACGATTTGTTCAGGCTGCAAACAAGGCTATTGAATGGTGTAATTTCAAAAACTTTAATCCTGCCTTACCAGCGCAAAATAATACAACTCAAAATTTACCCGACCATTTTTTTGTGAAGTCTGACTATAAACAGGTAAAAATATTTTATTCAGATATTTTATACATAGAAGGATTACGCGAATACGTAAGCATCTTTACTTCAGAAAAAAGGATAATAACATTAGAAACATTAAAAAACATGGAATTGTTATTAGCCGAACAAAATTTCATCCGCATACACAAATCTTACATTATTAATAAAGGTAAAGTAAATGCTATAAATGGCAATATGGTTGAACTTGGCAAACAAAAAATCCCGATTGGCAAAAGTTATAAGGCAGAGGTATTGCAATTGTTAAAAATAAAATAATTGGTTAATCGCATTCCCCGTTTTCATCTTACAATTGCCTGTAACATTGAAAAACCTTTTATTGCTGCCAAAACAGGCCAATAATCCCAATTTATTGGTATAATTTTAGCTTCTCAACCGGTATGAAAAATTTATACATCCTTTTTTTACTTTTTATTGGTGGTTTTAGCGTCTCTGCACAAACAATTCAGTTCGATTCAATAGGCGTTAAAAGCATGGAAATTGGCACCGTGATCATAAAAAATGATACTTGGGTTATAAAAGTTGAAAAGCCCGGCGTTACACAGTATTACCTGCCTGTAAACTTACCCGAACAATACTGTATAAACAATCAGGATATCGTGTTTGAAGGTGCTATTGGCCGTATTCCGGTAAATGTGCGCCTCATCGGCACGCCCTTAAAACTCAGTATGGTTAGAAACCTTTACCGCACCAAACCCGAACCCGGCAATGGTGAGCACATTCCGGAAGAAAAACCTGCACCGAAAACAAATCCCGACTCCATTGGCTTTATTAGCAAGTCGGTGGGAAAAGTAATTGTGATAAGCGATGTTTACCTGATCGAACAAAATGTGAACGGTGAAGTAAAAAGATACATCCCCGACTTTTTACCCGACGATTTTAAAATTGCAAATACAGAAATTACTTTCAGTGCTATTATTTTAAAACACGACCCGTCAATACGTATGATGGGAACACCCATAAAAATTAAAGAAATAATGGCCGAATCAACCGAACAATTTGATGAAAATAAATTACAGGAAGCAGTGAAAGAATTATTTCCTTTTGATTCAATTGGTTTTTTACCCGAAACCAAAGGTGTAATTAAATTAATTGCCGGAACATTTATCATTGAAGTTGATAATGGCAGAAATGATATGACACGTTATTTACCTATTTTATTACCAGACGATTTTAAGAAAGAAGGAATTACCGTTATTATTTCCGGAACAATTGGAAAAATTCCGGCAAACGTGCGAATGGTTGGCACACCAATTACTTTAGCAACAATTGGACTTGTAGAATAAATTAATAATTTTTTATCCTTGAAATATTGTACACTTTTACTCCTGTTTTTTACTGCGCAAATTAAAGCGCAAACTACAATACACGATGCCATACACGATGTTTCGGATGTAATTGTACACGATGTTTTTACGGCGCCGGCAACCAGCAGAATATACGCCTACTGTGCCTTTGCAGCCTACGAAGCAATGGCACCGGGATACACAGGTTTTAATACATTTGCCGGAAAAGCGAATGGTATGCCTTTAATGCCACAAGCGGAAAATGCAGAAAAAATTGATTTTGAAGCCGCCGGAATTTTAGCTTGTTATTTTACTGCGCAATCATTTATTTTTTCTGAACAATTAATTGAAGAAAAAATGGATGTATATATTGCAACATATCAAAATCAATATCCAAATAAAACACTTGGACCAACAATTATTTATGCAAAAAATATTGCATCACAAATTGAAACATGGTCGCATAGTGATAATTATATTTCCACACGTCCGCTTCCGCGATATACATTAATAAATGAACCTTACGCATGGCAACCAACGGGTCCCGATTTTGCTGATGCAAACGAACCTTACTGGGGAAAATTAAGGCCTTTTTTTATTGATAGTACTACCATCCACAATATTGCCAAGCCATTGGAATTCAGCATCCAAAAAGATGCTCCTTTTTACAACGATGCTTTAGAAGTTTATCAAACCACCAACAACTTAACGGCAGAACAAAAACAGATTGCCGATTTCTGGGATGATAATCCTTATGCAGTTACCTACGTTGGCCACATGCAATACGCAAAGAAAAAAATATCACCGGCCGGCCACTGGCTGAATATTGCCGGAATTGTACTGCAACAACAACACTTTACAAGTATACAGTCTGCCTATGTTTATGCTCTACTTGCCGCAACCAATGCCGATGCCATTATTGCTTGCTGGGATGCAAAATATACCTTCAATTTAATGAGGCCCGAAACTTATATTAAAACATATATCGACCCCGCATGGCAACCTTTTTTAACCACGCCACCCTTTCCGGAATACAGTTCCGGCCATAGCACCGTTTCCGCCGCATCTTCAACAATCCTTACTTATTGTATCGGCGACAATTTGTTATTTACCGACAGTATTGAGTCGGCTTATGGCATAGCACCACGTACATTTAATTCATTCCACAAAGCGGCTGAAGAAGCCGGTATAAGCCGCTTATACGGCGGAATTCATTTTAGAACAGCAATGCAAAACGGAGCAAAACACGGCGAACAAATCGCGCTGTTCATTATCCAAAAAACGAAGTGAGTTAATTGTGTTCAAATTTTAATTCAACAGTCATTTTCTTGTTAAAAATTCTGTCCTTTTTATTGAAATAATCTTTAACTTTAGCCTGAAATCTTAATTTTTAAGCTTAAAAAACAGATTAATTATGAAAAAAATTTACTCTTTTCTTTCAATTTTGTTTGTAACAGGTGCATTAACTGCACAGGTAAATGTTACCTATATGGTAGACATTACAAACTACTTAGCAGCAGGTAATACACTTGGTGCTGGCGGAATCAGAATTGGTGGCGACTTCGCTGCTACAGGTGCTATGAACGGTGCAACAGCTATGGCTGCTTGGACGCCTTCAGATCCTACTTGTGCTTTAACCGACATGGGTAGCAACGTGTGGAGCATTACCGTTACTTATCCAACATCTTCAATTGGTATGACTCAGCCTTACAAATTCGTTAACAACGACTGGGGTACAAACGAAGGTACAGATGCAGCAACAACAATTGCAACTGACGGTTGTGGTACTGATGATGGTGGTGGAAACATCAACCGCACATTACTTATTCCTGATGCAGATGTAATGTTACAATACTGCTGGGATGCTTGTTTCAAATGTGATGGCAGCGCTCCTGAAGTATTAGGTGTTGAAAACGTAAACGCTATTTCTGGTGTTGTTGTTTCTCCAAACCCTGTTTCTACTAACGCTACTATCAGCTTTAACTTAACTACAGGTGCAGAAGTTTCTGTAAGCATCATGAACATGATGGGTCAGGAAGTTTTAACCGTAGCTAACGCTAACGAAGTTGCAGGTAACCATGCTTATAGCATCGATGTTACTTCACTTCCTGCCGGTAACTATGTTTTCCGTGTAATTGCAGGTGATGCAGTTACTTCAGGTAACATCGTTAAATTGTAATTAAATAAATAATTACTACATAAAAAACCCCCGGCGATATTTCGTCGGGGGTTTTTTAATGCTATTATTTTTATTAAAATTTATTTTCCTTGCAACACCAATTGATATGCTTTTTCATAATTAGAAGCTAAATTGCTCCAGTCAAAATTTTCGGCATAACTCTCAACCGTGTTTCTTAAAATAATTCTTTCTCTTCTGCTTAATTGAACGAAATTATACATTGTGTCACATAATTCATCTGCGCTTTCATCAAAGGTTTTTGTTTTTCTTTTTACGATGTAAATACCTCTCTCATCCAGGTTGCGGAATTTTGTCTGACAGTAATTTCCAAACCCGCTCAAATCGCTGGT
The DNA here is from genome assembly GCA_016706255.1 of Bacteroidota bacterium. Taxonomy (NCBI): domain Bacteria; kingdom Pseudomonadati; phylum Bacteroidota; species Bacteroidota bacterium. The sequence continues at coordinate 232,763 of JADJJZ010000030.1, read as the reverse complement.
AACAGCCGGTACACCGCGCGCAACACATTCAAGCGGTGTATATCCCCATGGCTCATAATAACTTGGGAACAAGCCTAAATGGCATCCCCTTACAAATTGTGGGTACTCCATGCCGAATAACGGCGAAGTAGCTGCAACAAAATCAGGATGATATACCATTTTCACTTTATCTCCCGGCTTATTAATTAAATCGTGACCGCGTAAATAATTTAATATTTCATCACCGGCATCATTTTTTAAATTATGTGTAACAACTATTGGCCAGAAATCACTTTTCCAGCTTTGAATTTGTTTTCGGTACCTGAATTTCCAATAATCGTCGATAAAATCATTTAATTCAGGCACATTCGGATCAACATTTGTTGCTGCTGCTTTAAATAATTTTTCACGAATTTGTTTTAACATTTCTTCGCAGGTTGCTCTGATGTCGTCCATAGCAGCCCTGGCGTGTAACACAAGCGGATTAATGGTTTCAAAGGGACGTTTGGTGATAAAAAACATGACAACTGTTTTGTCCATGTTTTCTTTTTTCATTCTATCGTTTAATCGTTTTAATGCTTCTAAAGTTAAGTCATATCCTTTATTGTGATATTCATAACGGCCTGAAGTAAAAAAATAAACTGTTTTATCTAAATCAAAAGTATAAGAATGGAAAAAATGCGACATCACAAATTCATCAATTTTATTTCTGAATTGTCCGTGCAAATTTTGTAATTCATGTGTTGCCAAAAATCGTGGTAAGCTGATACCATTCGGTAAAATCATATCCGGTTTTCTGCCCAACAAAAATTCACATTCTTTTCCGGTAATATCACTAACGGTGGTAAAAATATCGCAATCGTTGGCCGCCATCCGCTCTAACCGTGTTTGTGGTTCGATGTAAAATTTTTGCGCCATTTGCAACCAGTCGTAATTGCTCAGGTTTTTATAAAAATTTTCATCATTACCCGCAATATAACGGCCTAATAAGGTGGCATGCGTAGTAAAAACTGTTTTTATTTTTAATTTTTCCTTTTTAATTGCACCAATCGGCATCCCGGTCATCCATTCATGAAAATGTGCAATAATGGGATTCCCTTTTTGTAACGATTCTAATGTGCGCAGAAAATGCGTCACTAAATCACCAAAAGCAATTACCTGTTGCAATAAATCATCCGGATTAAAAATATTTATTTTATGGTCGTGCAATAAGGTTGTTCGTATTTCTTTTATTTTATCGAACACCTGCAACGGCGGCATCAAAATCACTTTCGGCTTGCCATCTGTGAGCCAACGGCCATAATGAATTTCAAAACCCAGCTTCCGCATCTCCAAAACGGCTTCCCCAAAAGCATCATCATATTCAAATCCTTCTTCAAACTCCGCAGGTAGTTTACTATGTAAAAGCGGCCCTACCATACAGTAATTTCCCGCCCATTTATCTACAATTTCAGGTGCCTTGCTGCGCACTACAGTATAAATTCCACCCACCTGATTACACACCTCCCAGGCTGTTTCCACTAATAACGGTGCATATAAACTCGTTTTATCCGGCATAAAGTCGCTTGCTTAATGTTTACTTAAAACACTAAGATACGCATTGGTTAAAATTTTGGGTAAAAAACATAAAATGTGCTAAGAACTAATTTTATTTGAAGTTGTAATCCATTTCAAATTCAATATTTATGCAAAACCTCCAATACCCAATCGGCAAATTTTCAGCACCAACCGAATTTTCCCGCGCATTAATTGATTCATATATAGCAATAATTAAATCCTTCCCCGAAAAAATTACTGCTGCCACAAAAAATCTTTCAGCACAACAATTAAATACACCTTATCGCCCTGAAGGGTGGACTGTTATGCAGGTGGTGAATCATTGTGCCGATAGTCACATGAATAGTATTATCCGTTTGAAGCTAGCCCTCACTGAAGAAAAACCCACCGTTAAAGGATATAATGAATCAGAATGGGCTAAATTAGTTGACAGCATTAACTTCCCGATTGATGCATCGTTAAAAATAATTGAAGGAGTACATGCGCGCTGGATTGCAATATTAAATAGCATGTCGGATGCTGATTTTCATAAATCATTTATTCATCCCGTTAGCGGAAAAGAAATTTCATTATTTGTGAATACCGCATTATACGCCTGGCATTGTGAGCACCACCTTGGACATATCGGCATTGTAGCAAATGCCTGATTAATTTTTATGCAGATTTAATTAAATTAAAATAATCTTCCATCGAGGTTTTAATAATGGTTCTTGCCTCTTCTTTGTTGTAGAGATGGGTGATTTCTGCTTTATTTGGCGCACCCGGCATGGCCTTGTACGTTAAAAAATAATGTTTTAATCGTTCAACTAACGATAATGGTAAATGGTCGATATCATCCCATCCGGAATAAATTTCATCATTATACATTACGGCAATAATTTTATCATCTGCCTGTCCGCCGTCTATCATTCTGAATCCACCGATTGGAATTGCCGGAACAATAATGTTTCCATGTGTAATATTACGTTCAGTAAAAACACATATATCCAATGGGTCACCATCGCCATGAATGCCTGTTCTGCCTGTCTTTTCACCACAATATTCACCTATTTTTTGACCACAATATGTTTGTGGTATAAATCCATATAAACAGGGTAATACATTTGAATATTTTTGGGGACGGTCAACCTTTAAAAATCCCGTAGCCTTATCTATTTCATACTTCACGGTATCGGTTGGCACAATTTCGATAAATGCCGTTACCGATTCAGGTGCATTTAAACCCGGACTAATGCCATGCCATGGGTGAACGGTATAATTTTGTTTTAACATAATGTATTTTTAATCTGTCAGTATTGTGCTTCAACCAATTTCACGTACAAAATTACACCAGTCGCAATCTTCTTCACCACAACCTGTTGTAAATTCTAAGTTTTTAATGCGCCGATAAACATCTTTAATTTGCGCTTTTACAATATCAACTTCATCCTGAATAATATTAAAACGATGTTTCACTAATTCACCTTTTTCATTTTTTTCAAGAAAATCAATTTCTCCACTTACCATTTTCCATGGTTTATATTTTTGATTATCCAGCAATATTTTATAAAACATGATTTGTCGCCAGTAATCACCACCCAACGGATCTTTTTCATTAGGTGCATATAATTTTTCTCTGCTACGGTCCGAATTTCCTGTTTTATAATCTACCACATTCACGTCTTTACCCCAAAATTCAACCTTGTCAAACACGCCCGTAATAGGCACTTCATCCATAATTACATTTCTAATCGGGTATTCCAACACAACAACTTTATTAAACTGATGAAGGTATTTATTATAATAATCAGTTAATACCTGCATTCCTAATTCAATCCTGTTTTGAAATTGTTTTGCTGTAAACGAATCCTCATTTCTGCGCATCTCATAAATAAAATCATCTATCACAATATTAATTGTCGGAAATTGTTGCTGCTCCGATTCACGCATGCGTTCAAACATTCTGCGTAATGCATAGTGAATAGCAGACCCAAACGACATACTGTCATTTTTTGCAGCAGGAACACCTACAATTCTTTCGAAATAATATTTTAGCGGACAATCTAAATATGCATTTAATGCCGAAGCACTCATCACAAAATGTTCAACTTTTTGTTGGATATAATTTTTGTCGAACAATTCAATTTTAACAGGAGGTGTTTCAATAAGTGCTGTAATTTTATATTCTGCAAGTAATTCTTCGCCTATTGTTTGCGGTTGTTGTATTAATCCTGTTCCTTCTTTTAATTGAGCGATAAATGAAGACGGCTCCGTGTCCTTTCCCTCGTTCGTATGGGCTGCATATGAAATAATCAAATGTTGTTCTGCCCTGGTCATGGCAACATAAAACAATCGGCGCAAACCCTCTTCCTTGCTGCTTCCCTCTGTAAAAGTGAGCGTGTCCGGCAGCGAAAAACGCCTTGAATCGGCACGCGCTTTTTCCCACTTGTCGCTATTCATACCGATTAAAAACACATACATAAATTCAAGCCCTTTGCTGGAATGTGTGGTAATAAAATTAACACCGCCCGGTTTTGAAATCGATTTTTGTATTTCAATTTTTAATCCGTGCATTTCCATTTGCTCCAGCGTATCCATGTATTGCCTAATTGTTATCCGTGGCAATCGCAACCCTTCCGATTTAATATGGTCAAATAAAGTAGTAATTACTTCCAGATTAAATACACGGTTATCTGCTTTTAATAAATATTGCAACAAACCACTTTCATTTAATACCTTTTCAAATAACATTTGTAAGGTAAGATTAAACGTCTCGGCAATCCAATGCGTAATATTTGCTTCAAATTTTATAATAGATGGATAACTCCGCAATTTTATCGTGCTCAAAACCGTATTATCACTTAAAACTGAACGCCAGGTAAAATTTTTATCCCGCTTCGAACTAATCCATGCAGAAATTGCCGCAATATCATGTGGATGAATCTCAAAAAACGGATAATGCATAATTTCAAACAACAAATGTTCTCCGGTATGCGGCTTGCGACTTTCATCGCCGAGATATTTTAATATGTTTATTATTTGCGTTACTAAGGGTAATTCAAGAATATTTATTTTTCTGCGTACCTGATATGGTAAACCGCGTTTTTCAAATACATTAATTAATTCTTCAGCCTGTGCATGTTTATGATATAACACCGCGATGGTATCCGGATTAACACCATCCTGAATTAATTTTTCAATTTGCATCAGCACACCGGCATGTTCCTGTGCCGGGTTTTGATATTCAAGCAATAGCGGTTCATGTAATGTTTGTCGAGCAGGATGCGCCGCAGTAAGCACTTTCGACAATCCATCCAGCCTGTTTATAAGCCGCTCCTTATTTGACTCAATAATACTTTTTGAAGCATCTAAAATTGCCTGATGCGAACGGTAATTTTCAGTTAAAACAACCACCTGAATTTCGCTTTCATAAGAGCGATAAAAATCGATGATGTTTTTTACACGCGCTCCCTGAAATTCAAATATACTCTGATCATCATCTCCAACTGCAAAAACGTTTGGAACATCCCAATAACTAATCAGTAAATTTAATATCTCATTTTGTGCGCCATTGGTATCCTGAAATTCATCTACCAAAAAATATAAATACCGCTCCTGATAATTGCGCAACATATTTTCTCCTGCAGGCGAAGGGTCCTTAAATGCTTTGATAACCCATAAAATCATATCGCTGTAATCGTATCGGCCAAGGGCCTTCATTCTGGCAACATATTCAGGATACAAATTGGCTGCAGCGCGGGTTTTTTCCATTTTATCTATTTCCGCCTGTAAATCTTTCTGCTTTATGTCACCAATTTTAACCCCTGTTTTTGTACTTCCCTTTTTATAAATATAATCCTCACGATTGGGTAAATCCGCAATATATTGATCTATTGCAGTATTTAATCTGTTTTCATCCCAATCCTCATCTTTCATCATTTTAAAAAAATTATTCAGGCGACTTACATCATAACTGGTATCACCTTTTAATTTTTTTAACGGATGATCAATAGGCAGCTCCTGTAACATTTCCTCAATTAAATTAACGTTCTCCAACTCTGAAATGGGCTCCAGTTCACGTTTTCCGAAATAATCGAGATTCGCCTGAATTACATCGTTACAAAATGCATGAAACGTATAAATATGCACGCGATAGGCATCCGGCCCAATAAAATCCAGCAAACGCTTGCGCATGGCAATTGTGCCTGCATCGGTATAGGTTAAACACAAAATATTATCGGGCAAAGTATCGGTTTCCATCAGGATTTTCCCGATACGAACTGCCAAAATCTGTGTTTTTCCCGTTCCGGGACCCGCAACAACCAATACCGGACCTTCAATGCTATCAACGGCTTTGCGCTGTTGTGCATTTAACCCCTCGTATGCTGCTTCGAATGATTTTTTATGGTTGGTTGAAATTTGCATGCTATTTCATGTAGTTTTGCACTTGCCGGCTCAACGCCGCTAAACAAATGTAATTAAGGAAAAAATGTCGAACAATAATAAATATTTACTGCTGATTTTATTTACAACGGCAACTGTTTTTTTCGGTTGTAAAAAAAATGTTTCTGACGATAAAGATAAAACAAATAAAGATACACTGGCTGTCGTGAAAAACGATACTGCTATTTCTATTAATTTGGAAAATCCAATCGCCGATGAAAAAATAATTTTACGCTTTCAACCTGAAATCGGCACTAAATATGTAGTTGAAAGTAATGTAAGCATGAGCCTTGATGAATCGCAGGATACTTTTAAAATTAGTTATAAATCAAAAAAATACGGAAAAGTAAATTTGAAAATCCTTGCTAAGGATAAAGAAAATTATAAAATTGAATTCGTATTGGTCGATACACGCGAAAATATAAAAACCGATACAACAACAATCGATTATCAATATAATAAACCACTTGCCGACCCATCAGCTGATATTAACCGTAAAATTGAAGACTGTCTCGTAAACAGTCCCCTCACCATTTTGATGACCCCCTCCGGTGAAGCCCTTGATATACTTGGTTATGAGGCTATTATTGCAAAAGTTAAGGCAGTAGTTGGCCAACAAAATATTCCCGATCAAATGATAGCCGCTCAGTTAGGAACACCAACTGAACATCTTGAAAATTATTTTTTAAATTATCCGGATACGGCCATTAAAATTGGTGATAAATGGACAATCGTTACTGCTTCACAAATGCAGGGTGTGCCAATTACTTTAACCAATAATTATACACTTGCCGACAGAAAAGATGGCATCGCTTATATTAATTTTAAAGTGGATATTGCTATCGATAAAAGTGCAATTCCTGCTGATGTAGCCGCAAAAATGGCCAACATAAAATTTAGCGCTTACATAAAAGGCACCGGCGAAGTAGAAGAAAAATCCGGTTGGCCAAAAGTGATAAAAGTAACGCAAGGCGTAAATCTTTCCGATGTTTATGAAGGGCATGTTACCACTTCAAAACAATTTAGTTCTTCAGTAATTAAGTGGATTCAATAAAACATCCAAAATATTACATATTAATTGCCGGCTTAGTCACGCTTTTTGGTATTGGCGGGGTTGGTTTGGGGCTGATGTACTTTTTTCATAAAAGTTTATTTTATCAGTTATTAATACATCCGGCAAGGAGCATAGCCTTCCAGGTTGCTATTGGGACAATTTACGCCATAATTGCACTTATTCCGCTCACAATACTACTACAGCTCAAAATGTTGGATGGAACCCGTCATTTTTTTGCCGATTTATTGTTGCGGTTTAAGGTGAGTTTTCCGCAAATCATTTTATTATCATTGTGTGCCGGTATTGGCGAAGAGCTACTTTTCAGAGGTGCAATTCAACCCTGGCTGGGCATCTGGCTTACCGCTGCGTTGTTTATAGCACTACATGGTTATCTCAACCCCAAAAACAAACCGCTTTTTATTTATGGCATAGTTTTGTTAGTAGTGAGTGCCGGTTTTGGTTATTTATTGCCAAAATATGGTATTTACGCGGCTATGAGTGCACATTTTTGGATAGATGTGGTATTGATGCTTTACCTGAAAAAGGCTGCATCAAAACTCAAAACCTGAAATTTAATGTTGCCATACTTATGCAATTTTTAATAAACTGAATCTCAATAAAAAATATTTACATTTTTTAGTATAACTTAGGAAAAAATCAACACTGATTATGAAGCGGAAAAGTATAATGCTCGTTGCCATTTTAATGTTAGCAGGAGCCGTGATTTCAGCAATTACATTTCAAACTATGAAAAATCCCGAATACAGCAATTGGCAGGGTTATGATGCCGAATGGAAAGTGGTAGACTCCCTCGAAAACCAGGGCCTGCCCGAATCTGCTTTAAAAGCAGTTGAAACAATTTACACCTTTGCGAAAACCGATAAAAACGACGGGCAATTAATAAAAGCCGTTATATATAAAGCAAAGTACATAAACATGGTGCAGGAAGATGCACAAGTAAAAGCCATTAACCTTTTTGCAGCGGAAACAGAATTGGCCACCGGTGTTACTAAAAGTATTTTCCAAAATCTGTTAGCCGAAATTTATTGGAGTTATTATCAAAATAATCGCTGGAAATTTTCAAATCGCAGCACAACTGTCGATTTTAAAAATGACGATATCAGCACATGGGATATAAAATCTTTACACCAAAAAACATACGATTTATATGTTGCTTCTATTCAAAATCGTGAAGAATTAAAAAAAGTAAAAATTAATAAATACAGCGCCATTTTAATTGAGGGTGATGCTTACGGAAAAATGTTGCGCCCAACCGTTTACGATTTTCTCGCACACCGCACACTTGATTTTTTAATGAACGATGAAGTGTATATAACCGAGCCGGCTTATTCGTTTAAAATGGACAATCCGGTTATATTTGGCAGCAATAAAGCGTTCGCAGGGCATGAATTTAGTGGTGATAATAATGCATCGAAAAAATTATTGGCGTTGCGCATTTTACAGGATTTAACTATTGCACATATATATGACCCGCAACCCGCAGCTTTAGTCGATTTAGATATTAAACGTTTGGCATTTGCTAAAAACAATGCCGTAAATCTGAATACCGACAGTCTTTATTTAAGTGCATTAATAGCAGAAGAAAAATTATATCGTAAAGACAGCAGCTCAACACAAATTAGTTATTTAATTGCAACAGAACATTACAGCAAAGGTACTAATTATCAACCTCTCGCCGGTGATGAAAATAAATGGGAGAACAAAATTGCCATCGACATTTGCAACGCTGCCATTGCCGCTTTTCCAAACAGCATAGGTGCAAAAAATTGTGCTGCTTTAAAAATAACCATCCAACAAAAAGAATATACCATTACTGCTGAACGCGTAAATGTTCCGGATAAACCATTCCGCGCAGGTGTGAGTTTTAAAAACATCGACACCCTGTTTTTTAAATTGGTAAAAATCAGCTCCGAAGACATGAGTCGTGTTGAAGCTATGGAATACGATGTTAAATTTGCCGAGCTCGAAAAATTTCCGGTGGTTAAAAGCTGGAATCAACCACTGCCCGTTGATGGCGACTATCAACAACATTTTACCGAAGTAAAAATTGATGCGTTACCACTGGGAAGTTATTATTTAATTGCCAGCGAAAATGCGAAATTCGTAAGCACATCAAATAAATTAGTTGCTCAGGAAATATGGATAAGCAACCTCAGTTATATTGCTTCAGGAAATGATTATAACAATGCACCTAATAAAGATTTTTATGTATTGGACCGCACAACAGGTAAACCAATTTCAGGAGCAACCATTCAAACATATCGCAAAGACTATGATTATAACAAACGCGATTACAACTATAGAGAATTAAAAAAATATACAACAGATAATAATGGTTTGTTTTCCGTTAATGACCCACTTGTTGCTGATTATTATTATTTTAATTTCAGTATTAAAAAAGGTAACGATTTTTTAGATGCTGATAATAATTATTACATCTCCAAACAATACAAAGCAAATAATAACACCACACAAAATACCTATTTCTTTACCGACCGCGCCATTTATCGCCCGGGACAAACTATTTATTTTAAAGGTATTTTAGTTGAGCGCAGTGCTGATGGCAAAACACAAAATGTAATGGAAAATCAGAAATCCACTGTTACATTTTATGATGTTAATGCACAAAAAATTGCAAGTCTCGATTTAACCACAAACCAGTACGGCTCATTTAGCGGAACCTTTACCGCGCCAGCTTCCGGGCTTACCGGACAAATGCGTATTCAAAGTGAATCGGGTTCTGCTTATTTTTCTGTTGAAGAATATAAACGCCCTACGTTTTCAGTAAGTACCAATCCCGTAACCGGTAATTATGTTTTGGGAGATAGTATTTCCGTAACAGGAAAAGCTGTTTCTTATGCCGGCGCAAATATCGATAACGCGAAAGTTGCTTATCGGGTGGTTAGAAATACTTTTTATCCGTATTATTATTACAATTACGACAGGTGGTGGAAACCGGCACCAATGAGTGCTGATGTGGAAATTACCAATGGTGTTGCTTATACCGATGCTGAAGGTAATTTCAAAATTGATTTTATTGCTTTAGCTGATTTAAATGCAGATAAAAAATTATTACCACAGTTTTCTTATACAGTTTATGCCGATATTACCGATGTTTCCGGGAGAAACCCGCAGCACACAGGCATATGTAACAGTAGGATATACATCAGTAAATGTATTTGCAGATGTTCCCGTTAGTTCAACAACCGGAAAAAATACAATCGTAAAAATTACAACCAATAATTTAAATGGTTCTCCATTGTCAACAAGCGGTAAAATTTCACTTTTTGCAATTGATTCACCTAATAAATTGTATCGCGACAGAACCTGGCAACAGCCTGACGTTCAAATTTTGAGCAAAGCCGAATACAATAAATTATTTCCAAACGATTTATATGCGGATGAAAATAATATATATAAATGGCCAGTGCTCAACAGCCTTTTAGAAGCAACCTGTAACAACGAAAAAACTGACTCTGTTGTTTTAAATACTGCTACATTAAAACAAGGTATTTATAAAATGGAAATCAGCACTGTAGATAAAAGTGGTGAAATAATTAAAGTAGTTAAATACCTGAGTATTTTAAATGAAGGTAATTATAGCGTAACACCTGAATATAATTTTACTACTACCGTAAGTAAAAATTATCAGCCAGGCGAAAATGCCATAATCAATATTGGTAGCAGTGCAAAAAATGTTACCGCCTTATTGGAAATTAGTCGCGCCGATGGAACCAGCGCTCGCAAATGGATTACCTTTCCAGATATGGGCAATCGCGGCAGCAACTCCAGCATGATGGATATCGAAATCCCGATAACTGAAGCCGACCGCGGTGGTTTATCTGCACAAATTTGTTTTATTAAAGATGGCCGCTTTTTTAATCAGCAATATTTTATTAATGTGCCTTGGGATAATAAAAACCTAAAAGTAGAATTAGAAACACATCGCGATAAGTTGCAGCCCGGCGCAACCGAAACCTGGAAAATAAAAATTTCAGGAAACAACGGCGAAAAAATTGCCGCAGAATTATTGGCAAACATGTACGATGCCTCACTCGATGCTTTTACCGGTCATTACTGGAATACCATTAGCTGGCCCGGATTTTATAATTATCGCTACTGGTCAGGCGCAACATTCGAAAACAGTCGGGGTTTTGTTTATACCGATAACGACTGGTGGAGAACAGGAAGTTATGTAGGATTTTCTTACGATGCACTCAACTGGTTTGGTTTATACTGGAGTGGAGGAAATTATTATTTTTATGATGGTGACCTGAGTATTAAAGGTAGTCGCGCAGATATGCCGGTTATGGCTGCTATGACCGAGTCGCTCGGAGATGGTAAAGTAGAAAAAAATAAGGCTTCTAATGAAGAATTCGGATTAGGTTTAGACACTCAAATAAAATTAGAGGATAAAGTCCAACAAATGCCTCGGTTGCGCCACCGCTTGATCAGGTTGCTACCAGAACAAATTTAAATGAAACCGCATTCTTTTATCCCCACCTTACAACCGATGCCGAGGGTAATATTGCATTTACATTCACAATGCCTGAAGCCCTTACAACCTGGAATTTTATGGCATTTGCACACACTAAAGATTTGCAAAGCGCACAATTATTCGATAAGGTAATTACGCAAAAAGAATTAATGATTCAACCAAATGCGCCGCGCTTTTTAAGAGAAGGTGATGAGTTGGTATTTACTGCAAAAGTGTCGAACCTCACCGAAAATAGTTTAAGCGGAAAAGCAAGTCTCGAATTATTTGATGCATTAACGATGCAGCCAATTGATGCAGCATTTGCAAATACAATTCCGGTAGTAGAATTCACAACTGCCGCAAAAGGTAGCGCCGCGGTGAGCTGGAAATTAAAAATTCCTGAAGGTTATGACGCTATCGTGTATAAAGTAAAAGCCGCATCAGGAACATTTACCGATGGTGAAGAAAATGCATTGCCGGTTTTAAGTAATCGCATTTTAGTTACCGAAGCAATGCCGCTTTGGGTTAGAGGTAATCAGTCGAAAGTATTTTCTTTTGATAAATTAATTAACTCAGGAAAATCATCCACCATCCGCAATCAAAGTTTGACCCTTGAATATACCTCAAACCCTGCATGGTATGCTGTTCAGGCCCTGCCGTATATGATGGAATATCCTTATGAATGTGCAGAACAAGTGTTTAGCAGATATTATTCAAACAGTATTGCTTACCATATCGCAAATTCAGATCCTGAAATAAAACGTGTATTTGATTCATGGAAAAATAATCCTGCATCGCTTACTTCCAATCTTGAAAAAATCAGGAATTAAAAGAATTATTGTTGGAAGAAACACCATGGGTATTGCAGGCACAAGATGAGACCGAACGCAAAAAACGTGTTGCCCTTTTGTTTGATATGAACAGAATGAATAATGAATTACAGTCTGCATTAAACAAATTGGAACAAATGCAATTACCTAATGGCGGTTGGCCATGGTTTAAAGGATATGAGGATGACCGTTATATCACACAATATATTGTTACCGGACTGGCACATCTAAAACAATTAGGAATTGAAGATGCCAACAATAACGATAAATTGAATGGTATGCTTGATAAAGCATTGGTGTATTGCAATAATCGTATGGAAGAGGATTATCGCAATCTCGATAAATATAAAGTAGATAAAGTGAATTATGTTCCGGTAATACCTTACTACAATATTTATATGCAATCAGTTATTTCCCTGAAAATCGTGTTGCGTTAAATAAAGAACAACAGGAAGCAAAAATGTATTTCCTTGGTCAGGTGAAAAATTCTGGAATAAATACAGTTTGTATGAAAAAGGAATGATTGCCTTATTAATGAATCGCAATAACGAAACTGCAACTGCAAATTCCGCTGTTAAATCAATTAAAGAATTTAGTTTGAATAGTGAAGAGATGGGTATGTATTGGAAAGAAAACATTTCCGGATATTACTGGTATCAGGCTCCTGTTGAAACTCAGGCATTAATGATAGAGGTATTTGGAGAAGTTGCTAAAGATGAAACATCCGTGCAGGCATTGCAAGTTTGGTTATTGCGCCAGAAACAAACCACAGACTGGAAAACAACACGTGCCACTGCCGAAGCTTGTTATGCTTTATTATTAAGGGGAGATAATTTATTGAGTAATAAAGAACTGGCTATTATTACAGTTGGTAAATTATTGGTTAAGCCCGAAAGTGTTGAAGCCGGAACCGGTTATTTTAAAACAAACTGGTTGGGAGATGCAGTCCAATCTGATTACGGAAAAGTATCGGTAACACCACCTGCTAAAAACACCTTGAGTTATGGTGCCATGCATTGGCAATATTTTGAAGATATTGATAAAGTAACAGCATCAGACAATAACCTGCAGATTAAAAAACAATTGTTTCTGCAACAAAATACCGCGAGCGGACCGGTAATTAAACCGGTAACCGACAACGTGGAATTACATGTTGGTGATTTAATTAAAGTAAGAATTGAAATTCGTGTTGACAGAAATATGGAATATGTGCACATGAAAGACATGCGCGCCAGTGGGTTTGAACCTGTAAATGTAATGAGTCAATACAAATGGCAAGACGGACTTGGTTATTACGAAGCAACCGGCGATGCCGCTACTAATTTCTTTATCGCTTATTTAAATAAAGGAACCTATGTATTTGAGTATCCGTTGCGTGTTGCACACAGTGGTAATTTCAGTAATGGTATTACTACAATTCAATGTATGTATGCTCCTGAGTTCACCAGCCATAGTGAAGGTATTCGGGTTCAGGTGAAATAAAAAAATAAAAGCGCATTAAGTAATAATCTTAATGCGCTTTTTTATTTATTGTCAATGCAATTCTACTTTTTGTTCTCGCTTTGTATATATCCACATATAAATTGAGTGCAGAAACAGTGGTGTTATTTTATTAATAACATACATCCATTTTCCCAATCCGGAAAAAATCATTTGTTGCTTTTTTTGTTCCAGCATCTTTATCAGTTTATTCGACACAACAGGTAAGGGCATCTGCTTGATATTTTTTCTTGACGGTTGGGGTATCCTATTTCCCGAAGCATTTAAAATTGTTTTTTCTTTGCTGTTTTCAGTAAACCCAAGATAAGCGATTGCAACATGTACATCAGTTTCAGCAAGTTCTATACGCAGCGATTGTACTAAAGCCGATAAGGCCATTTTTGAACAACAATAAGCTGAGTGATTACCTATACCGTGCAATCCCGCAACGCTTCCAATAAATAAAATTGAACCTTTTGATTGAATGATATGCGGCAACGCAAAATGTGTGATGGTTGCTGCACCGATTAAATTTACCTCAACTATTCTTTTAAAAACTGCCGGGTCGGTTGCTTTAAGTGAGCCTTCTGAAGAAATACCGGCATTGTTTATTAATACATCTATTTTCCCATGCAGACAAATGGTGGTATTAATTATTGTTCTGCAATCATCAGTATCAGCAACATCGCCCGCAATTAATGTAATATTTTTTTCAAATTTGATGAGTTCGTTTCGGGTTGACTCCAGGCGTTCGGCGTTAGTGGCATTTAATATTACGACTGCACCTTTTTGTAATAAATGTTCTGCCATCGATTTTCCAATTCCCATGCTGGAACCGGTTATAATCACTACTTTTTTTTCCCAATTCATAGTTATAAATTTTTTCAACAATAACCTTCCTGTTTAAACCATTGAACGCAATCTGAAATAGCTTTATCGATAGGTGTTTGCGGCATCAGTAATTGTTTAACCGCATCGTTGCTGTTGTAATAATATTTTTCACATCCTATTTGAGCCATTTCTAAACTCAGCAGTGGTGCTTTTTTAAATATTGCACCATATAAGCTGCCAGCTGCACCAATTGTTTTCACGAAAAAATCCGGTAGCGGAGAAATGTTTGCGGGTTTACCGGAAATTGCTGCAACCTTTTGTAAAAATTCCTGATAGGTTAAATTCTGATTACCTGCGATATAATATTTGCCTTTTATGCCGATGGCAATTGCGTTGGAGATTGCATTTGCTACATCGTTTACATACACGAAATTTTTTCCGCCCTTGCTGCAAAATTTTAACTGCCCTTTTATTAACGATAAAATCATTTTTCCTGAAGATGGTAATGAGTCATAAGCGCCAACCATATAAGTAGGTAAAATTGCTAGAGCATCTAATGCATTTGTTTCGGCTGCTTGTAATACAAGATTAAGTGCTCTGGTTTTAGAATCAATATAATCTAACATTTTTGTCTGATTATTTGCTGATGCCGATTTAATTGAACTTGCTGTGCCTACATAAATGAATCGTTTTATATTACAAGCCTTTGCAACCGTTATCATATTTTCGGTTCCCGTGGTATTTATTTTACGAATAAAGCTTGATTTTGCCGGCCAAACGCAAGTGTTAGCCGCTGCATGAATAACAATATCGCAGCCCCGCATTGCTGTCATAATAGAATCAACAACAAGTATATCGCCATAATATTTTTCGATATCGAGACCTTGCAGTGTTTTTGATTTTGAAGTTGTTTGTAAAAACACTCTGATAGTATGGCCCTGGCTAATTAACAGTCGTACTAAATTACTGCCCAGTAAGCCATCAGCTCCGGTGATTAGAATTTTCATAAGTAGTTGTGTTGTGGAGATGAATGATTTATTCATCTCCGGGTGTGAGAAGAATTAGGGATATTTTCGGGTAATTGTTAATTGGTAAGTATACCTACTGAAAAACCACAAGTAAGTGCTATTCCAAGTTCGTCAAAACGTAAATATTCATGTTTATAATCGCCACTATAACCTTCTTCAAAAATATTAACACCATAACCTGCGCCAATCCAATAGTCGAGTAATACTCTTTTGCCAACAACTTTTTGTTTGCCTACATTTAATAATAATGCAGTACCTGCATAAGCATCTTTTCCCTGTTCATATTCTGAAGGAGCGATAAAATATACAACAGCAACTTCAGGCTCAAAATATCCTCCCTGAAAATCACTGTATTTTTTTAATCCGTCTGAATAATAATCCGGATTGAAATATAATTTCGCACCTGCTTTTAATGAAACACCCTTGTTATTAATAAAGTCGTCACTCACATTGGGGCCTATTAAACCAACCCCAAGATCGAGTGTAACATTTTTTTGTAAAACCTGATTGTAATTAAATTTGAGTGAGCCGGTAACCGGAGAAAATGGCTGAATGGTTATGGCTCGCTGGTACTGATCAGCAGGGGTTACTTCGTTTGAAGGTGTTTGAGCAAATGTGTTTGCTGAAATAAGGGCGATGATTGCGAATAATTTTAAGTTTTTCATTTGTTATTGTTTTAGTGTTACAAAGGTGCACCTGCCAAAGAGGTGAACACAACGGGGTAATCCCAAATGAGAAACTGGGTTTATCGTTAATTACCATTGAGAGGTTATTGCGTCCCATTTGTTGCAATAATTGCCGGTTTTTTCAGGTTTTATAGGCTTTATTTGCGAAAATCCGTAATTCAACCCATGTTTTTAACCTTTCGGAACTGTATTAGGCCATATCTTCCTTCTGTCACGGCAATCTAACATTTATGTATAAAACCCATAAACTTTCATCAAAACAATACATTTGCAGCATGATTGCAATAAATACTCTTCGACATATCTATCTCCTGATTATTTTATTTTCTATTACAAGTTTATGTGTTGGCCAATCGAACCACATTAAAATTGGCGATACCTTACATCTTGAAAATTACCAACTCACTGCTCTGAATAAAAGTGATTTGCAATCTAGCAAACCCTTGGTAATCGATTTTTGGGCAACCTGGTGCGGACCATGTATTGCCGCATTTCCGCATTTAAATGAAATAACCTCAAAATATGTAAATAATATTCAGGTTATTGTTTTGAGTGATGAAAAACCGGAGCGGGTAAATAATTTTATCAAAAACAATAATTATGCTTTTGATTATTTTATAGATAACAATAAATCGGTTTTCACCTTATTTGAAATTGATGCACGACCACTCACCTGTTTAATAGCTCCAAATGGTGTAATCTATGGGTTGGAGATAGCAAAATCTTGAGCCGTAATTGATGATTATTTACTCAACAATTCCATTAACCCTCAAATTGCAACCGGTGCTTTTGCAGGAAAATATTATAAAACAAACGAAGCGCCTCAACAATCAAACAACTTAATGTTATATCAACTCGGTTATAGTGTTGATCCGGATGATTATTTTGTGGTTTCACAAAAAGGTCCCCGTGTTGATAGTGCCATTAATATTGAATATCGTGCAGTTACGGTTAGTGAATTACTTCAGGACTTGCTCAATTTGCCTGCATTACAATTTAATAATACTGTCGAAAAATTAGATACTATTTATATCGATCTTCTGGCAAAAAGCGAAAACCCGGCTATGACGTATAAAGTGGTTTCAGAAAAAATTAAATCGGATTTAGGATTGATGTTCAATTTTTCTATTGCTACAGAAAAAAAGGAAATCAATTTATATGAATTAAAAGTTGCAGATACAAAAAAGTTAAATCACTATCTCGAACCAATTGAAGGTGGCGGCATGGTTCAAATTATTGGCGACAGTGTTGTTATTATCCGATTGTCGCTCGAGCAAATTGCTTATCTTCTCGAAAAAAAATATAAAACATTTTTTAGTTATAATGGTAATGACATGGGAAAATATTCATTTACTTATAAAAATGTTGCTACAATTGAAGAAATGGAAAAGCAGTTGTTTGAATTAACGGGAATTAAATTCGAAAAGAAATGGCTGTAAAAGAATTTATTACGATACAATAATTACTGTTTCCTAACCAAAGTACATTTCACTTTATATGCTTTTGTATTGCCATTAAGGTCAAATAATTCAGCATAAATAATATAAATACCTGAAGCAATTTCTTCGCCTGCATCATTAACGCCATCCCAGGTTAAAAAACCTTCGCGGCTTAAGGTGAAATTATTGGCCAGTTCTTTCACAAATTTTCCCTGAGCAGAATATATTTTAAAGTTGCCGGTAAAACCCGCTTCTTCGGTATTATAGGTAACTACCAGCAAATCGTGATACCCGTCTCCATCCGGCGAAAATACAGGGTATTCCACATCAACGGAACTGGCTGAGGTATAATTGCCAAATACAGAGTTTTGATATCCCGGCGTGCCATAATGTACATCTGCCGCCGCACTATGCCAGTTGTTTTGGTCCTGCGTGGTGTAGTCGTAATTTACTCTTTCAAGTGAAACACCATTTTGGTCAGACAATAATGCATAATGCCAGTCATCGTAAAAATGTAATCTGTCAATTTCATTTAACGCTAAATCCAATATCGCAACAATACCCTCATTATCGCTGTAATTTGGCATATCCGATGCATCAATAAAATTGCCGGTATCAATTGCTAAATATTGTTGTACTACATTTTCACTATTAGAAGAAATACATAAATAAGCACCGGGAAATAATAACCGTCCTATTGCACTGATATTTGTATATTCATTTACCGAAGTGGTATCAAATAAATCCATTTCTGCAACAATCAGAGTGGACAAATCAATTATTTTATTGGAGCGATTGTAAATTTCAACATAATCAACACTTTCAGAAACGGGATTAAATAAAATTTCATTAATTACAACATCATTCGCTAATGCCGGTTCAGGTAATCCGAATTGAGCTGTATTAAATGCATTAATTAAATTACCACTGCAATCGCTTGCATTAGTAACCGTTAAAGTATACACAATACCATTATTTAAAGGCGACGATAAAACAACACCAACAATAAATGGATTTGCAACATCAAATATTATTTGTGTCGGAATATACTCGCTGCCATCGTTGCCGTTAATTACAAAATCTTCTGCTCCCAAACCTGCTGCAATTAATGCTTCATCAAAAGTTGCAATAACCGTATCAATTGTTAAAGGATAAGCTTCCAGCAAAGCCGGTGGTGTTTCGTCCGGATTGTCGGCTATCACCGAATTTTCTGCACCCGGAGTTCCGCCGGTAGCATTCGTGGATGCGGTCCAGTTATCATCTTCCTGACAAGGATTATTCGTATCTATCATCTCCAAACTCCAGCCCCCGTCTTCTTTTACAGCACTGTCGTACCAGTCGAGTGTGTAATAAGCAGTATGAATTTTAATTGCTTCTGGGCTATATAATTGTAAATCATCACCATCATTATTTAATGAAGGAAATGAAGTAATTCCCAATACATTTGGATAAGCAGTAAATAAATCCGCAACATCTGCATCTACAAGAACAACATAAGCTCCGGCTGTTAAAATATATGTTGGAAATGCATCACTTTCGGTTGTTGCATCCTTCATCACAAATCCGGTTAAATCGATATCTACGTCTGTATTATTATATAATTCAACATATTCGCCCAAAGGCAATCCGATTTGCGGTTCTATGTCTGCAAATATTTCGGTAATTAATACATCATATTCTGATGCCGTGTAAACTGAAAAATTGGTAGTTAAATTATCTGTTGCGTTGCCGACATTATCAGCAACTTCATTAATTGTTAATGTTAAATTAATACCTTCCGGAAAAGATGATAAAAAAGTAAGCAGCACTTTTGAAAAATCTGTAACACCTCTTGTTGCATCTATCGGACTTCCCACGCCGTTGTCAATTACATAATTCGTTTCTGTTTCCGATGAAATTAATTCAACCTGTTCATTAAAAACAATTTCTAACTGTGTGGAAGAAATTACAGTTAATGAAACAATTTCCGGTGCGCTGTTATCTACATAAATCGGGTCGATGGTAATATTGTCGTAATAAAATTTATCGCAACGTGTTGAAGTATATTTTGACCAGATGCCAAAATAATTTCCTCCATTATATTCATCATCAACCGCACTGCCTTCCAAAACATAATCTGTTCCACCGGTTGGGTCAACATACAATTGCCATTCCGCATCATTTGTCCGCACTACTTTAACACCTGCTGTAGGCGAAACCGACATATCTGAAGTACCCTCAATTACAATACTGGCGCTGGCTCCATTAGAACGCCAAAGTTCAACTCTGTCTGAAGTACCATCTTCCCCAATCCGCACAAAATAGCCATAAATATCTCCACTTAAAACAGGTGTATTACTTTGTAAATACACGCGTGTATGGTTCGTGCTGGAGGGGTCAAAATCAAGATCCACAAAAAAAGTCCACACAGTAGAATCCATTGTTGCAACCGGAAAAGTGAGGTAACCGGTTCCACCGAGGTCACAATCACCATTTAATTGTAGCTGCGTTGAAGCGTTTACAACATAGTCGGTATCGGTTCCTGTCCATCCAAGTAAATCACCATCATCGAAATTTTCGACAAATTGTGCCTGTGCCGTACATGCACAGACAAATAAAAAAACGGCTGTCAATATGCTTTTCATGATAAAATAGGACTGAAAAATACGGATTTTTGGCGAAATGCGTAATAAGGAGTGAAAATGTATCTTTATGATTACTTAAAATTTCTGTTATAACCTACAAATATTTCTTTTTACAAAGAACCTTGTTAATTAACTTTTATTTCCCTCAAAATAAAAGTATCGTTTGAGCATTTTATTTTGAAATTTTAACGCATAATTCCGCATTCATACAATCTGCTTTTCCCTTACCTTTGCAAAAAAATAATCATGAGAATTGCCGTTGTTGGCGCTACGGGACTTGTTGGCCAGATGATGCGTCGCGTTTTAGAAGAAAGAAATTTTCCGGTTACCGAGCTTATTGCGGTGGCTACTGAACGTTCTGTTGGCAAAAAGGTAAAGTTTCGTGGTGAGGATGTTGAGGTGGTGAGCATGGAACAGGCACTCGCCCGAAACCCGCAAATAGCGCTGTTTTCGGCGGGCGGGCAAACGAGCCTCGACTGGGCACCAAAATTTGAGGCAATCGGTTGTTGGGTAATTGATAATTCCAGCGCCTGGCGTATGAATGAAAAATGTGCTCTCATTGTACCCGAAATAAATGGTGATGCAATTGCTGATTACAATAGTAAAATTATCGCCAACCCAAATTGTTCTACCATTCAAATGGTTTTGGCGTTGAGTTTATTACATAAAAAATATACCATCAAACGTATTGTTGTTTCAACTTACCAGTCGGTATCGGGTAGTGGCGCAAAAGGGATCATGCAATTACATACCGAACGCAGCAGCAATTGTCGCGTTGCAGAAAATCCTGCTTATCCGCATCAAATCGATAAAAATGTTATTCCTCAGGTGGATGTGTTTTTAGAAAATGGTTTTAGCAAGGAAGAAATGAAAATGCATTTTGAAACACAAAAAATATTGCGCGATAATCATATTCAGGTTTCGGCAACAACCGTTCGTGTTCCGGTAAGTGGTGGACATAGCGAAAGTGTAAATGTTGAATTTGAAAATGAATTTGATTTGGAAACAATCAATCAACTTTTAACAGAAACGGAAGGTGTTGTTGTGCAGGATGATTTGGCAAATTCTGTGTACCCAATGCCTTTGGATGCCGAAGGTAAAGATGACGTGTTTGTTGGCCGCATTCGCCGCGATTATACCCAGCCCAAAACCCTCAATTGCTGGATTGTAGCCGATAACTTGCGAAAAGGCGCCGCTACCAATGCCGTTCAAATTGCACAATATCTGGTGGCTCATAAATTGGTATAATTTTGTTTTTAGATTTACGTTATAGATAAAACATTTCCCACATTGAAAAAACTATTCAAAAAATTATTTATCATCGGTTTTGTTGGTTGTTTAACCGGCGGTTTAATTATTTTATTAATTAATCGCTCTGTAAATAATGCTTCAGAAGGAAAAATATTTCGTGATGTAAATAAAATTCCCGCTAACGATGTCGCTGTTGTTTTAGGCACTTCGCGATGGCTGCAAAATGGATATGAAAATAATTATTTCACCTATCGTATCAATGCCGCTGCAGAATTATATCTCAACAAAAAAGTGAAAAAAATTTTAGTGAGTGGCGACAATGGTACCACTTCTTACAACGAACCTTATGAAATGTTTGATGCGCTGGTAGAAAAAGGCGTAAATCCAAACGATATAGTTTTAGATTACGCCGGCTTCCGCACATTCGACAGTATGATACGTGCTAATAAAGTTTTTGGATTAAATAATTTTATTGTTGTTTCTCAGGATTGGCATTGTGCCCGCGCTATTTACATTGCAAAAGCAAATGATATCACTGTAACGGGTTACGCGGCAAAAGATCCCTACGCATCCAATAAAACGCAATTAAGAGAATATCCCGCAAGAGTAAGTGCGTTTTTAGATTGTTATGTTTTAAAAACACATCCTAAATATTTAGGTGAGCCGATTAATGTAGTTGCTGGGTTATAAAATCATTTTTTTTATTGAGCTAAGATATTGATGCGCATAAAATCAAATATCTAAACTCACACCAACGCGAACACCAAAATTTGGGGCGAGGGGATTGTTGCGGTAGGTTAAACGCCAAATAGCATCTACGCGAATTAATTTGAAAATATTTTCTACACCAATGCCTGCTTCCATGTATGGATTTGGAGAAGGAGCAGTGTTGCCGATGTAAAATGGTTCGGTGTTTTTTAAATAATCGTTTGCAATGCGGTTGCTTTCACTTAATGTGCCATATACCATTTTAAATGTTGCTACCTCGCGCAATTTTAATTTTTGTATCAGCGGAATTTTATTCAGGAAAAAGCCATGAAAACTATGTGTTAAAAATAATTCTGCATAATTATCCATCACAAACTCATATTCATTCATCAGGTTAAAATTACCGTGATTCATAAAATAGGTTTCGTTTCCGGGCGGACTTTCCAGCAATAATGTTGGTAAGGTGCCAAATACTTTTCCCGCTTTTATCGAATAGGTGGTGGAGCCAAAACTGCCTAGTAAAAAATAATCTTCAAGTGTTAATTCAATAGATTTATAATTAAAATCGCTGCCACCAAAATCGGGAATACCCATTTTATAATGAAATGTAAAAACAGGATAATTAGTACCTAAACTATAACGTCGGTAATTATCGAATAAAAACTTTTCGCGATAGGCAAAACGAAATCCTAAATCAAGTTCCGCATTATTAATATCTGTAACCAACGAATCTTTTTGATTGTAATAATAAATATCAAACAGCGGATGCATTTTTACACTCGTAAAGGTGATGGAATTAGAAATTCCCCAAATCCAGTCTTTTTCATAATGCGCTCTGAATTTTTCGTGGTCAATTATTTTTTGTGGGGTATCTCTTCTGCGATATAATCCCGACAAAATATTATCCTCTCCAAACGTAACACCTTCGTTGCTGCTTACATCAAGGTCGTTTTCGTACGAAAATTTAAATTGTTGCCATGGCTTTTTATTTAATACCACACTAAAATCGCCACCGTATTTAAAAGCATTATCTTTTATACCATAAGCCAGGTAACCACCTAAAGCAATGCGTTTGCTGATTAAATCACCTGTTTTAACACCAAGTCTTAATCGCAATCCTTCCACCTCATCGCTACTCACCATATTTGCAAACGGGCCGATGCGCACATATCCCAAATTCCAATAGCCATACATTAATGTATTATATACATCAACTATGGTGTTAAAACTTTTGATGTTTTGCAGACTGTCCACCATTTGGTAAACACCGTGTTCATTTTTATTTAGTTCTTCCGGTCGCACTGAAGCCCAAAATGCTTCATCATTATTTATTACACTATCGCTGTAAACAATATCATCACGCAGCTTAACAACTTCTTCAAACACATCCGGTTTTATGGTATACTCCTTATAACTGGTCGATTTTCTAACAATTACACTTGCGGAATTCTGCAGCGGTAAAAATTCACCCAAAATTCTATCTTGCTTTAATACCCAATGTGCATCATCCAATTTTTCATATTCCTGATAAAAAACTGCACGTTTGTAATAATTAATATTTGCTGCACTGTCTAAACTCATAAACACTTCCTTCACCGCAAAATCATCATCTGCAATCCACATATATCCTTCAAAAACATTTTCCTGTTTTTGTCGAGGCGTAAATTCAATTTTATAACACCAGTAATTATCTATAAAAGCAGAATCGGTTAATTCCACACGATAAAAAAAGTTCCAGGCGTCGCTAACAGGCGGAACAAAATTTTTATTGATGATAAACCAGTAATTATTATAAATATTATACTGCTCGTAATAATTACCTAATATTTGAGAAGCACTGGCATTGTTAATTCCCGACGTGCGACTGGCAACTATTACTTCTTTTTTTGTTTTCGGATTTTTCCGGTAATATAAATCGCTGAGTGTTTCTGTAAAGAAAAACGGCAGGTAATTTGTTTCGTCGTTGGTAGTATCAATATGGTCTAGCAGTACATTGTAGGGCGAGGTTTTTCTTTTTTCTGAAGTTGTATCGTCTCCCAAAATAATATTACCCAAATCGAGCTCTATTTTAGTATATGCTCTTACTTTGTATCCGTCAATATTGTGGTAATCATTATCTTTTTTATGCTCAATCACTTTTTTCATGAGCACTTTCGCCGGATCTTCACGTGGTTTAATTACCACTTCATCCAAATTAAAATCTTCAGGAATTAAATAAACAGAAAATGTTTGGTTCGGTGCATCAGTGAGTAAAACTACTTCTGTTTTAAATCCCACATAAGAAACAAGTAGTGTGTCGTTGGTGTTTTTTGTCTGAATAAAAAAACGCCCGTCCTCATCGGTATTGGTTCCGGTTGTGGTATTTTTTATCTGAACAGTGGCATAAACAATCGGCTCATTCGATTTTTTATCGTAAACATGGCCAACCAGCGTAATGGTTTGCGCAAAAACAAACGCAGGTAAAAACATTGACAAAAGTATTGTCAATAATAAAACGTGAAATTTTTTACCTTCTGAAAACATTTTAAGGGTGCTCTGTACCTGGGTTTAAAAATAGCACAAAAATCCTTTATCCCCCTTCACGATGTCACAAAATCGGTTGTTTTGATGCGGTTTTATTTGAATTATGTAAGAATGAATAAGAATTATGTCACTTTCCCAGGCAGTTTTTCAATATTTCTCAATTAGATTGTAATTGAATAGACGCAGGTAATTGAATTAACCTCGGTTGTGCACTTCTGTTTAGCCAGTTTATCAATGTTAGCATATCTTTTTTCGCCATGGCCGTACAACCGCTTGTAGGCGTATTTTCATCTTTATAAATATGTAAAAAAATACATGAGCCATTACCTGCAATTTGTGGGTTGGTATTATAATTTACCCAAACGCCATACTCATACTGCAGGTCGTCGCGCAGCATGTGTTCAAAACTGTGATAATCTTTATCGGTAATGGTAGAATCGTTTATTAAGAGATTATAATATTTCGAGTTAATATCATCTACACATAAATCGTTTTCATCAACCTGTATAAATGGCATATTTAAGTTGTCGGTTTGATGATAGCTAAATATTTTATCCAACGAAAAAACGCCCGCCGGTGAACAACCATCACCTTCTTTTTTTATCGGCCCTGCTAATTGGTTTTTCAGACTACTTGTGTTATCCCATGCCATTCCGTTTCGGCCGACCAAAATATTAAATTCATTTACCCGATTCCAACCCTTGGCCGTTTTTTCCCACAATTGCATTTTCCCGTGTATTTCATGCCAGTCTGCTGTTTGAACCACAATTATTTGTGTCGATTCCGGAGCAAGTGCAGTAAAGCTGGGTGACGTTTCATCCATTTTAGTTGATTCCGTTTGGTGGGAAGTATTTTTACAGCCCAGCATTAAAATCATGGTGCTGATATAGAGTATCCTGTAAAACATTTTGCAAGTTATGGATAAGCCTCCAAACATACAAAAGACAAGCCTGTGCAGCCCCAAACCGCAACCGGACGCCGCGAACCATAATTTCCTATCTTTGTGCTAATTCTATCCAATGAAAAAAATATCTTTATATCTGTTGGCTTTAATTGCATGTGGAACACTGCATGCACAAACCCCAATTGTTTTAGATGATAACGATTTTGCCGGTGAAGGTGAATCGTATAATACTGTAAATGCAAATCCGGTAATTATTTTCGACGGTACCGAAACCGGAGCAGATTATAACTGGGATTTTACTGACCTGACAACACTTTCGGAAAGCGTTACCAACTTTGTGGACCCAAGCGATACCGATCCGCTGTATTTCTTTTTATGGCTGGCATCAGATGTTGCGCAACAAACTACTGCCGATATTGTAAACGATTTTATTACAATTGAAGACATTTTCAATTTTTATAAATTAGATAACAGCGAATTTTCGATGACCGGTTTCGCCGGAACTATTGCAGGTGTTCCTTTTCCAATTTTATATAACGACCCTGAAATAATTTATGAATTTCCATCAGCTTACAACGATGTAACTACTTCCGAATCAGGTTTTGATATTTCTGTTCCCGGTTTTGGCGGATGGAATGAACATCGCTACCGCACCAATGAAAATGACGGTTGGGGTTCATTAACAACACCGGTTGGCACTTACGATGTATTGCGCACGCGTTCTGAAATTGCCATTGTTGATACGTTTACCTACGACATATTTGTAATTCCTTTTGCTTACACCAGTTACGAATATCGTTGGATGGCAAAAAGTAATGGTATGCCCATTTTACAAATTAATTCACAGGCAATTTTAGGCACAGAAACAATAACGCAGGTAAATTATAAAGTTGGCGAAGTGGTTGATGGTATTGTTAACCAAAACAACGCAACAACAGATTTAACTGTTGCCCCAAATCCGGCTGAAAATACGGTAAACATTAGCTTTACAGCCACTGCTGCACATGCTTATACATTATTAATTACAGATATAAACGGTAAAAATATTAATGAAAAAAACATTACTGCATTAGATGGTAACAATAGTATTCGCACCGATTTACAATCGTTAACGGCAGGAACTTATTTTATTACTTTGACAGACAACGGCAAATTTGTTGCTACGCAAAAAATTATTAAACAATGAAAAAAAATGTAATCCTTTTATTTTTAATTGTAAGCGTAATTAGTGCCTGCAAAGAAATAAATAAATCTTCAACACCAATTAATGAAAGTTCAGTATCCGGTGTATGGAAGGCAAAAGAGTTTGAAAGTACCATTCCTGATATTCCTGAAGAATATCTTGAAGCGGGAAAAAAAGAATTTTTATCTTCTGTTTATACATTAAATCAGGATAATACTTTAGAGGTACGCAGCGATTATTTTCGTGAAGGCGCAAGAGGCCATTGGGAATTGGATGTTGAAAAAAAAGAGCTTTCCATGTTTTATGAAATGGATACCATTAAAGGTGTTGAAACCTATAATATACTAGAGCTTTCATCTAAAGCCATGACCTTGCGACAGGAGATGACGGAGGTAAATGCCTATGTCCAAATTACGCTGGAAAAACAGTAATAAGTTACAACGTTAATAAAAACAGAAATGCCGGAAAACTTGCATTTCCCGGCATTTGAAAAACAACCACTACTCTGTTTATTTTAAAGCTGTGGGTTCAGCTGCATTTGCTTTTAATGATATTCCAAACCAAATCATGTCCTGAATTAAATCATCAGGCATACCCGGATAAGTAATATTCCAAAGTTTTCTGTCGATATTAAATTTAGCAACAGCTTCAACACCGGAATTGTTCACCGTAATTTTTGCCGGGAATTCAATATTTTTTGTAACGTCTTTTATTTTAAGGTTTCCACTCACTAAAAAGTTAGGATCAGCAACAGTGTATTCACTTATTTCTGATTGATCACCACCTGTTGCAGTTGTTCCGGTAAATGGTTTTACGCCTGTAATTTCAAATGATGCTTCAGGATATGCAGCTACATCAAAAAAGTCCGGTGATGTTAAATGACCGGTTAATTTACCATTTGTTGTTGCATCATCTTTTACTGAAACTAATGTTGGCATGTCAATTACAAATTTGCCGCCGGCTACTACACCGTCTTTCAATTGTAAATCACCGCTTTTAATGTTTACAGTACCGCTGTGGTAAGTAGATAATTTTGTTCCTATCCACTCCAATTTACTTTCGGTAGTGCTGATGGCAACGGTAGCCGCGCCTTCTGTCATAGAAACTTCTTTTGCGTCGCCTGTTTTGGCTTCATCGCTGTCAGGTGCATTTTTGCACGCTGTGAATGTTAATGCTATTGCACCAACAAGAGTCAGAATTGTTGTTTTTTTCATCATTTTTTTAATTTTATATGTATATACATATATCTCTTAAAACCGCAAAATTTTCAAAAAGTTCAGTTTTGGGATAAAAAAATAGTTTCTTTAGCCCGAAACCCAATAATATTAAGGGTTCCGGAATTTGTTAAAATGAGACTGTTGTATTGGGTCTTTCCACTAAAAACCGCTTTTTTATTAAAATTCTCTCCTTTAAGATAGAATTATAAGACTAATTACAAATGCCATCTGCTAAAACCCTTTCCTATTAAAAGTGTTATATTTCATCAAAACTTACCGTTATGGGTCAAATTTTACTTGTTTCTGCATGCTTAATTGTTGTTTTTATGACGGCCGTGTGGTTGTTTAGTTTGTATAAACAGGACATGAGTGTGGTGGATGGTTTTTGGGGACTTGGTTTTTTGGCTGTAGCGCATCATTGGTTTTTCAGACTCGAGGATATAGAACCGAGGCAATTTGTTATTGTATATCTGGTTACCTTATGGGGTTTGCGGTTAGCCATTTACATTTTTTACCGCAATCGAGGAAAAGGTGAAGATCCACGTTATGTTGCCTTTAGAAACGACTGGAAAGAAAAAACATGGTATATCAGTTACTATAAAGTTTTTTTACTGCAAGGGTTTTTACAATTTGTTATTCTGCTGCCGGTATTATTTGTGATGTACTCGGGAGAAGGGAAATTAAATGTTATAAATATTGCAGGTATTATTATCTGGCTAATTGGATGGATTTTTGAAACGGCTGCAGATTACCAAATGTTGAAATTCAAAAAGAATCCGGCAAACAAAGGCAAGGTAATGGATAAGGGTTTATGGTATTTTAGTCGCCACCCGAATTATTTTGGTGAAGTTTGCGTATGGTGGGGAATATTTTTAATTAGCCTGAACGGTGCGTTAATTACTTACATCGGAATTTTATCACCGATACTCATCACGTATATGTTATTAAAAGTCAGCGGTATCACCATGCTGGAAAAACGTTATGAAGGCAACGATGCTTATTCGGTTTATAAAAGAACTACCAGTCCGTTTTTTCCATGGTTCAGAAAAAAAGATGCGATTTAAAAACCACTTTTTAGTTGTGATTTTTAAATCGCAAAATATTTTCTTTCGATTTACTGTTTAATTATTTTTCCCATAAACACACCGTCTGCAGTGTTTATTTTAACCAGATAAATGCCATTTTCAGCCGCAGCACCATTCGTGTTTGCGCTATTCCAGGTATAATTAAATGGTCCCGGTTGCAGGTTAACAATAGTTGTAGAAAAAACTAATGCACCCGACATATTAAATATTTCAATTTGTGCAGCACCGGCATTTTGTATCTCGGCTGAAAAATTAAATATATCTGATGAAGGGTTTGGCGCAATTGTTAATTCATGTTGTAAGGCAGACTGAATATCTTCAATACTGATAATAATATCAGGCGTATTTAATTTAACATCGGTATATAAACGATATTCACCCGGCAACAATGAAATAGGTGCATTAATATCGGCAACATTTAATGTATCACCTGAAAAATATTCATACCAAAAACCGGTATGTTGAAAATTAGGTGCTACAGTACCATTATTAACATCAAAATTTCCAATAACGGTTACATTCATCGCATCGTTATTCAAATTAATGCGTTTGCCAAAGCCGCCCACGTTTAATGCAAAGTTTGTTGTGCTGAAAGCAGGATATGTAGTTTTTAATTTAATTAACTCGCTCCATACCTGATTAATTCTTAAGCGCGCAGCTACATCGTAATAATTCCATAAAATTGGTTTGTTACAAACGCGACAAGGATTATCGATGCTGATATCATATCCCAATTCACCAAACTGCCACATCATTTTAGGCCCCGGAATCGGGAAGAAAAATGCGCCGGCAAGCTCCATACGCGATAATGCGATTGGTAAATATTTTACATTATAATCGGGGTTTGTTGAATTACCATAAGTAATATTTTTAAACATCAGTCGCTCCTCATCATGGCTTTCCATATAACCCATTACGTGTGGGTCGGCCCAGCCTCTGGCAACATAACTCATCCAGTTAACATCTGAACCACTATAACCCATTGTTCCCTGCGCATAATTGTAATTGGAATTTCCCCATAACATAAAACCGTAATCACTCAATACTTCTTCTTCACTATTTACTGCAAAATGTTCCAGAATTAAAATCGGGTCGCTGTCTACTGCATAAATATTATCTGAAATATCTTTCCAGATGGCAATTCTTGATGCATCATATTCTCCCCAATAACCAACATCACCTAATGAATTTGTTTGCGTATATCCTTTCGATAAATCAAAACGATATCCGTCAACATTATATTCCTGAATCCAATATTGAAAAATAATATTGCGCATATTGCGTGTTGCATTACTTTCATGATTAAAATCGTAACCGACATTATAATCATGTGTTGGTATCTGATTAAAATAAGGCGAATTAGCTGCAGGTGTTCCGGCAACGCCATCCCACCACATTTGCACTAATGGGCTTTGGCCAAATGCATGGTTCATGGCAATATCTAAAATAACCGCAATGCCATTGGCGTGACAAGAGTCAACAAATATTTTAAATGCTTCGCGCGTGCCGTAATATTTATCTAAAGCAATAAAAAAACTTGGATTATAACCCCAGCTTTCATTGCCTTCAAATTCCATAACCGGCATTAATTCGATTGCATTAATACCTAAATTTTTTAAATAAGATAATGTGTCAACTAAGGTCTGATAATTTCTTGCTGCAACAAAATCGCGAACCAGTAATTCATAAACTACTAAATCTTCATCAGCCGGTGGTGTAAATTCCGGAATTGCCCATGTATACTCAGTTTGCGCTGTTTGAAAAACAGATACAATACCGGAGGCTTTGCCTGTTGGATAATCAATTAAACCCGGATACGTTGCTTCAGAAATATAACTGTCGTTCCAGGGATCCAGCACTTTTTCTGCGAGTGGGTCGGCAACCCATAATGTACCATCTATAAAATATTGGTAAGGATATTCTTTACCCGCATCTAACCCCGTAAGCGTAACCCACCAAGTTGCATTATCCGGATCAAGATGCATAAACGATGATTCCTGCAACATCCAGTTACTGTGTTCGCCTACAGCAAAAATATATTGTTTATAAGGTGCATATAAAACTAATGTAACCGAATTATCATCGATATAATTAATTCCCTGATGTAAACCTGCGGGAACCGCTGCAATATCAGGATCACCAATTACATAAAAATAAGTTGAATCTTCTTTTACATCGCCTGCACCTTTCGCAACAACGCGAATTTCAGATAATCCATAATCAGTAGCAGAAAGGTCATATACAATTGAAGTTAAATCTGTACCAACAGCTTCAACACCATTTATATATAAATATAAACTATCAGAAAAAACAGATTCCGCTGTTATATGCACATTATCTCCGTAATTAACAATTAACGGGTCTGTATCCGGTGAAGAAATGGCAACATTTAATCCGTCTTCATAAACATTTACAAAAATATCTGAACCATCAGTATCTCTTCCAACAACATCTCCTGTTGTTGTTCTAAAAACAAATGCCATTTGTAAAATAGTATCATCTACAGTTGCGCCATAAAAATCTAATATGCTTGTATAATTAATCTGGTATAAATTATCACCTATCTCAGTCATTAACACTTCCGGGTCTGCTGTTCCCCAAACGCCCTGGGTATATTGCCAGTCGGTGGGCGAAACACTTTCTGTGGTAATCAGTCCGGTATGCGCGTAAATTGGGCCCGGAACATCGGCTAAAGCGCCATTTCCTTGTGTTGCGTCAAAAATTATGGTAACCGGCTCATCTACAGTCGGGAATACCGGAATGGTTGTAACTACCTGAGCGTTAGCTAATTGTGCAATTAACAATAAGCCCCAAAATTGAGTATATCTACTGAACATAAGGTAAAAATACTATCAAAGTATCAAATATTGGTATATGCGTTTAAAAAAACATTTATTCATACAAATACACGAAAACGCATACATTCAGCTAAAAAAATCAAAAAATGAATTTGTTTTTTTCCGTTAATATTTCTTAATAAGTTCATTTTTGCTTTTTGTTTAATTAAATTTGAATAAATGACAAATGTGAAAACTAAATTTAATAACATAAATATTTTTACAAATGAATTTAATTTATAAAAATAATGAGCGTTCGTTAACATTAGGTGTAGAAATGGAATTACAATTAATTGATGCCGATACACTACGTTTAACACCCAAAGCATCTGAATTTTTAACTGCAATAAAAAGTGATAAGCTTACAAAAGAAATGTTTAAAAGCACTTTAGAAATTATTACAGGTGTTTGCAATAATGTGCATGAAGTTATTGATGATTTTAATGATACACTTGTAGAAGTAAAAAAATTTGCTGAAATAAATAATATTCGATTTGCCGGAACGGGAACAAATCCTGTTGCAAATTATAATAATCGATTAATTAGTAGTGGCGACCGGTATAATGAATTAGTTGATAAAAACCAGTGGTTGATTAAAAGAATGGCCGTATATGGTTTACACGTACACATTGGAATGAAAAGCGGCGAAGATTGTATGCGCTTTAATCAATTTTTTTTACGCTTTGTTCCGCATTTAATTGCATTTAGTGCCAGCTCACCATTTTGGCGCAATGTTGATACCGGATTAGCAGCCTCACGACCAACTATGTACGAAGCACATCCAACAAGCGGTATTCCTTATTTATCTAAAAATTGGGATGATTTTGAACGAGTATATCATTCAATGAAAGCTACAGGTTCTATTAATTCTATTAAAGATATTTGGTGGGACATTCGTCCGAGCCCTGCTTATGGCACAATTGAGTTGCGCATGTGTGATGGCCCGGCTACTATGATGGAACTTGAAAGTCTCGTTGCATTTATCCATTTACTTGCACATTGGTTTGAAGAAAATGGAGAATCTTATTTCAAAGAATTTGCTCCAATACCTGATCGCTGGATTATTCGTGAAAATAAATGGCGTGCCATTCGTTATGGACTTGATGCAGAAATTATAGATCCTGATTCACTTGAAGTAAAACCAATTGTGGAAACCTTACTGCTTTGGATAGAAAAATTATCGCCACAAATAAAAAAATTACGCTATGAAAAGCAAATCGAAAATTTTATAGCTGTATTAAAATACGGAAACAGCAGTGCCCGTCAGCGAAAGGTTGCTTCAAACAGTAATTCATTATTAGAATTGGTTGAACATAATATTTCCGAATGGGAACTCGGTAAACCAATCTGGAATTAAAAATCAGGCAATTACATTTCCCGAATCATCCATTATGATAAACGGATTAAAAGCAATTTCCCAATAATTGTTTTCAGGATCGGCAATATATCCGCTATAGCCACCCCAAAATGCTTTTTGAGGTGGTTTCACGATTTTAACTTTTTTCTTTCTTAAGTCTTCAAATAATTGATCAACCAATTTTTCTGAAGGTAATAAAATAGTAAGTGTAATTTGTTTAAACGGACCGCCATTATTTTCAATGCCAATATCATTTGCAAGTTCGGCCGACGGGTATAAACTTAAAATAAAACCATTGAGTTTATAAAAAACAATATCACCTTGTTCATTCATAATATCCCAACCTAAAGTATTCGTATAAAAATCTTTCATTAATTCCAGATTTTGAACACCAAGGGTAATTAAAGACAATCGTTGTGGAAACATCAGAATAGCCCTTTCTTTTCTTTATGCACAAAAACACTGTCTAAGGTGTCATTATCAAAATCTTCTAACTGACGGTCATTGATGTGGTGATAAACTGCACTGATAAAAATAGTTTGTGCTGCAGAAGTTACTGCTATAACAGTTAACACACCAATAACGGCAAGTACAATTGCGGGAATTAATCCGATTAAAGAACCAATAAAAAACAGCGGAATTCCTACAATTAAAATACCAAGAAATTGTACTATTCCAAAACTAAAAGAAGCACCTAATGATTCGCCCCATTTTTCGCGCATCATTTGCACAGAGCGTTTATAAGCTGCAATTGGAGTAAGATTTTCATATGCCAACACCGGAACAACAAAAAATGTAGTTATAGACCAGGCAACACCTAATAAAGCAGAAATAATTTGTCCAACCTTACCTAAATTTTCTTCCAGCATTCTTAACAATAACCCTACGGTTGCTGCCATTGCCGACCATGCTAAAATATCGCCAATGCGGCTCATACTAAATTTTAATCCATCAGCAACCCGTGGCTCACCACCTTCAAAATAAATGCGTGCACAATGAATTAATCCCATATTAAAGAAAATTACAATAAAGTAATTGATGAGATAAAAAACAAAAATGCCAATATAGGTTACTACGTCAGCAGAATCTTTTGTTTCGCCAAAATTCCAGCCGTTCGGTGCAAATAATATTGTAAGGAAGGATGCAAATAATACGAGTAATGCTGCACCTGAAAATACGGGGAACAATAAGAGTTGTTTGTTTTTTTTGATAACAGAAAAGCTACTCATGGATAGCTTCCATCCGTTGGAGAGTCGTGTAAAAAATCCCATTTATGTAAAATTTTACATAAATATATACTTATTTTTTAAAATCTATTATTTCAGCTTAAATGTTTTTGCCATTTGTTGAAACGCCGGCAAATAAACATCAAACTTTGCACTGGTCATGCCCACCATAATGTAATAACTATTGTCTTCCGGATATAACATCACTAAATAAACTAGTTGCGGTTTATTGTCATTGTCTTTACCTTCTGCAATTATTTCATATCCGTTAATGCCGTTTATAGTGATCGGGCTTGTAGATTTGATGGTGTTGTAAGTTCCGCGTGGCATGCCTTTGAGCCGCTTTTCGGTATATTCTTTTTTATCGGTAATGGGGGTGTTTGAAAGTGAACCTCCGGCAGTAAAAACAGCCTTATCAGCGCTATTGGTAGGCATTTTCCCATCTTGCGAATACATTAAAGCACCCTGCATATAACCTGAATATAGTAAGCCCGAACCGGTTTCATCTAAACTAAACAGCGCTACCTGTTTACCATCCACCACAACATCTTTGTTATACTGAATTGTTTTCATTGATTTTAAAATAGCTGCGTCCGCATCTTTTTCCGATTCCGGAAAAATGCCATTTACCATGATGGTTTCTTTATCGCTGCCAAAAATAAATACGTATTTTTTAAATTGTGTGTTATTGGCCATTTGCGTCAAAGTGAAAAAATGTACCGGAATTTCATTTACCAGAATTTCCGATTTATTCACTAAAACAATACCTGCTTTTTGCAAATTTTCGGCAGTAAATCCATTTAATATTTCAAGGTAATCACTGGGCATTTCCGTTATCATTATCGATGCGCCGATTGGAAGGTATTGAAAACCGGAAAAGTTTTCTGCTACCGTAAAACCCTTTGGGGGAGCCATTTTACACTTGGAACCCGGAATGGCAATTACACTGTCTGCCTGAGCAAAACCGGTTGTGGCTGCAATTAAAAACAATACCACAAATTGAATTTTAAAAAAATTAAGCTTCATTTTCTTTCGATAATATTTTTTTATCTAAAATAAATGGTCCGAATGGAATAATGGATGCAACAACGGCTAATGCAGTTTTTTTAAACGACCAATCGTGTGCAATTTTTACATTTAATCCGGTAAACATATAACTTATAAAAAGCATGCCATGAATCCATCCCATTATATCTACTGCTTGCGGAATATTTGCGCCATATTTTAATGGCATTGCAATAAATAATAATAACAAAAATGAAATGCCTTCAAAAATGGCAACCTTTCTAAACCGGCCAATTTCGGTTTTATACCATGCCTGCTCCATAATTTTCTTTTCTTTTGTTCGCCAAAGGTAGTGCAGTTTGTTATTATAGCTGTTAAAATGTGTTAGCCGATTTTTTAACTTACATTTATGGTTGTTAAATGAAAATATGATTGCAATTGGTAAAAAACAGGTTTTAAAGGCAATGCGTTTTGAACCGGAAGGGGTTTATCTCGGAAATGAAGAAAATGAAGTCCTCTTACCCCGCAAACAGGTGCCTGCCGGTTTACGCAACAACGATGAAATAACGGTATTTGTATATCACGATGGCGACGGCGCTGTTGTAGCCACAACCATGGAACCTAAAGGGGTTTTAGATGATATTGTTGCCCTTGATGTGGTAAGTGTAACTCCTAATGGTGCCTATCTTAATATGGGCATTCCAAAAGATGTGTTGCTGCACAAAAGCCAGATCAGAAACAATGTAGAACCCGGCGATACCGTTGTGGTAAAACTCATTCTTGATTATGACGGAAGGCTTGCAGCTACCGAGCTGATTGAGGGCTGGCTGGATAATTCGCCGCTAACTGTCGAAGAAAAAGACATGGTTGAACTCGTTATTTTGCGCGAAACCGACTTGGGTTATAACGTTGCCGTTAATGGCAAACATATCGGCTTGCTGCACTATTCTGATGTTTTTCGGCATGTGAAGCCGGGAGATACTTTTGCTGGTCATATTAAACGAATTTTACCCGAAAACAAGCTGGATGTTGCCGAAGGAAAACACGGTTATCAGCGTGTGGAAGATGAATTGGGCAAAATTTTACGGCTTTTGGATGAAAATGAAGGCTTTTTGCCTTTCCACGATAAAAGTGAAGCGGAAGATATTTACGCCTACTTCGCCATGAGCAAAAAAACGTTTAAAAAAGCTGTTGGTGCTTTATACAAACAGCGTATCATAAAATTATCGGAAGAAGGTATTCACAAAGTATGATTTATTTAGTCATTACACTGTCGCGCAACATTTTCATATAAACCAATCCTTTTTTTCGGGCAAAATCGATATTGTTTTCGGGTATTTTTTCCGGCGTGGCATAATTTTCTAAAGCCTTATCTATGCTGGCTTCCCGCAACAAATGCAACATGGGAAATATTGAGCGATTGGTATAATTTGCCGCATCCTGTTCATCACTGCCGGCAAATAAATACAAAGGGTGGAATCCGGCTAATTGATATATTCCTTCATACCCAGCCGCAGCCATGGCATCCTCTGCATCGGCAACCACATCTAAATATTTCATAAAATCAGGAAAGCTGTCCGGTAAAATAATAAAGGTTGTTTCTGTAGCGTCATGTTCATCTAAAAAAACACATTCGGCTAATACCATTTCAAGAACCTGCTGTAAATCCAATTGATTGCCAACAACATAACGAACACTTTGTTGTTTTACAGGCGCTGCAGCAAAAGGGCAAAAATGGCAATCGATTACCACTTTTTTAATCCACGTTTCCGTTTGCAGAATTACTTCTGCATCGGTAATCATTTTTTTTCCATTAAACTGTTTTTATTTTATCCGAAAACCACCGCAGCAGTTATGTATACTATAAGATGAGCAATAATATAAACAGAACAAATGTACCGAAAAAAAACGAAGCCGGCAATTTAAACAGCTCGCTCCAATCTGCTGCCTAAATAGTATTAATTTTACAATATGAAAGCTGCTTCCCTCTCAGAAATCAAAAAAGAGCTGCTGCGCAACGATCCTGTTCAATTAAGCGAGCTTATTTTGCGATTGGCACGTTATAAAAAAGAAAACAAGGAGTTGCTTACTTATCTGTTATTTGAATCTGATAATGAAGCTGCTTTTATTGAATCGATTAAAGTAGAAACCGATGCGTTTTTTGAAGATATCAATAGTTCAAACTTGTATTTTGCAAAAAAAAGTATTCGGAAAATAGTGCGCAATATCAATAAACATGCGCGTTATTCAGGCAACCAGGAAACACTTGCAGAGCTGCTGATTTATTTTTGCAAATGTTTAAAAAATTCGGGAATTCCTTTTGAAAACAGTTTAGCATTATCAAATTTATATGCTGCGCAAATTAAAAAAATAAAAAAGGCAATTGAAAGCATGCATGAAGATTTGCAATATGATTTTAAAAAAGAATTAAAAAATTTATAACCAGCAATAGTAAAATATTTTTTTGAGCGCAACAGTATTATTAATTACACCGCCCTTTACGCAGTTAAATACACCTTATCCCGCAACTGCTTACCTAAAAGGATTTTTGAATACAAGAAATATTTCTTCGTTTCAATCTGATTTGGGGATTGAAGTTATTTTACAAATTTTTTCAAAAGCCGGTTTAACAGAAATATTTAACCGCATCCCGGTTAATGATGATACAATAGCCATTCGCACATTACAAGAAGATTATATACAAACCATTGAACCTGTAATTTTATTTTTACAGGGCAAAGCACCAACACTCGCAAATCGAATTGCCGCCGGCGGATTTTTACCGGAAGGTCCGCGATTTGAAAACAACGAAAGTGTGGACTGGGCTTTTGGCAATATGGGCGTACATGATAAAGCAAAATATTTTGCCACCATGTACCTCGAAGATATTTCAGATATTATTTCCAATTATGTAGATGAACATTTTGGATTCAGCAGATACGCCGAACGACTCGGCCGCTCAGCCGCAACATTTGACGCACTGCATGAACATCTACAATTGCCATTTACATTTATTGATAACATTTTATTAAATATTTTAGATAAACACATTACCGCACTAAATCCGGAAATAATTGCATTGTCTGTCCCTTTTCCGGGTAATTTATATGCGGGTTTCAGATGTGCTCAATTTGTAAAAAATAATTATCCGCATATTAAAGTTGCTTTGGGTGGCGGATTTGCAAATACTGAATTAAGAAGTATTTCCGACCCCCGCGTATTTAATTATTTCGATTTTATTTGTTTAGATGATGGTGAAGCGCCGCTGGAACAATTAGTTGGTTTTATTCAAAATAAAATAAGCCGGGATGAATTAAAACGAACATTTTATTTAGAAAAAAATACCGTTCGGTATATTAATAATGCCGGCTGTGCCGACTATAAACAAATAGATACCGGCACGCCCGATTACAGCGATTTATTGTTGGATAAATATATTGCTGCAATTGAAATTATTAATCCCATGCATAGTTTGTGGAGCAACGGTCGCTGGAATAAACTTACCATGGCGCATGGTTGTTACTGGGGTAAATGTACATTTTGTGATATTTCACTCAATTATATTCAGGCTTATGAACCATTAACAGCCGCAGTTATTTGCGACCGAATGGAAAAAATAATTGCGCAAACCGGAGAAACAGGTTTTCATTTTGTTGATGAAGCTGCACCACCATCGCTCATGCGGGCTGTTGCGTTAGAAATAATTAAACGCAAATTGGTTGTGAGCTGGTGGACCAATATTCGTTTCGAAAAAAGTTTTACCCGCGATTTGTGTTTGTTGTTAAAAGCAAGTGGTTGTATTGGTGTGAGTGGCGGACTGGAAGTGGCATCGGACCGATTGTTGGCATTAATTCAAAAAGGTGTTACCGTTGAACAGGTGGCACTCGTAAATAAAAATTTTACGGATGCAGGAATCATGGTGCATGCTTATTTAATGTACGGCTTCCCAACACAAACAGCTCAGGAAACCATCGATTCACTGGAAATGGTGCGCCAATTATTTGAAAATGGCATTTTGCAATCCGGTTTCTGGCATCAGTTTGCTATGACTGCCCATAGCCCCGTTGGCATGTATCCTGAACAATTTAAAGTAGAAAAATTGAATGCAGAAATTGGCGCTTTTGCAAATAATGATATCGAACATATCGACCCAAGCGGTGCAAACCATACTTTATTTAGCGAGGGGTTAAAAATTTCATTATTTAATTACATGCAGGGAGCAGGTTTTGATATTCCACTTTCCAATTGGTTTGATACAAAAGTTCCCGGCACTACTATTCCGCAGAATTATATTGAACGGGTTATTCAAAATACGCCTGTTTCAATTCCTGCGCCTACAACCAAAGTAATTTATTTAGGTAATAAGCCTGTTTTAAAAAATTATACCAAAACAAAAAAAGGTGTTGCTTATGATATGTGTTCAATCACCTTTTACAATCGAAATGGCGAATTAACCATTAAATTAAATCGCGAACAGGCTGTTTGGTTGGAAGAAATACTCAATCTGATTGCAGTACATAATGTAAAAACATATACCCTTCAGGAAATCGCAACACATTATGAAAACAGCGGTTTAACAGATTTCTATTTGTTTTGGAATAACCCTCCTGTAAATAGTCTACATCAGGTTGGTTTGTTGCATCTTTAAAATATGCATCAGATTTTATAGTTTTGTTAGGTGAAACACAATCATTCTAAATATTTCCCGCTCTGGACAGAATATTATGATCAAAATGCTGAAAATTTCGACATGTATAATGCCGCTGCATTAACCGAATCAATTTTTATCGGCATTAATGAATCAACCATTTACCGTTTAACCGCATTTTAATTATTATGAAAAAAATTATTCCGATAACATTATTGCTAATAAGCTGCATGCATATAAATGCACAGGCATTTGAATTCGGTTTGGGAATATCACCGGTGCATATTGAGGGTAACCAAGTTTTTACTTACGAAGATAATAACGGACACACTATACATTATCTTGAACCAATACAACCGGTATCCTTGCTATTATTCAATGTTAATTGTGGTATGTATTTTAATTTACTAAACGGCTTCGATGAATTTTCTGCCGGTGTATTATATCAAAGTATTTTTTCGATTGGCAAAACTTCATACGGTGCCGGCGATTATGCTTACGGAATTGACCTTCCTGTTTTTGCCTGTGTGCGTTTGGGATACACCGGATCTCAGGATAGCAGAAGTGCTGTTGGAGCCGGGTTTGGCGGTGGTATTATGTATTCTATAATGGGTTCGGGTGGCGAAAGTTTTTACTATAAAACAGGTGCATTTATACCGGCACTGCAGGCATTTGTTATTTTTCGTAGTTTTGGCGGATTGGAAATTACCACCAATTTCATAGGTTACCAAGATTATTTTAATAAAAACGCAAGTAATATTGGCGGTTTGCTCATAAGATCTTTACATTTTAGCTTCTACGCCAATTATGGCGAATGGTAATTTTTTATTTAATTAAATGTAATGCATAAAAAAAATCCGCTTTTGCGGATTTTAATATGTTTAAACTTTAATTTATCTGCTCATCGTAGCCAAAAACTCTTCATTACTTTTTGTTCCACGCATATGTTGTAAAATAAAGTTCATGGCTTCTTCGGTATTCATATCAGCCAGGTGATTACGCAATACCCACATACGCTGTAACACTTCTTTTTCGTGTAATAAATCATCGCGACGGGTTGAGCTTGCCGTTACATCTACTGCAGGGAAAATACGTTTGTTAAATAATTTTCTTTCGAGTTGTAATTCCATGTTACCGGTTCCTTTAAACTCTTCAAAAATTACCTCATCCATTTTACTTCCTGTATCAATTAAGGCAGTTGCAAGAATGGTAAGCGAACCACCAAATTCTATATTTCTGGCAGCACCAAAAAATTGTTTTGGTTTTTGCATTGCATTCGCTTCAACACCACCAGATAATACTTTACCACTCGATGGCGCAACTGTATTATGTGCGCGCGCTAAACGTGTAATTGAATCCAATAATATAACCACATCCTGTCCGCACTCTACCAGTCGTTTTGCTTTTTGAAGCACAATACTGCTCACCTTCACGTGTTTTTCTGCAGGCTCATCAAATGTACTCGCAATTACTTCTGCGTTTACACTGCGTTCCATATCAGTAACCTCTTCCGGACGTTCATCAATTAATAATACAATTAAATATACTTCCGGATGATTTTGTGCAATAGCATTTGCAATCGATTTTAATAAAAATGTTTTACCCACTTTCGGTTGCGCTACAATCATACCACGCTGACCTTTTCCAATTGGTGTAAATAAATCGATAACACGGGTTGAATAATCGGTAGGACTATAAACCAGATTTAATTTTTCTTCCGGAAATAATGGTGTAAGATAATCGAATGGAACGCGGTCACGAATTTCTTTCGGGTCGCGACCATTAATTGTTTCTACTCTTAATAATGCGAAATATTTTTCACCTTCTTTCGGAGGGCGGACAAATCCCGAAACCCAGTCGCCGGTTTTTAATCCGAATAATTTTATTTGTGATGGTGAAACATAAATATCATCAGGGCTGGTAAGATAATTATAATCAGCACTGCGCAAAAATCCATATCCGTCAGGCATCATTTCTAATACACCTTCACCCGGAACTGCGCCGTCTAAATCAATATTAAATCTTGGCTCTCTGTTTTTCTTTGGATATTGATGTTGTTGTTGTTGCGTTTCTTCACGATGATTTACAACAGGCTGCTCATTTGTTTGTTGCTCAACAACAGGTTGTTCATTTACCTGCTGCTCATGCGCCTGATTATTAAAAGTATCATCACCCGTTGCAGGCACTTCAATTTTTACGTCTTCATCCTCCTCTTCAACAAATTCAATTTTTGGTGCAATTACCTTTTCAGGTTCTTCATCACCGGCTAATTCTTTTTTCTTACGAGGGCGTAACAAACGTTTGCGATCATTCTTTTTATCATCGCTGGTTTTATGAGTATTAACGTGTTTTTTGGCAGTGCCTATTATGGCAGTTACCAATTCACTTTTACCCATTTTTTTAAAGTTGTTGATCGATAATGACTCCGCAATCTCTCTCAGTTCAGGAACGAGCATTTCGTTCAACTGTGCTTCAGTATACATTACAAACTTTTATAAGTTAAAAAATAAAATTTCACTAAATACAATGTAGGTTCAATCTAAAATCGAAAATAAATCAGGAAAAAAATTTGACTGAATAAAACAATTGAAATATTCAGATGAGATGTCCTTTAGCTGGTTAATCGGACTTTACAGTGCAATAATAAGACGGAATTTTCAAATAAACAAACATGCCGCAACCAACTTCTTCAACTATTTGATAATGAAGTGTTTGCTACACTGTTTTTTTCGCATTTTTCTGTCAACTCCTTACCTATACCGCAAAATCTCCTTTCCTTAAGATGCCACTTAGGCGTATCTTTGCCAAAATTTTAAAGCGCATGCTGGATATTAATTATTTAAGAGCAAACACAGAAATAGCTAAAACCCGTTTAACTAAACGTAATAAATACAATATTAGTTTAATTGACGAGGTTTTACAGCTCGACGATGAACGAAAAAAATTACAAACTGCTTTAGATAATACCCTTTCTGAAACAAACAGCACCAGCAAAGAAATCGGCAAATTAATGGCTCAAGGCCAAAAAGATGCTGCCGAAACCATGAAACTAAAGGTGGCCGAACTCAAAACCCGTTCTGCCGAAATCGAAACACAACATGCCACTATTGCAGAAAGTATAAAAAACTTACTCCTCACGCTCCCAAACCTGCCACAGGATATCGTTCCGGCCGGTTTAACACCTGAAGAAAACGAAGTGGTAAGCACCGGTGGCACAGTTCCGGAATTTAATTTCAACGCCCTTCCACACTGGGAACTCGCCGAAAAATACAACCTCATCAATTTTGAACTCGGCAATAAAATAACCGGAAGCGGTTTTCCCGTATATATTAATAAAGGTGCCCGCTTACAACGCGCTTTAGTAGCCTATTTCCTCGATAAAGCCGGTGAAGCAGGTTATATTGAATACATTCCGCCATTTATGGTAAATGCCGACTCCGCCTATGGCACCGGTCAGTTGCCCGATAAGGAAGGTCAGATGTACCATGCCGTAGTCGACGATTTTTATCTGATTCCAACCGCCGAAGTGCCCGTTACCAATATTTATCGCGATGTA
The DNA here is from genome assembly GCA_016706255.1 of Bacteroidota bacterium. Taxonomy (NCBI): domain Bacteria; kingdom Pseudomonadati; phylum Bacteroidota; species Bacteroidota bacterium. The sequence continues at coordinate 188,836 of JADJJZ010000030.1, read as the reverse complement.
ATCGTAAAAGAGGACGAATTACCTATCAAAATGACCGCCTATTCACCTTGTTTTCGTCGCGAAGCGGGTAGTTATGGCAAAGATGTGCGCGGTTTAAACCGTTTACACCAGTTCGAAAAAGTGGAAATCGTGGAAATTGCCCACCCCGATACATCCATTGAACGCCACGAGGCCATGGTAAAACATGTAGAAAACCTAGTTCAGGAGCTCGGTTTACCTTATCGTATTTTGCGTTTATGCGGCGGCGACATGGGTTTCGCATCAGCAATTACGTACGATTTCGAAGTGTTTTCAGCAGCCCAACAACGCTGGCTGGAAGTTAGCTCTGTATCCAATTTCGAAACCTTCCAAAGCAACCGCCTAAAATGTCGTTATAAAGACAATGCCGATGGCAAAAACAAACTCGTGCACACCCTAAACGGCAGCGCACTAGCCCTTCCGCGCATTTTAGCTTCAATTTTGGAAAACAACCAAACACCCGAGGGCATCAATATTCCCGAAGTGCTCTGGAAATATACCGGCTTTAAAACAATCTAAAACAGAACCCGCTCGCTTACAACACATTTATGTAGCGAATTGTAGTTTACCTGATTTGGAGCATCTCCATCTCCCACACCTGCAACTCCGCTGCCGGCTCTCCATTCCAACTCCTGCTCGTTCCTCGCAGGGGTTTCCATTTCGATCCGGGCTAGAATTCCATTTCAAGTTTCTATGCACAAAAAACTGCTGATAATTAGCTAATTAGCCGATTAGCAAATTAGCTGATGGGGGTCCGACAGTTAATGACAATCTTGCTCAAATTCGGATTTTCTATTATTGATTTATCAGTTAATTATGAGTCGGGCTAATATTGATTAGCCCCAACGAGAGCTCCGAATTATTCATTAGCAAATTAGCTGTTGGGGTCTCACAAAATCATATGAGTTTTACCGGACAACAGTGATTAACTAATCAACACATTAATTTATTTCCATGGCAATCCTGGCTAGATATTACTTTTTTTTGTAACTTGCATAGCAAAATGGTGTAACAAATTTCTTTTTTAAAATTGTAAAATAGCACCAACGCAATTATCTATTTGTTTGGGTATGAAAAATCCAAAATGGCAATATGTCAACAATAAACAAACCATTGTTTTGAATACCTAAAACAACCTACTCCTGAAATATCAAACCCTTTCTATATGAAACCGCTACTTGTTATTCTGCTCCTAATCAATTCTTTCAATATCTTTTGTCAGGATTGGGCCTTATTTCCATACCAAACAGACATGTATTATTATCTTGAAGGATCTGCAAGCTTGTTTAGTTGCAAACACGACTCGGTTTCAACTGATGGCGTTACTACGAACTACTATTTTAATACAAAAGCCCCTGAGGGGATTTCGCAGGAGTGCTTTGATTCGCTTATAAATTTTAAGGTAGACACTTTTTTTTCTGAAGTCCCTTACCAAATGCAATTTACCCAAAAAGGCGACAGCCTGATTAATTATACTGAGTATTATTGCACAATGCCTGCAATTTTTAAACCATGGGCTGCCGTTGGAACAAGCTGGATAGTTCCAAATAATGCGCCTTGGAGCACTTTTTCTGAAGTAGAAATTACCTGTGATTCAATAGTTCTGGGAAACTTCCTTGGGGTAACAGATAGTCTCAAATATTTTTCAGTACATACAGAAACACCAATTACAGGATGGCATACTATTGATATGGCGAATTATGTGCTCAGTAAACATTATGGTCTTATTCGTTTTTTGCCTTTTTATTATTTACTTAAACCTACCTCCTGTCCAGATTGTTTTAAATGTTATGATTTAATTGGTTGGAATGGAATCGGTTCATCTGCCGGTTACCAAGGTCCAAAATGGGAGGACTGGATAAAATTGGTTCCTGGCGATTTTCTTAAATATCATCATAACTATTCAAACCCTTCGGGAACAGGTTTCTACGCTACTACGGCCTTGATATTAAATGTAACACATTATACCGATTCTGTTGTTATACAATATGAAAACCATCTAGGAGAAATTTTCGAATATGCCTATCATAAAAAGGCCCTATTCAACGCAATTACCACGGCAACATGGAGACTATTTTATCTTCCCGAATCTCCTTATCAATCTGAATTAGATGAATATGTGGGTCAAATGGACAGAGGGTCTCCCATGTTAGACACTATCAGTTACCCTGGTTATTCGAATTATTTTCAAGAATTGATAACAACCAACCAGCAAAATGAAATAAATTGCACAATCGAACCCTTAATTGAACACAAACACGTAATACGCTGGGATTCGTATATTGGTGTCATGTTTGAAGATAAATTAGTTGGTGATTCTTGGTTCAACTACGGTATAGTCGGTGGTATTATTAACGGTGTCTCTTTTGGCAACTTGCAGCCAGTCAGCATAGATGAATCTTTTAATACTGAAAATGCTATTACTATTTTTCCAAATCCTGCATATAACTTAATTCAATTTCAAATTGATGCAAATTCATACACGCAATATTTTATTTATGATATCACCGGCAAATGTCATATCACCAACCAAACCGTTTCCGGCAAAATCGATATTTCCGGTCTGCCCAAAGGAACTTATATCCTAAACCTAATTTCCGACACCGGAAGTCGGGTGGGCAAATTTGTGAAGTTGTAAGTTACCGCTTGGTTTTTAATTAGCTAATTAGCAAATTAGCTGATGGGGGTTCGTCAGTTAATGGCAATCTAACTCAAATTGGAATATGGCAGCTCCGAGTTTTTAATTAGCAAATTAGCTGATGGGGGTCTCGTAAAATCATATGAGTTTTACCGGACAACAGTGATTAACTAATCAACACATTAATTTATTTCCATGGTAAAACTGGCTACATATTACTTTTTTTTAGTAACTTGCATAGCAAAATGGTGTGACAAATTTCTTTTTGAAAATTGTAAAATAGCATCAATGTAATTATCTACTTGTTTGGGTATGAAAAATCCAAAATGGCAATATGTCAACAATAAACAAACCATTGTTTTGAATACCTAAAACAACCCCCTCCTGAAATATCAAACCCTTTCTATATGAAACCGCTACTTGTTATTCTGCTCCTAATCAATTCTTTCAATACCTTTTGTCAGGATTGGGCCTTATTTCCATACCAAACAGACATGTATTATTTTCCTGAAGGAACTACCAACTTGTTTAGTTGCAAACACGACTCTGTTTCAACCATTGGAGATACAACTAACTACTATTACAATACCCAGGCTCCTCATGGTGCTACTCAAGCGTGCTTTGATTCGGTTATAAATTTTGAAGATAATTTTTATTATTCCTGGCCTCCTTACAAGATGGAATTTTCAGGTCTTGGCGACAGCTTAACTTATTATAATAGTATTTATGGCACATTGCCGGCCATTTTTAAACCGATGGCTGTTGTGGGTTCAAGTTGGAAAATTTATAACAATTCTGATGAAAGCGAATTTTCGGAAATAGAAATTACTTGTGATTCTATTGTATTGGGAAACTTTCTTGGTTTTACAGACAGTATAAAATATTTTTCGGTGCATACTCTTTCTCCCGTTATCGGCGGTTTTACAATTGATAAGGCAACTTATATTTTAAGCAAACATTATGGACTCATACGTTTTTTACCTTTTTACCAGTTAATTAATCCTACTACCTGCGAGGACTGTTTTAGATGCTACAATTTAATTGGTTGGAATGCATTTGCCAGTTCAGCAGGGTACAAGGGACCACTTTGGGAAGACTGGATACATTTGGCGCCTGGCGATTTCCTTAAATATTATTTCAACTATAGCTATCCTTTGGGAACAGGTTCCGGTTTTCAAACGGCCCTAATACAAAGTGTAACACATTATGCCGATTCTATTGTTATCCAATATGAAAACGAATCTGGTTACATTTATACCTATGCTTATTATAAAAACGCAATATATAATGCGATAAGTTCACCACCTTGGAGACCTTTTTATATTCCCGAATCTCCATATCAATTTGAATTAGATAAATATATTGGTGAAATGTATTCCAATGAGTCGTATATTGATACAACAACGTTTCCAGGCGTTTGGCGATACAAACAATATATTACAACAACAGGTTGGCAATATGACGATTGTTTGGTAAACCCATCTTTTGAATACAGCCACGAAATACATTGGGATTCATATATTGGTGTCACCTTCGAATCAAAGGGAAGTCCAAAAGATTATTCGAATTTCGGCCTGGCTGGTTATGTTATTAATGGTCAAACTTATGGCAACTATTCCCCGCTCAGCATAGATGAACTTTATAATAATGAAAATGCAATAAACATTTTTCCAAATCCGGCAAGTGATTTCCTTCAATTTCAAATTGCTCCAAATTCATACACTCAATGTTATATTTATGATATTACCGGCAAATGTCATCTCACTTGCCAAACAGTTTCCGGCAAAATCGATATTTCCGGTCTGCCCAAAGGAACATATATCCTTGACCTAATTTCCGACACCGGAAGTCGGGTGGGCAAATTTGTGAAGTTGTAAGTTACCGCTTGGTTTTTAATTAGCAAATTAGCTGATGGGGTTAGTCGTTAAAATGACAATCTTGCTCAAATTCGAATATTCGATTAATGATTTATAAGTTAATTATGAGTCGGGCTAATGTTGATTAGCCCCAACGGGAACTCCGAATGAAAATCCAACTAAAAATCGGCTGTTCATTGGCTGTTCCATTGGTACATTGGTACATCATCCCAAGCCCCTACGTCAGCTCCGAATACAAATCTCACTCAAAAATCGGCTGTTCAATTAGCACATCAGCACATCATACCTTCACCCTCGTCCAACGCTCAGTATGATAAACAAACCCCCAATACCCTCGCAGCACAAGCATATCCTTCCCTTCTAACCATATTTCACAGGCGTAGGTATTGCCGTTTTGGGAGTTATACACGTATCCATCCTGCCAAAATCCGTCTTTGAAACGAAAATCTTTTAAAACCTGCAGGCCAATAAGGGGTCGGTTGCGTTTGTTGGGGTCGGGGTTTTCTTTATCTAACTTGGGTTTACCCGTTTCAGGGTCGTTTTGTTCGTATAACCATAAAATTTTACCGAAATACACATTATTTACGGCGTAAATTTCAACTTTTAAGCGCTTGTTTTCCGACAACCATACGCCTTTTATAGCATCGGCATTGCCCTGAGCAGAAACCCTGCCCAAACCAAGTGTAAGTAGTAAAATGAGTATGCCGTATTTCATAATGTGCGAAAAAATTATTTCGCTTTGGTCCAGGTTTCGGTTCTGTATACCACGCCCCAGTACCCTCGTATTTTTAATCCCGTTTTGCCATCCAGCCACATTTCGCATTTGTAAGTTTTTCCGTTTTTAGGGTCATAAATTGTCCCGTTTTTCCAAAAGCCATCCTCAAAATCAAACCCTTTCAGTATAACCAGACCCATAATTGGTTGTTTTTGTTTCGACTCATCCGGATTTTCATCATCTACTTTTGGTGTTCCATCTTCCTCATTCGGCTCGCGTAACCAGGTTATTTTACCGTAATATTTATTGTCTTTTTTATAAATCTCAATTTTCGCATCACCATCACCGTTTATCCATCCACCAATGCAGGCATCCTGCCAGTTTTGCGCCTTCACCGAAAACGCAACACTCATTGTAAATAATAAAAACATTAATTTCTTCATATTAAACTAAATTTTACTCGTTAAAAGTAGGTATATTTTTTTGCTTGCCAAAAATGACATCTAACAGCTATTTTTCCTTTACTTTTAAAAAATTACTGCAAATTAACATGACTAACCACCAAAAAGCGCTCCACAATCGCGCTCAGTCGTATCGCTTACCTATCTTTACACAACGATGAACATTGGATTATTCTTCGGCTCATTCAATCCTGTGCATACCGGACATATGATTATTGCAAATCATTTTGCTGAAAATGCTGATCTGCATCAGGTATGGTTTATTATTTCTCCCCAAAACCCTTTTAAGGAAAAATCTTCTCTGCTCGATGAAAAACATCGCTTATACATGGTAAATCTGGCAATTGAAGATAATTATAAACTCCAGGCCTCAAATATCGAATTTCATTTACCGCAACCGAGTTATACTATTGATACACTCACACATCTAAAAGAAAAACATCCGGAACATAAGTTTAGTATCATTGTTGGCTCCGATAATTTGGCTGCATTTCACAAATGGAAAAATTATGAACTGATACTTGCAGCACATACGGTTCTGGTATACAAAAGAAGTGCAAAAGACGTAGTTCCGGAAAACCTTAAAGGTGATATCCAACTCTTTGATGTTCCGCTGCTGGGTATTTCATCAACATATATCCGTCAAAATATCAAAAACGGGAAATCTGTACGATATTTAGTACCCGAAAAAGTTTGGAAACACTTAGATGAAATGCATTTTTATAAATAATGTGGATTTAATATTGCGCTTTTACGCTTCAAATTAATGCGTTGTCTTTTTTAAAGGTCAGTTTATTTTTAAGTGTCATTTTTAGTCGTTTTTTTATGTTGGTACTATGTTGTACAACTGTTAATTGAGTTTGATAAGTTCTTTTTTTTAGTGTTGATGATGTATGAGCGGAATTTTTTTGTGGAGATGTACTGTTGTACCAACATGCAATGTACGTGGAAGCAGTGTGCATTACGAAAAAGTTTTCCTGTTAACTTTGTACCAACAGAATGTGTATTAAAGGCAAAATGCCCGTTGTTATTTAGTTGTCATTGTTAGTTATATGTTAATTTAGTGGTTATAATTATGGAAAACCATTATATCAAGAATGTGATTAAGTACTTATCAACGAATACACAGCACTGATGATGAATCTTTATTTAATTTAAAAAATAACATCATGATCATTAAGGGGGAAAAGGATGTGGATAATGCCGTTTTAGAACGGACCGGATTTATAGATAGTCCGATAGATCCACAGTTAGATTTGTTTGAGGAAATAAAAAAACTCAAAAAAGAAAAAAATGCTGTTATTCTGGCGCATTACTACCAGGAGTCTGATATTCAGGATATTGCAGATTATATCGGTGATAGTTTAGGCCTTGCACAAAATGCAGCAAAAACCGAAGCCGACCTTATTGTGTTTGCAGGCGTGCACTTTATGGCAGAAACCGCTAAAATCCTCAATCCCCACAAAAAAGTGATTATGCCCGATTCTAAAGCGGGTTGCTCATTGGCTGACAGTTGTCCTCCTTTTTTGTTTAAAAAGTTTATTGACGCCCATCCCGGCCACACTGTCATCAGTTATATCAACTGCACAGCAGAAATAAAAGCGTTGAGCGATATAATCTGCACAAGTAGCAATGCAGTTAAAATTGTAGAAAGTGTTCCAGCCGATCAACCCATAATTTTTGCACCGGATAAAAACCTCGGAAGATATATCGAGAAAAAAACCGGAAGAAAAATGGTTTTATGGGATGGCAGTTGTATGGTGCACGAAATATTTTCGCTGGAAAAAATTACTAAACTCAAACATCGTCACCCAAACGCAAAAGTTATAGCACATCCTGAATGTGAAGAACCCGTTTTAGCCGTTGCCGATTATATTGGCAGTACAACCGGTTTATTAAAATATGCTACAACCGATAGTGCAAATGAATTTATTGTTGTTACCGAAACAGGTATCATCCATCAATTGCAAAAAAATAGTCCTGAAAAAACTTTTATTCCTGCACCACCTGATAATTTATGTGCTTGTAATGATTGTCCGCACATGAAAAGAAATACATTAGAAAAATTATACAACTGTATGCTATATGAATTGCCGGAAATAAATATTAATGAACCAACAATTTCTATGGCAAGAAAATCTATTCAACGCATGTTGGATATTTCTGCAGCTGCAGGTTTGTAAATAATATTATTTTTTAAAATTTTCCAGCAGTGTATTAATATACCTTATGGTATCGTAGTTGATGGAATAATAAATAAATTTTCCATCTCTGGATGTTATTACCAGATTAGAAGCACGTAAAATATTTAATTGTTGCGAAGCAATACTCTGGTCGATATTTAAATTGGTATAAATACTATGCACGTTTACCGGCTTATGTTTATCTATATAAGCAATTATTTTTAATCGCAGCGGATGCGCAATGGCGCGAAGCATGATGCCTGCACTGTGCAGCTCACCGCTTTCAACATTATTAAAAACGATAATGCTTTGTTTTGCCATTTTATTTTGCCAGTTCTTTAATTAAGTTACCAATTTCAGCAAGCCTTTCGTGATTAAGGGAGTAATAAATAAATTTTCCCGTTCGTTTGCTGACTACCACACCACTTCTTCTTAATATAGAAAGATGTTGCGATGCAATACTTTGCTCTATACGTAATTTAATGTAGATTTCAGTAACTGTTAAACGCGGAGATTCTTCCAGCATTTTTATAATCTGCTGTCGAAGTTTATGGTCAACCGACCGAATTACCAAAACGGTTCTTCGGAGTGTGTTGTATTCAACTTTAATTTCTCCTCCTTTTTCAGGAGTTAGTTTAATGGAATTTATAGCGGGCATAAGGATAATTTACCGGTTGTCGTTACCCACGTGGCGTTCTGTTATCAAAACTAATCATTAAGCACTGAAAAAACAAACTAAAATTGCAGCTAGGCCTTTTTTATTTTTTGAGTAGTATAAAATTCTTTGATATATAAAGGTTCGAAATATGCAATATTTTCAAAATTTCCATTTAAAAATTGACGATTTGCTAAAAAATGCATGCTTGTTGAAGTTTGTATGAAATCATCATAAAATATCGCATGCGCATGGTTTAACAGCTGTTTACATTTATTTAACCCTGTTCCAAAGAAAACGATGCGGTTTTTTTCCAGCATATCCTCCAATAAATGGCCTTCATTAACAATATAAGCCTGCTGGGGGACTAAAATTGAACCGGACGGGTTGGCAATCAAAGTGTATACTTCCATTCGCCTTGCGTCTATTAGAGGGCAAAAAAGCACATCTTCGCCTTTAAACTTGTCTTTTATCCCATAAACCATACTTTCCAGCGAATTAACAGAAATAAGGGGAATGTTAAGCGCCTGACAAATACCTTTTGCGGTTGAAACACCTATACGCAGGCCGGTATATGAGCCGGGACCGGAACTTACGGCTACTGCATCCATTATTTTGAGCGGGATAGCGGCGCTACCGCATACTTTTTCGATTAGGAGCGTCAAATGCCCAATATGATCGTTAACAGCTGTGGCAGTTTCTTCACTTACACCAATGCCATCAACTGCAATACTTACACTGCAATAAGCTGCAGAGGTTTCTATATGTAATATTTTTGCCAATTAAAATTTAACCTCCAGTTGAAGTGTTTCTTTATCGCGAATAATGGTAACAATTGTGGTTTCTCCTTTACTAAATTTACCCAATGCGGTCATGTAACCCATCATATCTACTACATCATATTCGCCTAATTTAATTACAATGTCCCCTGCTTTTAATCCTGCAACACTTGCCGGTTTGCCATCCGTAACACCATCAATGCGCATACCTTTTTCGGCAAATGCATAATCAGGAATTACACCCAGTGTTACTTTAAAACGTGGGGTATTTTCGTTGTTTTCTTCTTTTGTTTTTGTGAAATTAATTTTCCCGGCACTATTTAATGAATCAATTAATACATAACTAAAATCCAATACATCAACTATGCCTTCGTAATTAATTAAATTAGCATCATCGGTTGGTTTATGGTAATCGTTATGTGAGCCGGTAAAAAAATGTAAAACAGGAATATCTTTTAAATAAAATGAAGTTTGATCACTTGGTCCTATTCCTGATTCAGTAGTTTTTAATTTTAAATCATCTATTTTAATATTTTGCAATAAACGCCAGTTTGTGCTGCTGCCAACACCATTAATTATTATTGTTTTAGATGTATCTAATCGCCCAACCATATCATAATTGAGCATATAATTAATGCTGTAGTTATTTACTAGGGTAGATGCCACGAAAGCTTTGCTGCCAAAGAGTCCCATCTCCTCACCACTAAATGCGATAAACAAATAATTATTGTTTTTATAATCTGATGTGGCTATTTTTTTTGCCAATTCAATTATTAATGCAACACCGCTCGCATTGTCATCAGCACCATTGTGAATGGCAGGTGCTCCTCTGTATAACGAACCTTCAATTTCGCCGTGACCAAGGTGATCGTAATGTGCACCAATTACAATAGTATTTACAGCACCATTATCAATATACCCCAATACATTATGTCCGGTTTTTACCACAGGATTTAATTCAGCGGAAATAGTTATTTCGTTTTTATAGGATAATAATTTTGCTGCAACCGTTTTACTGATTATGATTACCGGAATATTTTCTGCTGTAATTGTTCTGCGATAATCTTGAGTAGGAACATCATAATTTTCATCTTCATTATAAAATAATACTGCCGTTGCACCTTGTTCAACTGCTGATTTTATTTTTAAACGTTCATCATTAAAATCAACATACTTAGAATGTGGATGTGTACCATCAGGCGATGAAAATTTTATGATTACAATTTTCCCTTTTACATCAATTCCGGTATAGTCGTTATAATCTAATGTAGGTGCAATAATTCCAAAACCCGCTGCAACAACTTTTCCAGTTACAATGCCGTTTGCCGACATCGGATGCGGATAGGTTTCAGCGATATTATCGAAAGTTTCTCCTGCTTTAATATAGTTATTTGGGCCAAGTGCTTTTCCCGCATGGGCATCAAAGGCTTGTAAGTACGTATTGTTATCACCAGCCGGTTTAAGGTTAATAGCTTTAAAGGCTTTGGCTATATAATCAGATGCCAGGGCCTCTCCTTTGCTACCTGTTGCTCTTCCTTCCAGTTTATCGTCAGCCAGATAGGTAATATGTTGCTCTAATGCACTTTTAATGGTGGTTTGACCTGATACCACACCAAAACTTGCCAAGAGAACAAGTAATACCCAAAAACGATATGTTCGAATTACTGTAAACATGATTTAAATCTAATTTTTCGCAAAATAACTAATAATTCACCTCAATACGTGTGATTTATGTTTCAGTGAAGGAAAACATATTAATAAAAAAGTATATGCATAGGGTTATAATGCATACTGAATAAGGGTTTTAGCAATATTTGATTCCTTTCATCCCGGATAAATTACCTACCGCAGATGAAATTTATTGTTTAGGAATAAGCAGCTCCTGATACGTTTTTGCATCTTTTAAAACGGCCACCGCCTTTTGAATTTCCTTATCCTGATCGAAGTTGGCCTCTATGCGACCATCTTCATTATAGTAGCGGGCAACAATTTCTGCGTTGAGTTCGGCTAAAATTTCATCCTTAAACTTATATAAGTCTTTTTCCTTATCGTGATTAATTTTCGTTTTTAGGCTGGCAATATCATCTTTTACAGCATCGTAATAAGCATCTTCTTTTGCACTTTCTTCCAGATATTCCAAATCTTTTTCCGTTGCAGTAGTATAATCATATTCTTTATCGCGCAGCCAGGTTACAAATGCATCATATTCTTTGTCGCTCATTGAAAATGTTTTTGCATCTCCAATAGTAGGATGTTCAAAGTGATATAAAGTAGCGTAATTAAAGATTAAATTTTTGCGAATTAAGCTGATGGTGATATCGCGGTAACTTTCGCGTTCAACTTTTACATCCGGATCAATTCCACCACCATCATAAACAGTTCTTCCACTTTTAGTTTTGAAAGCTGTTTTTAATGAGTCAGGTAATTTACCCACGCTGCCATCCGGATTACGATGCGTATAATCTAAAGCCTGAATACATCTCCCACTGGGAATATAATATTTAGCTGTTGTTAATTTTAATTTCGTGTTGTATGAAATATCACGTGTAGTTTGCACTAATCCTTTTCCAAAACTTTTTTCTCCAAGTATTACACCGCGGTCATAATCCTGAATAGTTCCCGCAACAATTTCTGATGCAGATGCTGAAGAACTGTTTGTTAAAACAACTAAACTTATTTTACTGTCGATTGCACTGTTTAAAGTATTAAATGTTTTATCCCATTCTTTTACTTTACCCAATGTGCTGCATACTGCTTCACCTTTATTAATAAATACATTCGATACATTAACAGCTTCGCGCAAAAGTCCGCCCGGGTTACCTCTTAAATCTAAAATTAAACCATTCATGTTCGGATTAATTTTTTTCAATTCTTTAACAGCATTACCAACGTTTAAACCTGCGTCTTCAGTAAATTGTGAGAGAATGATATAACCAATACCCTCTTCCACAAAACCATAGTATGGCACATTATGTACATCAATATCTTCGCGGGTAACAACTACATCAAATGTTTTTTCTACAAATGGGCGATTTACTTTTAATGTTAAAGTTGTTCCCGGAGAACCGCGTAATAAATCGGTAATTTCATCATCATTTACATCTGATAATTTTTTACCATCAATTTCTAAAATAATATCACCGGGAATTAATCCTGCTTTTTCCGCAGCAAATCCTTCAAAACATTCTATTACAGTTTGTTTTCCTTCTATTGGACGAATACTTGCGCCAATACCACCATAATTTCCTGTAATTTGAAATTTATATCCTTCTAATTCTGCTTCAGAAATATAATTTGTGTAAGGATCTAAACTTTCCAGCATGGCATCAATTCCGGTGCGCATTAATTTATTCGGATCAACATCATCCACATAATAAGTATTTAATTCTTTATATACAGAAGTAAATATGTCGATGTTTTTTCCAACTTCAAATAAATCGGCACCGGTTGCTGCCGTAGTAATTATAAATACAGAACTAATTGCAGTTGCGGTAATTATGAGTTTACCTTTTGCTGACTGATAAAATGTTTTTAAACGCTGCATACTATTATTCGTTTTTATTTATGGAACCGGGTCATGTCCGTGTCCGCCCCAGGGGTGACATCTTGCAATTCTTTTTAAACCTAACCACGTTCCTTTTATTGGACCATATTTTGTAATTGCCTGCACCATGTAATGACTACAGGTTGGTGTATAGCGACATGAGTTAGGTAAAATGGGAGATATTAAGAGCTGATATATTTTTACCGGCAATATTAAAATCCATCCAAAAAACCTGCTGATATATTTCATGTAATTAATACACTGTATTACTAAACGTTATTATTTATAATATCTTATATCCGTTTAATAAGTTCGGATAAAGCTACTTTGATTTTAGACTCGATGTCGTTAAAAGATGTTATTTTTTTTTCGTTGTATAAAATTGCCAGTGCGAGTTGTTTGTTGGCAGATATTAATTTTTGGTATAAGGGTAATTTATTCACCCGATAAGCTTCTTTTATACGCCTTTTAATTAGGTTACGATCGGTTGCTTTGGCGAATTTCCTTTTTGATACAGTTGCTAAAACCTGAACAGGAACAGCTTCCGGTAGTGTAGTAATTTGATAATAAATAAGGAAGGGTGGGCTCAAAAAACTTTGCCCCGCTTCAAAAAGCGAGGCAATAAGTTGTTCTCTGCCAAGTCGTTCGGACTTGCTGAGGGTGGCTCTTGAAAACATACGCGTAGCGCCGCTTTCAGAACCTTCAGTTGGTTTATTTACCGATATTTCTTTCGTCAGAAACAGTCAATTTTTTACGTCCTTTACGGCGACGACGAGCTATAATTGCACGTCCGTCTTTAGTTGCCATACGCTCACGAAAACCGTGCTTATTTCTTCTTTTTTTTCTGGATGGTTGAAACGTCCTTTTCATCACTTACTATTTTGGGAATGCAAAGATAGGAAAATTTTGAGAAATTCACAATGTGTTAACAAATAAAATTCTACTCGATTAAGCCCGCTGCCACAGGCCTTTGAATTACCATAAATCGGTAACAATTCAGTTTTAATTACCAGCTCCTGATGTTCTGTGAAATAGAAATACGGTAGCGGCTTAAAATCTCATTGCCACTAAGTCTACACAATAATGCATCTATTATTTTATAATATATATATTAACGCACTAAAGTCAGGTTTCCCGAACCGGTAAATGCTTCGCCATTGTTGAACGATGCACTTACCTGATAAATATAAGTACCCATTTCCTGTGGCTCGTTATTAAATGTTCCATCCCAACCGTGAACAGGGTCAAAAACATTGGTTTCAAACACTAATTGGCCATAGCGGTTAAAAATGGTAAAGTGATATTCCGTTACGTTATATGCAACTCCGGTAAATTCATCGTTAGTGCCATCTGCATTTGGCGAAAAAGCGTTGGGATAAAATACCTCAGGAACAAATTCAACAAAAATGGTAATGGTATCTATTGCCACACATCCCATATCGTCAACCACGGTTACTGTATATGTTGTAGTAGTGAAAGGAGCTACTGTTGCTGTAAAACAAGGTGCTTCACAAGGCACTTCCGGATCCCAGGTTACTGATTCTATTCCCGGTAAACTTGTTTCCAATGTTATAGTTGCTGTTTGACCAACAAAAATTGTATTGTCATCTGCAGTTAAATCTGCAGTTAATAATATTGGTTCATCAATTGAAAATGTAGCTTCATCGGTGCAGCCATTAGCATCTGTAACAACCACTGTGTAAGTTCCTGCGCCCAGGTTATCAAAGTCGGGAACAATTGTAGCAGCACCTCCATCTAAACTATAGCTATAAGGAATGGTACCACCGGTAACATCAATATGAACAGAACCTTCTTCATAATCAAAACAAGGATTGTCAACAATATCGGTTGCAGTTGCTACGAGCTCTTCAGGTTCATTAATAGTAAAAGTGTATTCTCTCAAACAACCACCGGCTTCAGTTACCGTAACGGTATAAGTACCGCCATCTAAACCGGAAACATGGTCAACACCGGTTTCGCCGCTGCTCCATTCATAAGTATAAGGTTCTAGTCCGCCATCAACAGTAACAGTTGCTGTTCCATTATCATCTCCCCCACAAGTAATATCTGTTGTTAAAACTTCAGTATCAAAAGCAGCACCCACTTCAACGGTTACATCATCAGTATAAACTGTTCCGTCGCATAAAGTTTGAACTACAGTATAGGTAGTTGTAACATCCGGTGCTACATCAACAACTTGACCGTTACCAATTAACACACCATCTTCATCAAACCACTCAACAATACTGGTATACCAACGCCATGATTCATCGTGTGCTTCCCATTCTGTTGCATTTCTGTCTTCAACAGTAAAGGCTATTGAACCATTTTGATTAATTAAACCATGTGTTGCAACGCCAAGATCCCATTCCGGGCAAACCATTACATCTGTAAAATGGTTATCAATAAAATTTGATGTTTCATGTAATATAATTTGGAAAGTACCTGCTTCATCTGTGCAAGAAAATAATGGCACTTCATCCCAGGTTACTAATAAACGTTGGTTCGGAGCAACACCAACTGTTTCATAATGAATACATTCGGTACACAAGCCGGTATGCCAGTCGGTCCAAGGTCCAAAAATTGCTGCTTTCGGAACATCTGCAGCCATATCAGGAATAGGACCATCGGGCGTCCAGTTGCCTGTCCATCCAAAGTCCGGCTCTAAAAAACTAATCCAACCATTTGAGCATAAATAAAACTCATCATATTCTTCTCCGAAATAACAAAATGAAAATCCTATTGGAAACGGACCGATATACGTATCATCAACCATGGTAATAGCTTCACCACCAATTGGTTCCGGTGCGTAGTCCAGGTTTTGATAACTATAACAATCGCCACAAAAATCAATTAAGGTTGAACCCAATTGTAATTCATCGCCCGGACAAATACTCGTATCCGGATAGGCTGTTATTTGTGCATTTATAAATGTTGCTGAAATCAGGAAGAGGAGTAAGGTATAACAATGCTTCATAATGCTTTGAAATTTAGATTGTTAATTTCGAAATAAAGATAATAAATTTTTACACTGTCTTTTCTGCTGTATAATCGTCAAAATAATGTGAAAAGCTTTGCTGCGTTAAAGTTTTATAAAATGCAACATTTGTATAATTAACCCGTTAAGAGAATATAATTACAAAGAAATGACGATGCTTGAATACTGCAAAATGATCCTTGAAAAGGTAAGTTTTGATATGAGTTTATTCCGTATTGAGTTGACTAAAGCGCTCACTCAATTAGTTGATGATGAAATTACGGAATTAAAAAAATGGTGTATCACCCGTTTTGGTATAAATTATTGCCGAACGGCGGCTCCGGAAATTGCATTGGACTGATTCCGTTTTTGGGCTATTTTCTCCGAATTAATTTTCAAAAAGCTTAAATTTTCGCGTTTATTTTGATTTTAAACGATGCAACTTCTTTTTGATAGTCCAGGTCGAAAAAATGAAAATCTTTTAACAGCGTTTAAATATGAAAGCCGTTTTTTTCAGAAAAATATTTTTTTTTGGGGGAGATGGGAATGCGTTTAAAAAATTTCCCAATCGATTTCATTTTCCCAATTTGCCCTTAAATTTTGATCTACCGGAAAAAATAATACGGTTTCGGGAAGTTGTTTTGTAGCTAAATTACCGGGCGTCCATTTACCATTTCCATCAGCATCTATAATAACTCTGATTTTATAAACACCCGGCAATAAATTTAATTGTTTCACAAGAAACGTTTTATCCGGATTTTCAAATAATGTTTTGGAGAGATATCGTTCGTCTAAAATTGTTAAATCGAATTTCATTAACTGAAATATCAGGTTGCTGTTACTATTGTTTTTTATGGTTGTAGACAAAGTTGCATAAGCATCTACTTTCCTGGTTTGAATCATTAATGTATCACCGATATTAGTTAAACCAAAAATATCTTTTGTGCTTTTTGCTGCTATGATAATATTATACGGTGTACCCGGTAACCAGTCGTATTGAATATATACTTTTCTGGCATCAAGCGAATCAATTGTAATAGTTGCGGTTGTTAATGCAACACTATCTTTAAAAACCTGAATGGCATTTGGTGTAATTGATTTAATAGGATTATAAAAATTTAATTGCACAGTTCGACCCGGATCCCAGTCGGCGCGAGCGTTTGCATCGGCGCCTTTGCTGATACTACTAACATTACCGGTAAATGTATTTGTCTGTTTGTAGAAATTTGAATCTTTGGGAAAAGATTTAATTTCTACCATTCGGTTTATTACAGAAGTATCAAATGATATTGTTAACTGATGTGTATCTAATAAGTAATTTGTTTTCCAAAAGAGGATGGTATCGTTGGTTTTATTTCGGGAAAAGTATTCTGAAGAAGTATCGCTTCCGGTAAATGTTATGTTTGTAGCGGATGTATTTTTTGCAAATATTAATCGTGTTTGTCCGTAGCGGGTAGATTTAATTTCTTGTAAATTCTGCAGTGTTTTATCCTCCGAAAAGAGTTGCAATTTCTGATTGCTGATATTACTGTCTATTTGAATTGTTGATGTTTGAAATGCAATTTTCTCATTTGGTAAATCGTAATAATAATTAAAGTTCTGATCTTCTATAGCATATAAATTATAGTTACCGGCTTTGATATTATTAATCGTAAAGTTTCCGGTATTATCTGTTTTAGCAAAATAATACGGTTTTGTTTTTGTGAAGGAAGTATCCGTTGGTTCGTAATATAAAACAACATATGCTTTTGTTGCCGGCGCCGCAGTTAATAAATCTGTAACCTTTCCGCTTACTTTTAGTGAGTCAATAAAAGCACCGGTTGAAAAAACATAGGTAAAATTTTCCAGTGC
Organism: Bacteroidota bacterium; assembly: GCA_016706255.1. Classification (NCBI taxonomy): domain Bacteria; kingdom Pseudomonadati; phylum Bacteroidota; species Bacteroidota bacterium. Next base: position 171,138 of record JADJJZ010000030.1, on the reverse strand, counting down.
ATTTCCTTCAGTAATATCTTTTATCGCCTGACCGAAATTTATGGTATAAGTTGTTGCAGGTTTTAATTCTGAATTTAAATTGATGGTAACCGTTTTGCCTTTTAATTTAATTTCTGGAGTTGCATCTAAAGGGGGAGAAATAATTACCTGATTAAATACATCATTTAATTGAACATACTCATCGAATACTAAAGTAATTTGTTGTGCATCAAAAAACACGGTTGCGGAATCCGGTTCGTAATCTAATACCACCGGCGGTGTGGTATCTTTTTTACCTCCGGTTGGCGTAACCTGATTTGCACAACTTGCAAAAATTAAACTTATTAATAAACAGAGTAGTAATCGCATTGAGTTGGCAAAGATATGATGTGCTTTAAGTTAAATGTTAGTTTGGAGGTAATATTATAGCGAAATTCAGGCCAGAAAAATAACAAATAAATTGATGTAATATATTGATAATCAATTAGTTATCTACCAATATGAATCATTAAAACAGCGATATCACTTGGTGAAACACCACTAATTCTGCTTGCCTGGCCTAATGTTTTAGGTTTTATTTTACTGAGCTTCTCTCTTGCTTCAGATGAAATGGAATGCAGCTGATGATAATCGATAGCATCATGAATAATAATATTTTCAAGACGCAACATTTTATCTACCAGTTCTTTTTCTTTAGCAATATACCCTTCGTATTTAATACTGATTTCCGCTTGCTCTCTGAATTCGGTTTCATAATTAAGTAACTCAGCATCAACTGCGGCGTTTAATCCGATCAGGTCGTTTAACCCAATATGTGGTCTGCTCAATAATTGAGCAACTTTAGTTTTTTGTTTAATTGTTGTTGAGCCTTTCGATTCGAGCATGCCATTCACCTGATCAGGATCAACAGATAAATCACGGAGGAATGCGATGAGTTTTGCTGTAGCAGCAATTTTTTCATTTACACGTTTTAACCTTTCATCGCTGGCTAAACCAATGTCATGCGATTTTTTAGTCAGTCGAATATCAGCATTATCTTGTCTGAGCAATACTCGATACTCAGCTCTGGAGGTAAACATCCTATAAGGTTCTTCAGTACCTTTATTTATCAGATCATCAACCAGCACACCGATATAACCTTCACTTCTGTCTATTTCAAAAGGTGCTTTTTCTGCTACTGATAAGGCGGCGTTGATACCTGCCATAAGTCCCTGACAAGCAGCTTCTTCATACCCTGTAGTCCCATTAATTTGACCCGCGAAAAACAGGTTTTTAATCAGCTTGGTTTCCAGTGTATGTGTCAATTGCATAGGAGGGAAGTAATCATATTCAATAGCATACCCAGGTCTGAACATCTTTACATTTTCGAAACCTTTAATCTTTTTGAGGGCTGCATACTGCACTTCTTCGGGCAGACTGGTAGAAAATCCATTGATATAAACCTCAACCGTATTCCATCCTTCCGGTTCAACAAATATTTGGTGACGTTCTTTACTTGCGAAGCGGTCAATTTTATCTTCTATACTAGGACAATACCTTGGTCCCGGACCTTTAATTCTACCCGAATACATTGGACTGCGGTCGAAGCCTGTTCTTAATACATCATGAACGGCTTCCGAAGTGTATGTAATCCAGCAACTACGTTGAGTTGCCAGCGGTTTTGTATCGGTATAGGAAAACTTCTGTGGTATTGCATCACCCAGCTGTTCTTCCATTAAAGTATAATCTAAACTTCTTCCATCTACCCTTGGCGGTGTTCCGGTTTTCATTCTGCCGCTTTCGAAACCGAGGTTGATGAGTTGTTCGGTTATGCCTGTCGCAGCTTTCTCAGCCACCCTGCCACCACCAAAGTTTTTCTCACCAATATGTATTAGGCCATTGAGAAAGGTGCCATTTGTAAGAACAACTGCTTTAGAAGGTATTTCCATTCCTAGGCTTGTTCTAACACCTGCTATTCTCCCATCTTTAATCAATAAACCCGCAACGGTATCTTGCCAGAAATCTACATTTGGGCTTTGTTCCAGCATGTATCTCCATTCCGCGGCAAATAGCATTCTATCACTTTGAGCTCTCGGGCTCCACATAGCAGGACCTTTACTCAAGTTCAACATCCTGAACTGAATAGCTGATTTATCTGTCACTATACCCGAATACCCACCAATTGCATCAATTTCCCTAACAATCTGACCTTTCGCAACCCCACCCATTGCAGGATTACAACTCATTTGTGCAATGGTTTGCATGTTCATGGTAACGAGCATCACCTTTGCTCCCATATTGGAAGCAGCGGCAGCGGCTTCACATCCGGCATGACCGGCACCCACAACTATAACATCATATTGATTGAACATCGTTTGCAAAGATAAATAAGAAGTACTGGATTAAAGTTCCACACATGGAACGCAGAACCCGGCGGGGCGGGTCGCGGATTTTTGCTGATTGGGGCTGATTTTTTTGTTTGAATGTTCCACGTGGAACACATGCAACGCAGAACCCGGCGGGGCGGGTCGCGGATTTTAGTGGATGGACGCGGATTTTTGTACGATCTATAATAGATGGATGATATTGGGTGTTCCCCGTGTTCCACGTGGAACGTTATAATGGAACACAGGTTGAACGGATTAAACGGATTGGGACGGATTTTTTATTGTTTCACGTGGAACGTTAGTACGGATTCAAAAAAGGGGTTGCATGGTTTCTATTGATTTATTTTATTATTTTTGAAATACCCAAAAGTTAAACCATGAGAGCAATTACGAATAAGAAACTTGGCGCTTACCATTTATTTGCTGCAGCATTTTTACCAATCGCGGGATCGGGGCAGGTTGTGGTTACTGATTATGACCCGGATATTATGGTCTATGATGGGCCGTTTCCGGCGCCGGATGAGGTGTTTTTGGATGTTGATGGTAATGGCGCTGATGATTTTAGGATTGAGGCAGTATATTATGATTGGACGACCTTTGCCGGAGAGTTTGGGTATTTTAGTATTGAGCCCTTGGGAGAAAATGGTGTGCTGTTTTACACGGGAACGTTTACACAATATTGTTTTGGAGCAGGAACTAACGTTGTAGATATTAATATGGCACAAGAGCTTGAATTGGGTGCATTTATTGGCGTTGGCCTTGCAACAATTGAAGCGCCGGTTTTTATTAATAATTGGCAAATTGATAGCGGAGGCGCATGTAGCACAGTATTTAATTTGGGAGGATTTTCAAGTGGCGACACCTATGTAGGATTTGTACTTAAAAATGGTGCAGCAGAGAATTATGGATGGATGCGCATAAAAACAGTTACTTACGGATTTGAAAACATGACCATACTTTCTTCAGCAATTAATTTGACTGAAGGCGCGCCTATTTTAGCGGGATTACCTGTCGATTGTTTTGCTCCTATTCCGCTTCCAACAGCTGCAATTACAGCAACAACCGCAAAAATAAAATGGTCGCCAATGGTTGATGTCGATCATTTTGAATTGCAATATCGACCGGTTGGCGCCGCGGATTGGACAACAAAAATTGTATCGGGTGTAAAATCGTTTAGAAAAGTTGCGGGACTCGCCTGTTCAACACCATATGAATGGCAAATTAGGTCGATTTGTGTTGGTGGAGATGTTTCAGAATATGCTGATATTCAGGCATTTACAACTGAATCGTGTAGAATTTCGGATGAAACTGAATTAGAGAATGAGTATATTGAAATTTATACAGCCGCCGGTGAAATTTTTATAAATATTACTAAAGATATTTGTAGTCCCCTAATTCAACCTGATTTGATGGCGGGAGTTTATGTTGTTAAGGTTGGTAGCGCAATGGTGGAAGTTGTGATTTTGTAAAAACGAATACGGTTAAAAATCTTTTATCGCATTTAAACTTGGTAGAAATCTTAAAGAAATGTTTGACCCCATTAATAATTATTATCTCTCACAACCGGAACCCAACCAAAGTAACCTGTTAAGAGCAATGGGGCAATTTTACTACTCTAAGTTGTTGTTTATTTATAAATTTGTTTGTATTATTTATTAATATTCATAGTCCCCAAACATTCCGCCCAGCATGTTACACAATATGAAACGATTGATACTTTATAGGCTGAACGCAAGCCATAATAATGGTAAGCGCCATATTATTTCCGTCATCTCATTCGGCCCTCAATGCTGCAGAAAACCACAGCAGGGTATTCAAAACACATTGAAAGAAGGCAAATTGCTGTTTACCATTTTTGTGCTATTAATTAGTAATGTATTTAATTGTTACAGCCAAGATGGGGTAATGGATAATACATTTGGTGAACAAGGAGTTGTAAATTCAGAAATTGAAGGTGATTTTGAAATTGCTACTGATATGATAATTGATTCAGAAGGAGCAATTTATATCACCGGATCGGAGAGAAGTGTAACAAGTAATTTAATAATTTCAAAAATTTTAGAAGACGGAGCGCCTGATATTAATTTTGGTTTAAATGGCGTTGTCGCAATACCGGGAAACGACAGCATATTCAGTAGAATAGGTGGTGCAATTGAGTTATTAGAGAGTGGTAAAATAGTAGTTGGCGGATGTGCAAATGGCTGGCCTAATTCATACGGATGTTTATATCAATTTTTACCTGATGGAACTATTGATACTTTATTTGGAACAAATGGTTGTGCTGTTTTGTATTCCGGCAATTATGATAGTGATAACATCAATTCAATTGCTATACAGAAAGATGGGAAAATTCTTTTTTGCGGATATAGCTACAATGAAACATACACCCATAGTTTCATTGTTGGGAGAGCATTACAAAATGGCATATTGGACACATCATTTGGTGACAATGGATTGATAATAACAAATTTCAGTGGCGGCAATTCCGTTGCAAAAAGTATAAAAATCATGTCGGATGGGAAACTACTTCTTGCCGGCATCAGCGACGGAAAATTCATATTTTATAAATTACATCCCGATGGTGAACCGGATTACAGTTTTGGTAATGCAGGAGTTGCTTTTGTGGAATTTAGTGATACGGTTTTACTCTCAGGATTTGACATATTGTCGACCGGACAAATAATTGCGGTGGGAACAATGGTAATTGAAAACCCGGCCTATTGTCAATACAGCCGACGAAAAATCGCAATGGCTATGTTGCAAAAGGATGGCACATTGGATCTTAGTTTTTCAGACAAAGGAACACTCTTATATAACTTTAATTCATGTACTGACAGAGCAGATAATGTTTTAGTGCAACCGGATGATAAAATTTTAGTTTGTGGAAACACCGGGGAAGCATCTTTATTAGACCCAACTCATTTATTTGCCATGCGACTTTTACCGACAGGAGATTTAGATACAATATTTGGCGAACAGGGTACCTTTCAAATGGAGCAGGACGAATTCAATAACACATCGGTAGCCATTGGGTTTCAACCTACCGGAAAAGCCATTATTGCCGGCACCTCTGTTGATAATATAAATAGTAAATCGAATTTTTATTTAACGAGAATAAACACAGGTGTTGCACCTGAAGATTTAATTCCCGCTCCATCTGAAAATAAAAATGCATCAATTTATATTAGTGAGAATATTATTTATTTATATCCGGCAATATATCCTTGCGAATTTTATTTATTCGATTTGCAGGGTAAAACTATAGTTCATTCAACTATTAATAGCAGCACTGCAAGTATATATTTAAACGAACTAACAGAAGGAATTTATTTTGGTGTTTTGAAAATGAATAATACCATACAAACTGCTAAATTATTTGTTGAACCACGGCGTTAATCTTTACAAATTAATTCGGATTAGTCAAAGGGTTTTTATAAAACGCGATTAATTCAATCCAATCGGAGCAACTACTTTTCTGCTAGCCCCGACAGAAGTGAAAACCCCGGCTCCGCAGGAACGGAGTTGAAACGGATGGCGGGTGAGGATGTAACTGGGATGGAGCATTTTGCTGCTCCAACAGGTTAAAAAATATGTGTTTTTTAAGAAAGCGTTATGGGGCAAAATCCATTTAAAAAAATGTTACAAAACAATTATCTGCGTTGTCGGATACTTGTGAGCGCCTTCAATTAATAAAAAATAACTACCGGATGATATAGCCGGCTCTGCGTTATTATATAAATATAATGGTATTTGATTTTTACCGTATGTAATAGGTATAAAATCAGATTGAAATATTTTTTTTCCGGTAATATTATATAATGTAAATTGCACCTCGTCTTCATGGTCCGAAATGAGATTGATATAGCTTATATGTGTTGCAGGATTTGGAAAAACAGATATTGTTGTTTGTTCGGGAATATTTTGTGGTTTTGGCATATAGTAATATGTTCTTATAGATTCCGCAAACCAATCGTTTAATCCTGTATGGTGATAGCTAATTGAAGTTTCTAAAAGACCTTCTGCATTATAATTATAAATATCCTTTAAATAAGGATAAAACACATTATCATCAGTCAAGCAATCTTCGATTGTTTTTTCTATTAAATGGTCGCTGCTATCATAATACCAAGTATTGCGTGAATTATTATAATATATATCCAAAGACGAGTTGTACATACCTTCAATAGCCGTGCTCAATAAGTTTCCGGAATAAGTGTAATGGTGATACCTTCTACTTATCCATGCAAGCTCGCCCTGATCCCGCTCAAAAGAGCTATCGCCAACACACTTGCCCTCAGCATTGTAATAATAATGGGTGCTGACCTCCAAGGCTCCCTGATAATTGATCATAGGATAAAAATAGGAACTGATTAGTTCCGCTGTTGCCTCCCAATTAGAAGAAAACAAGGTTTTTTTGTCAACAATTAATCGGCACATTTCATCATAATATAAATCATGTTTTTCAACTATAGTATCATTATAGAATGAGGTTTGTGTTTCTTCCGGCAATAAACAATAGTTATAACTGTATGTGATAGTTCTGTCTTCATCCTTATAAATTATAAGTTGCTGATTTTCACTATATTCGAAAGTTTCAAAATTGCTCATTTCGTAGTAGGCCTGGTCGCTAGAACTCCATGCATAAAATTTTGTTAATTCGGGATCACCATATGTATTATATTCATAATTGGTTATCAAATTGGGAAAAAAACCTATTGTATCGTCGGAATAATCAATACTCTGTTCCATGCTTGCCAACAACATATTGTCAGATCCGGCTTTTACAACAGGATAACTAATTTGAGCATTACTAATATTAAAATTAAAGATAAAGGCTACTACAAGTGTTACCGATTGAAACTGGCGAAACATAGGAATTTTATTTACAAAAACTAAGTTAATCCTATTTTGCTTCTAAAACAAGGACTTTCCTCCTGATCACCATCGGTAAATTGAAGGCAACTCTTAGTTGGGAGCGAAAACTTGCGTTTAGCAAAGAAACTGATAGAATTTTTAAAACGAACCACAAATTCGCCTAACTTTAACCAACAATGCACCCAAACGCCGACAACTATTTCCTATCACAACCGGAACCAACACAAAGTTGCTTGCTATCGTTGCGTGATTTGATTTTGGTGCAACATAAAAATATTTCACCCGAATGGAAATACGGTATGCCATTTTTTTATTACAAGGGAAAAATGTTGTGTTACTTGTGGACGAATAAAAAAACGGGACAACCTTATATTGGATTTGCTGATGGGAATAAAATGGATGTTCCGGAATTAATTCAGGAGAAACGTTCGCGGATGAAAATATTTATGGTGGATGCGGAAAAAGATTTGCCGGTGAAAAAAATTAAATTGTTATTGAAGGCTGCGATTGAAGTGCTTGAAAATAAATAAATACCTGTACACAAAAAAAGGTCACCAAGTGCGGTGACCTTTTGTTTTAATAAAACTTTTTTATTCAATAACTACTGAAGTAGAGGAAGTATAATTATCACCAACTAATTGGATGATATATGTTCCACTGCTGATACTGTTTTGTAAATGAATATTAATTAAACCGGATTCGCCGGAATTACTATTTTCGGAATAAACAATTCTTCCTGATAAATCGGTAATAATTAAGTTAAATGATTTATTGAATTGTGATGCCGGCACCTGAATATTAAGTTGCTCCTTTGCAGGGTTTGGATACACAGTTATAGCTGCATTGTCGGCGCCGCCTTCACGTGGATGTAAAAATAAACGCACACGTTTTGATTCGATAGTGCAAACACCGGTTGTTACAATTACTTTATAATTACCGGTAAGGGTTGTAACATAAGTGTTTGAAGTTGCTCCGGGAATGTCTATATTATTTCGCTGCCACTGATAGGAATAACCGGGGCGTAATGGAGTGCTTAATGTTACCGGGAAAGCGGCGCTCACTAATAAAGCAGATGCAGTAATTGTAATTTTTACATCACAGTCCTGAATGGAACTGAGGAAATATGCATTTTGATCAGAATAGGTGGTGTCGTTTTGATAAACATTGTTTGATGCAAATTCACCGCCTACCGCTAAATACGAACCTAACACCGATATACCATGCACAGCGGTTTCATCAAACGGTCCAACGTTGCCGGCGAAACGTTCGCCCCATTTTAATATCCCTGTATTACTCAATTTTAATAAATATCCGTTTGCATAAAATAAATACGGCGATGAGTTAGATGATAATGTATTACCATAATAATTTAATGTTCCGGAAAAAGCGCCGCCAAGAAATACATTACCTTTTGAATCGACTGCAAATGGTGCTTCTGCATCAGTAGGATATTCAGTCATGTATAATTCCTCTGCAGAAAATTGTTTTAAAAACATATACGTGCCGCTTGCATTTAATTTTGCAACAAAAGCATTTGATTTACCGGAATCGGGAATTAATACGGTGCCATCAAAATCTGCATTGCTGCCAAATGTTCCGTATGCATACACATTATTTTGTGCGTCGGTACCAATTGCAGAAACAATTTCAAAACCGAGGCCATTTATTTCTTTGCCCCAGATACTTCCGAAGTTTGCATCCATTTTCCAGATAAAACCATCGGGCAATGCATATGATGGATTCGTATCGCAAAAGGGAAAAGCAACAGTATCTACTTCATTCATGCAGTTTCTGCGATGGCTTCCGGCAAAAATTACATTTCCCGATCTGTCGGTTTCTAAAATATAACCATCAACCAGATATCGTTGAATATTATTTCGATACGAACTTATTTGACCTGTTGCCGTTGAAAATTTAGTCAATAAAATATCCTGGTCTCCAAATCCGGTTGGGAAAAAAGCTTCACCGGTTTCGAAAAGCACATCGCCAATATATCCGTTTTGCATATACACATAATCGCCAAGCGGAGAAAGTGCTATGGACTGACCGCCGTCAATCGGGTAACCCATGATACTATAAGTGTTATTCGACCAAATTAAATTCCCGCTTGCATCGAATCGCATGATAAAAGAGCGATAAAAATTGGTTGAAAATCCACTGAAGGTTTGGGAGTTTTGTTTAATTCCGCCCACATAAAAATCAGCAATAAAAGCACCGCTCACATAACAGTCGCCGGTTGAGGCATTTACTTTCATCGATTTGATGAGTTGTGATGACGGTCCATTAATGGTTTGCACCCACAAAACGTTACCTGCGGCATCATATTTTGCAACATAGGCATCGTTAGAACCATCGTTAATGTAATTGGGATATGCTACACCATCTATAAACAGGGTATCAGCATAGTTTCCGGCAACATAGTGGTTGCCACTCAGATCCAGCTCAGTGGTAAATGCCTGGTCGTTACGGTTGGGGGATGAAGGATCGGATGCAGCCATCCACACTAAATTTTGGGAAAAAGCGTTCGCCGAAAATACCAGCGAAAACGCACAGTAAAGGGTTAAATTTTTCATAATAAGTCTACTTTTTAGGCAAATCTATTAGCTAAAAAAGGCGAAGTCAATACAAAAAATGCGAAAATCTGATATTCCGAGATTGGTAATATTTGTCGTGAATGCTCTATTTTTATAGGCACTTATGTCAAAAGCACTAAATTCCGAGCAGTTAAAGAATCAGTGGAAACCTTTATTTGAGCTGATTTCCGCTATGACAGCAAGTGAAAAGGGTTATTTTGTAAAATCTGCGGGTGGATTTACGAATCACAAGCCGCAAACATATGTTCAATTATTTCATTTAATTGATAAACATGGATTTGAAAGTGATGCGCAGTTGCGTGAAAAACTTGGCGCCGCTAAAACGAATATTCATAGCGTTCGCAATTATTTGTACAAACAATTACTAAAAAGTTTGCGCGCATTTCACAGCGAAAAAAACACACAATTTAAAATTCGTGAATTGCTCGATTATGCAGAAATTCTTTCTGAAAAAGGATTATTAAAACAAAGTCAGCATTTTACCGATTTAGGTATTGAATTAAGCGATCCGGTTACGCTTCCCGCTTATCAGATTATTTTTCAAACACATCAGATTCAATTGTTGCGTTTTTATGATGAGGCAGAAAAAATAAAAAAAACAGATGATATTGTTTTATCGATTACAGAAAGTGCAGATATTATTAAACATGCTTATGTAACGAGACAGGGATTAACGAAGGCACTGTTTTATGTAAATACTTATTTTCCATTACGCAATCAGCTTATTAAATTGGAAGTATACCAACTGCTGAATGAACTTACTTCACTACCCGATACCGAAAAACAAAATTATCGTTTCAGGAATTCGCGGAATGCGGCGCTATCGTTGTTATATCGTTTATTAAACGATTGGGATAATGCTTTATTTTATCAGGAAAAAACGATTCGCATTTTTGAAGAAATGCAACCGCAATTGCTGAATAGAAATATTCCTGCAATTGGGGCTTATTACAATTATATTTCATTATTTATTAATAAAGGTGATAGAAATAATTACCGCCGGCAACTGGAAAAAATGCGCAGTCTGCCAGTGTCGGGCAAGGCAGAAGAGCAATATCTTAAAGCAGTAATTTATCAGTTGCAATTAGATGATATTATTTTTAATAAAGATATTGCTGCAGGAAAAAATGTTGTGGATGAAGTGAATATTTTTCTCCAAGAAAAACATCCGATTGTAAATATTTATCACGACACGTTAATCAGGCTTGCTGCATATTTTATATATGATAAAAATTATGTTGACGCGTTGGGAATTATTAATAAGCTGATTAATTCAAATTTTAATCATCCGCTACGTTCGTTTGCCGTTCATGTTAAATTGTTAAATATTTTAATTCATTTCGAATTAAATAATTTCTTGTTGTTACCCGGATTAATCAGAAGTGTATATCGTTTTATGATGCAGCAGGAATTAAAATATGAAATTGAAAAGGCGATTCTGAATTTTTTCAGACGGTCGTTCGTGGTAACAAATCCCGCTCAACTTGAAAAAGAATTAGAAAAATTATTTCAACAACTGCAGGACATTTCAAACGATGCATATGAGCAACAGGCGTTGTTATCGTTTTTTGATTATAGGTATTGGATTGCCGGGAAGTTGATGTGCTAATGTGTCCGCCGCGGCGGATGTTGATGTACCAATGTGCGAATGTACCGATGTACCAATTAAACAGCCAATGAACAGCCGGATTTGAGTATGATTTTCATTCGGAGCTTACGTTGCGGTTGGTGAATGTGCCACAATGTGCGAATGATATGCAGCCAATTAAACAGCCAATTAACAGCCGATTTTGAGGTGAGATTTATATTCGGAGCTAACGTTGCGGTTGGTGAATATGGTGCGGAGAATAGCCGGATATCCAATTAATTGCGCGGGAAGCGTTTAGATTAAACAGCCAATTAACAGCCGGTTTAGAGTGAGATTTTCATTCGGAGCTACTGTTGCGTCTGGGATGATGTACCAATGGAACAGTCAATTAATGTGCTGATGTGCTAATGTGTAGATGTGCTAATTAACAGCCGGTTTTGAGTTTGATTTTCATTCGGAGCTAACGTTATGGATGGGTGAATGTATCAATGTACCGATGAACCAATGGAATAGCCAAAGAACAGCCGAATTTGATTATGATTTTCATTCGGAGCTGACGTAGTGGCTAATCAATATTAGCCCATGACGAAGCAACAATAGAACAACAAAAAATTACGAAAACTTTCATTCGAAGTTCATGTAGCGGCTGACACATAGGTCAGCTCTACCTGATAATGTAATAATTAAACAGCCGAAACCGCTGAGTGCGCAGAGAAACAGCCCGCGGAGGTCACGGAGAATTTTTAGTTGGAAGAATAATATTTTATTTATTAATCATTTATTCATTCATTTAGTAATAATTGACTGAATTCGAAATTTAACTAATTAGTTTAAACATATAAAAAATCCAATTTTATTGATGTGAAATAATTTTAATAAAATGCCCATACTACAAATCATACGAATAATCCAGCTCTGTAAGAGTGAAAGATTGGTAAAAAAACGTACACATCATATCGAATAAAAAACCAGCTCTGTAAGAGCGACAGAATGGTAACAAAACGCAAAAAATATATCGTATAAAAAATCCAGCTCTGTAAGAGGGAAAGAATGGTAACAAAACGCAAAAAATAAATCGTATAAAAAATCCAGCTCTGTAAGAGGGAGAATGGTAACAAAACGCAGAAAATAAATCGTATAAAAAAACCAGCTCTGTAAGAGCGAAAGAATGGTAGAAAAACGACGGACACAAAAACACCAGCTCTGTAAGAGCGGAAGAATGGTTCTGTTGATGTAATCAACGCAATTTGTGGAGGAATGTAATTATATGAGAAACATTAAAAAACACACAAATTACAAAACTCATCACTCATGTCCGCTGCTGCGGACAACTCATTACTCATTAAACGCGGGTGAGGATTTCCAACGCTTCATTTTCTTTCTCCTGCATTTGTTTTTTGTCTTTAGGAGATTTGTCATTTAATCCGCATAGATGTAAAATGCCGTGAATCATTACACGATGGAGTTCTTCTTCTGTAGTTGTTTTGTAAGTAGCGGCATTTTCTTTTATTCGGTCGATGCTGATAAAAATATCGCCGGAAATATAGTGGCCGGTATTATAATTAAATGTGATGATATCGGTAAATGTATCGTGCTCGAGATATTGTTGATTCATCTCAGCAAGAAAATCATCATCACAAAAAATATATTCGATATCACCCGGGAATTTATGATGCATTAAAATAACACGCTCTATCCAGGTGGCGATACGCTCTTTTTCTTTGAGTTTGTAAGCGGTGTTTTTATTTGCGAATTGGATAGCAGCCATTAGAGTCGGAATTGGATTTCCACTTTTGATCCATCATTTGAAAAAACCACCAGGTCGCTGAGGTGTTTCATTAAAAATATGCCTCTGCCACCACAGTTTTCGATATTTTCTGGTGCGGTCGGGTCGGGAAGATTGGTAAAATCGAAACCGCAACCTTCATCTTTCACCAGACAGGTTAATTTGTTTTGTTCTTTTTGGATGCTTACCACAACTTGTTTGCTTTCATCGGCTTTATTGCCGTGCAGAATTGCATTATTAACCGCTTCGGTGATGCATACGAGTATGTTTCCATACATCTCATCTGCAATATTGAGCCGACTTCGAACCTCTTCAATAAAGGGTTCGATTAATACAATATTTGAAGGTTGTGACTGGAGACTGATTTGTTTACTTAAGGTTTCTGCTGACATTTTACCTTGTTTACAGTTTAGTAGCTAATAGACCGCAAATATTCTTCTACTAAATTTTTGTAAAAAGGTTTCAATTCCGGTGAAACAGTTTTGTATAAATCGAGCTCGGCGTTCCGTTTTTTGAGGTATTCTTCAATTGCCGGAGGAACAGTTCTGTTAATTTCATTGGCTGTATTCGACTTGCGTTCGTTGTCCTGCTTGCGTTTGCGCTCACTTTCTTCGGCTTCGAGCAGTCGGGTTAAAATTTCTTCCTGTCTTTTTAGGGTTTCAATAGAAAGTTGCTTGTTTACAATGTCTTCTTCGGTTTTATCCATTTGGTCGGCAAGCTGTTCGAGTTGTTTTGCCAGTTTTCCGTCTTCGGTATTGCCGCCGCCGAGTTCCTGAGCCATTTTTTCCAGCGCTTCACGAATCATAGCCTGTTTTTGAGCCATTTCGGCCAACTCTTTACTCTGACCTTGTTGTTCACCCTTTTTTTGACCGGATTTCATTTGACCTTGCATTTTTTGCAACTGGTCGTTGAGCTGTTTTTGCATTTCGCTCATGGAAGGCATCTGCGACTGGTTTTTGCCGCCGGGTTTTTGGCATTGCTGAGCGCCGGGCATTGATTGTGCCATTTGCTGCTGCATTTGTTGTAAAACCTCATCTAGCATCAGTGCCAGGTTGTTATACCCGGTCATGGTAAGCTGCTGATATAAATTGCTTTGGTTGATTTGACGTTCGCCCATTTGCTCAACGGAATTGCTGAGGTTGGTGTTTACATCAGTCATTTCGCGCGTAATAAAACTGCTGATTTGTGTTACGCGTTTGGCGAGGGCGAGCAGACTATCTTCTACAATTTTAGTGTCTTCCTTAATTTTTTGCTGTTGCGCCATCAGGTCGATAAATTTTGGATTTGTTGGTTTGAGTTTTTTCACCTCATTCATCAAATCTTCCTGATCAACCGAAAGTTTTATCAGGTTATCGAGTAATTGTTTCAGCGCCTCCATGTCTTCTTCCTGCTGCTCTTGCTGTTGTTGCTGCATTTGCTGTTGCATTTGTGCAGCCATTTCTTTCATTTGCTGTGCAGCACTTTTTTGACTCTGACCGGCTTGCTTTTTATTATTTTGTTGCATTTGCTGCTGCGATTGTTCCATTTTTTGTTCAATCTGCTGCTCTTGCTGTTCGGTATTTTCCAATTCTTTTGGCGCCTCGAGTTCTTTGTTCATTTCGCGCATTTCCTCCATGTCTTTCTGAACATCGTCAAACTCCTGATTTAATTTTTCCTGCTGCTCAATATTTTCTTTATTGTCGCTTTGTTTTTGCTCTGTTTGTTCCGATAATTTACCCTGTTTTTCTGAAAGTTCATTCAGCTTGTCGATGGTTTCCTGCATTTTTTGTTCCATCTCCATTTGTTTGAATAATTCCAACATGCGATCCAATTCCTGCTCGAGTTGTTTATTATTCATTTCCATGTCCTTCATTTCTTCCAGCGACTGTTCTTTATTCATTTTCTCCATTAATTCCTGTAACTCTTCCATGAGTTTTTTCATTTCTTCAGGAATTACTTCTTCAAACATTTTTTCAAGTTGCTCTTGTTTTTGTAATAATTCAGGATCCGGTTCGAGATATTCTTTTTGCATCTCGAGATTTTCTTTATACTGCTCTTTTATTTCTTCAACCGATTGCTGAATGTTCTGATTTTTTGCATCAGATTTTCAATCGCCTTTTTATCTTCCCAATTCAATTCTTTTTTATCGAAAATTTTATCTTCCAGTTTTTCAGTTTGTTTTTTTACATCAGCAATATCATCTAAAACATTTTCAAGTTTGTCTTTAATATCTTTATTGTTATCATCTTTTATATCCTGCAACTCATCGATTGTAGGCACTACAAACTGCATCGTTGCTGTGCGCGTGCTTTTGCTGCCATGCACGCCATCATTATCCCACACTTCAAAATAATAAGTAACACGATCGCCGGGTTGCAATGTTTTAGCACGCAAATCGAAAGCATGTGTAAAACGATTATTTTTTACACCTGAAGGAATTCCTACCGGTTCACTTTTTTCTTCTTTTACAAAATAATTATCACCGGCATCTCTGCCTTCAACTTTATATTTAAATTGCATGGATTTAAATCCGTAGTCATCATTTATTTCTCCCAAAAAATAAAAGAATTTTTCGTCGGTGCTGTCTTTAAATTGTTCAGCAGTAATTTCAGGATACGTATCAGGTATTACGGTAATGGTATAACTAATAGTATCATTATTATATACGCGTTCGTTGCCAATTCCAATTTTATAAATTTCGTTGGTCATTGCACGGCGTGTACTTTTAAATGCAGATTTACCATCTTTAACAGCATTTATTTTCTGCCCTTCAAAAAACAATTCAATACGGTCGGTATTTTCTGTATTAAATAACCATTCAAGATTTGTTCCTTCAGGAATTAATAAATCGCCGGTGTTTTGTAAACGTTCATCTTTAATTCCGGTATAATCAGGATAATTAACATCGATAGCAAAATTGAGTAAGGTTGGTTTTGGAACAACGGTGAGTCTTGCTTCTTTAGAATTAAAACCATTTGCCAAGAAATGAAAATCGGTATTTGAAGGTACTTTATTGAATACATAAGAAAAGGCATCATCGGCAGATTTCTGCATGGTATACGTACCGGTTTCGGTAACAATAGAAACCTGTTCGGGCAAAACGGCGCCGTTTATTTTCAATTGCACTTCAAAATCTTCATACTGCACCACTTCCAAATTTTTATTTTGCAGCATAAAATTGAATGGAGCCGGTTTTTCAAAAGGCGTATTATTTTTTAAGAAACGGAAGTTGCTGTCTTTCAACACATTAGGCGCAGCAAACACCACAAATACCAATACGGCTAAAGGTGGAAGTGCGTACCGCAGATATTTTCTGTTTTTAGAGATATCAATGGCAAGTGAAAACGGAATCGGTTTAATTTTTTCAATTTTCTGGTTGATACCGGCTTCAATAAGTGCCTGGTTGCCGGTGCCTTGTGCCTGTTCGCGCAACTCGAGCACGTTTAATAATTTGTCCTGAATCTCGGCAAAGTGTGTCCCAATAATACTTGCAGCGGTTTTATGATTGATAGTTTTGCCTAAATGATAGTATTTTAATAAAGGCGTAAACACCATCTTCCACAATAAAAAAGCAGTGCCGCCGAGGAAACTGTAAAACAACACTTTTCGAACTCCGGTAGAAAAGTAAAAACGGTATTCGAGAAAACTGAATAATAAATACGCAGAAACTACGATTGCCGCGGTATACAGCAAACCTTTGATGAGCTGATTCAGGTAATATTTCCTGATAAACTCGTCGAGTTTTTGAATGAGTAGATGATAATTACTGTTTGTTTGCATACTTATACAACAATATTAACGCAAATTGTGCCAAAGTTGTGCGGTACTAACGAATTTTAACGCATAAAGTTTTTCTTAACACATTGTAGGTTGGAGTGAGCGCTTTTTTACCCATCGATATTCTTTACTTAACTTTGCGGCATGGATGCTTTGACGAGGGAGGAATTACCGATAGATTTTGATCCGAGATGGATAGCGGTGTTGAAGCAAATGAAGGAAAGGTTTGGCAAAAAACCGGAACTGGAAGCTGTTTTGTTTTTGATTGGAATGAATGAATTGGGGCGGCTGATTGAAAAGTTTACCAAAGAGGAAAAACAGGATTTGATGCATATTGCGGTTTGCAAATTACTGAGTTACGATAATTATTATCGTTTTGCAGGCTGGGATGATGACAACTGGCCCATGTGGGAAGTAGTAGGCGTTTTGCCGCAGTGGGATACGGGTGAACAAGAGCGTGTAATTAAATTAAACATTATCAGATATTTTGAAGAAAATAAAATCATATGAAAAAAATCGTATTAATAGCAACCTGCTTTATAGCACTAGCAGCCTGTAAAGAAAAAGCTGCTGAACCAACAGAAGGGCCAAAAGCGCAACCTGTTGCAACAACCGAAACAACAACACAAACAAATACAATGGAAAATCAAAACGACACAACGCAGTATTATGTAAATATCAGCACCAGTTTTGGTGATATGGTAGTGAAATTATACAACGAAACCCCAAAACACCGCGATAACTTTTTAAAACTTGCTAAAGAAGGTTATTTCAACGATTTATTATTTCACCGCGTAATTAAAGATTTTATGATTCAGGGTGGAGATCCGAATTCAAAAAATGCAGCTCCAAATGTACAATTAGGCGCAGGTGGACCAAGTTATACCATTCCGGCAGAATTTAACCGTGCATTAATTCACAAAAAAGGCGCATTAAGTGCTGCTCGTCAGGGCGATCAGGTGAATCCTGCCAAAGCAAGTTCAGGCTCACAATTTTATATTGTGCAGGGAAAAGTATCTTCGAAAGCGGAACTTGATCAAATAGCACGTTCTTACAATATTACTTACACACCGGAACAAATTGAAACGTATACAACAATTGGTGGAACACCATTTCTGGATATGAACTATACTGTGTTTGGCGAAGTAGTAAAAGGATTGGAAGTAATTGATAAAATTGCAGCAGTAAAAACTGCTTATGGCGACAGGCCATTACAAGATGTAAAGATGACAGTAACGGTAGTTACCAAATAAAATTAACAAGCGGGTTTAGGCCCGCTTTTTTTTTGCAGAACATTTTGCCGGTTTTGCAGACAAACCGGATTAAATAGCCTATTACATAATTTGTATGGCTTAGCTTGCATATACTTTTACATTACTAAAAGTAAAAATCAGTATATGTATTGCATAACAACCAAAAACTTATCGTATCGTTTTAACGGACAAGACACCGTTTTAAGTGATATTGAACTTGCGGTGCCCAAAGCCTCCATTTATGGATTTTTGGGACCAAATGGTGCCGGAAAAACAACCACACTTCGGTTGTTACTCGGACTGTTAAAAAAACAAACAGGGTCGATTCAATTTTTTGAGAAAGATTTTGAGGGAAACCGATTATCAATTTTGCGCAAAACCGGTTCGTTAATTGAGGCGCCATCTATTTACGCACATTTATCGGCGAGTGAAAATCTGGCGTTATTACAAAAAATTTATCGCTGTGATAAAAACAGAATTGCCGAAGTATTAAAGTTAGTAGGCCTTGAACATACCGGTAAAAAAAGTGCCGGAAAATTTTCGTTGGGGATGAAACAGCGGCTTAGTATTGCTATTGCATTAATGCATGAGCCGGAATTATTAATATTAGATGAACCCACCAACGGTTTGGATCCCAATGGTATTATTGAAATACGCGAATTGCTCAAAAAACTTAATCAGGAGCAGGGGCTTACCATTTTAATTTCGAGTCACTTACTTGCAGAAATAGAAAAAATGGTAACGCATGTGGGTATTATTAATAAAGGAAAATTAATTTTTCAGGGTACTATGCAATCGTTGCATGAAGCGCAACAACAACAATCGGTAATTTATTTTGAAACAAATAATCTACCTGCCACCAAAAATATTTTACAGGCTGCGGGATTACCCGCTGTTGAATATGAAAAAGGGCTGCGCATTCAATTAACTGAGCCGGACAAAGTTGCACTTGTGAATACACAACTGGTGGAGCAGGGTATTGCTGTTTATCAGATTAGTGTGATTAAAAATGATTTGGAATCAATATTTATGGACCTTATAAAATAATAATATGCAATTGATAAATAGTATTCAAAGCGAATGGTTAAAAACACGCAAAAGCGCCGGTGCATGGCTTAGTCTGGTTGGCGGCTTATTTATACCCATTGTTTTTTTGATTGGATTTATATATAACCATAAAACAATTAGTACTTATGGAGAAGATACTAATTTGTGGACGGCACATTTTTTTCAGGTATGGCAATCGATGGTAGTTTTTTTATTGCCTATGGGGCTGATATTGGCAACGAGTTTAATAACACAAATGGAATTTAGAAATAATACCTGGAAACAATTACATACAACACCTCAAAAGTATAGCACCATTTTTACGGCTAAGTTTATTGTTATTATAGGGCTTACGCTTCAGTTTTTTATTTATTTCAATATCGCATTTATTTTATCCGGCATCGTTCCGTCGTTGATATTTGATAAACAATTGCCAAATTCAACATTTCCTTTTAAGGACTTATTGATGAATAATGGTAAAATATTAATTACCTGTTTGCCTGTATTGGCTTTCCAGTTTTTAATTAGTTTGCGGTTTAAAAATTTCCTGGTACCGATAGGTGTTGGCTTAATGTTTCTGGTTACCACGTTAATTTTAATTGGAAGCTGGGAACATGCTTATCTGAGTCCGTTCAGTTATAGTCCGCTCACCATAATGGGTTCGCCTGAAATGATGAGTCGCGTAAATATTTATTTCTGGAGCTTAGGTTATTTTGCGGTGTTTACCGTTATAAGCTATGTGATATATATAAATCGTTCGGAAAAAGGGTGATTAATAGAACTCGACTCAAAAATACCTTTGACGTCTTTTCTGCGTCTTCGCTCTTTATCCTTCGTTGCTTGAATTGCCCGTACTTCCTCCAGTATGGGCTGCTTCAAGCGCCTCGGCTAAAGAGCGAATACTTGAAAATACTAACACAAACCTATTTTTGAGATGAGTTCTAGAAATTAAACATACATTTGAAAAATGAAAAAGCCGGTTATTGTTTTATTACATATTGGGTATTGGCTTATTTTTATGTTATTGCTGACGGTGTTGTTTGGATTAAGCAATGCGGCTGCAGGATATAATAATAATGATGAAAACATGTCAGTATGGAACTGGTATCGAATGATGACAGCCACAACCATTTTGCCGGGGGTGTTTTGTTTTTATGGATATTACACCATTTTGTTTTCTAAATTTTTACACAAACGAAAAATCGTTGCCTTTTTTATTGGTGCGGTTGTGGTAGCAGTTAGTTCGGCGATAATTGGTGCGCTGGTGGGTTCCACTAATTTATTTTTAGGCTACCATTTTTTTCTGGATAAAAATTTTGCGACTGCTTTATCGATGTTAGCTTTTTTGTCGTTTGTTGCCATGTTGAATGGTGTTGTAGGCTTGGTAATGCGTGGCTTTATAACCTGGTATTCTGAAATAAAATTGAAAGAGGATTTAAACAGGAAAAACTTTGAAATGGAACTCGCGTTGGTAAAATCGCAAATTAATCCGCATTTTTTATTTAATACAATTAATAATATTGATGTGCTGATAACCAAAGATCCGGTTATGGCATCAGCCTATTTAAATCAGCTTTCGGATATTATGCGTTTTATGTTGTATGAAACCAAGCCGGAAAGAATATTATTTAGTAAAGAATTGGAATATATCAATAAATTTATTGCGCTACATAAAATAAGAAGTAATAATCCGGATTATGTGCATTTAAATGTTCAAGGAGAAGCTCCGAACCTAACAATAGCGCCAATGTTGTTTATTCCTTTTATTGAAAATGCATTTAAACATGTTAGCGATAAAAAAGCAAAACCTGCGATAGACATTAAAATTGCTGTTGACAAACAAACGATACTATTTTGTTGTATTAATAATTTTAATACGATTACTAACGACCACGATGAGCATAGCGGACTTGGGGATGGTTTGATAAGAAAACGATTACAATTATTATATCCTGAACGACATTCGTTGGCCGTGAGCGCTGAAAATGGTTTGTATAAAGTAGAATTAAAAATCGACATATTATGATGCATTGTATTATAGTTGAGGATGAACCACTGGCATTGGAGCGGACAAAGGGCTACGTGGAAAAGTTACCCTTTTTAAATCTGGAAGCAACTTTCGACAATGGTGTTGATGCTTTATTGTATTTGAAAACTAATAAGGTTGATTTATTGTTTCTGGATATTAATCTTGGTGAATTATCGGGTATACAAATGCTGGAAGCAGCAAAACCGGAATGTGCAGTAATTATTACAACGGCTTATCATGAATATGCTTTAAAGGGATACGAATTAAATGTAACAGACTATCTATTAAAACCGTTTACGTTTGAACGTTTTTTTCAGGCTGTAGAAAAGGCGCAATTGTTTACTACTAAAATTGAAAGCGGAGATATTAAATATGTTTTTATAAAAACAGAATATCGCCTGGAAAAAATTATGCTGCAGGATATTTTATATATAGAAGGAATGAGGGATTACAGAAGAATATTTTTGAAGGATAAAAATATTATGACGCTGCAAACATTTAAAGAGTTGGAAGAAATGATACCGGCCAATATTGTTTGTCGTGTGCATAAATCATACATGATAGGAATAGATAAAATCGAATCTATAGAAAAGGAGCGGATTAAAATTGGCAATATCAGAATACCGGTATCAGAAACCTACAAAAAAACGTTTATGCATTTAATTGGCAGAAGCTGATTTGAAAAGCGGTTAATTACTTAATTGCAAAACCTGTAAACTGCCATGGTTTTTAGCTATCATTAAATAATGTTTTCTATTTATGGAAACAATCTGCATATCGCGGGTTTCACCGGGAATAAATACATTACTTTTTAAAGATGGAACCGCAGTAAAATCATGATTTGCATTTCCATTTAGCAGTAGACCAAACCCCGCATCAATTCTTCCACTTTCAGGCCGAATATCATAATTATTACCTGCAATAAGGATATCTTGAAAACCATCTTCATTAAAATCTCGAATAAGGATGCTATTTACAGGAAAATATTGTGCTTGAGGAGGCAATATTTCAATTGAAAAAGTACCGTTTCCATTATTTCTGAAAATAGCGGATTCAAATTGATAAGCATTTAACTGTGGCAGCGAGTCGGAATTTATGCCGGGAAATAATTTCGACATTGTTGCGGCAGCATAATCTTTATAATAAACAAAAGGTTTTTTCAGGCCGGGAATCTGGTCCAACATATCATCTTTAGATGCATACGGATAACTTTTACCATCGTTAAAAAAATAGGTAATAATTGGGTCGATGGTGCTATTTGCATCGATATCAGCCGTATAAATGGTTGCAGGATGTTGTTTATCAGCAAAAATTGGATGATTGGTGCCTCGATTACCGCCAATTAAATCGATATCGCCATCATCATCCAGGTCGGCAGCAGCAATAGTGTTCCACCAACCCGAGGTATAGTTCATTCCTGCTTTTTGAGTGGTATTTACAAAACGATTGCCTGTTCGAATAAAAATCTGAACAGGCATCCAGTCGCCAACTATTATCAAATCATTTTTTTATCGCCATTAATATCTGCAAAAACAGCATCGTTCACGGCTCCGAGATTGTGCAGTTCTGGGCAATAATTATCAGTTACGTCAGAAAAAATGCCATTATTATTTAACAGTATCATGCTTTGCGGCGCAAGTGGATATTTGCCCGGTATTAACTTCCCCCCCAAAAAAAGGTCCAAATCGCCATCGCCATCCAAATCGTTCGTTTTTACACAAGATTTGCTAAAATCGAGATTGGGTAAATTATTTGTTGCCGAGATAAAAACACCATTACCGGAATTGATATAGAGCCGGTCCTGATACATTCCGGAGCCCGTTTCATACTCATTACTGCCACTTACCACATATAGGTCGTTCAGTTTATCACCATTTACATCAAAAATAACGGCATCTATGTCTTCAAGAGCAGAGTCAGCTTCCCAAATTGCACCTGCAACCGGATTAAACGTACCATCGGGGCTTGCGAGATATAATTTGGCTTTTTTATTTTTTGCGCCGCAAATAAAAACATCATCTAAACCATCACTGTTAAGATCGCCAACAGCCAGTTTCGGGCCTTGTTCTGAAAGTTTATAAGGCAAAAGTGGTTCACGTTTATAATCGATATAAGCTGTTTCGTTGTGTGCGTAATTTAAAACCGAAGTTGTTACATCTTCAAATAAATTGGACTGTAATTTATGAGAAGGCATTACCAAATTTGCCTGTTGCTCATCTAAAATTAAAAGAGTATCAACTGTTTGATTGGATAAAAAAATTCGTTTTCCTGATGGGAAAATAATTTCAACATCTACTGTTTTAATCTCGCCTAATCCAACATGAATTATTGGTTCCACAGAAGATTGAAATCCGCGAGTCGGCATTAACTCTCTGGTAATTATTTTATCGGTTGTGCTAATATTTATTCTTGTACCGATACATGAAGCATTTTTGGAACTACTTTTAAATTTAAATTTCAGATAATGATTGTTGTTTATTGATTCACTATTATTTCTAAAAACAAAAGCGGTATCATTAATATTATTTACAATTAAATCGAGGTCGCCATCATTATCTAAATCGGCATACACGCCACCATTTGAAAAAGAAGGAATATTTGCGCCGGAGGATGCTGTAATATTTTTAAATTTAATTTCTTCTGTTCCTAAAAATAAATAATTACTGATTTTTAATTCATCCATACTGTTAACCAGATCGAGCGTATTAATTTCTTTTCCTGCAGCCTGAGCTTCTTTTTCTACTTCACCGTAACCATATTTAATAAAATCCATATCGGTAAAATCGTGACGATATCCGTTAGTGATATATAAGTCGGAAATTCCATCGTTATCAAAATCGGCAATAAGGGGAGCCCAACTCCAGTCGGTAGCCGCAACTCCAGCGCTGTAGGCTATTTCAGAGAATGTGCCATTACCATTATTGAGCTGTAACATGTTGTGCATAATCTGGTGATAGTAACCAAGTTCTATACTCATTTCATAGGCGTCATATCGAAGCGGGCCTTTCAATTTTTTCTGTCGGAAATTATCTTCCGGCAACATATCGGCAACAAATAAATCGAGTAAACCATCATTATTAATATCAGCCATATCGCAACCCATAGAAAATAGCGGAATATGACCTATTTGTTTATTAAGCACTTCGGTAAAGGTTCCGTTTTTATTGTTGAGATATAAAAAATCCTGTTCGCGATAGTCGTTGGTAACATAAATGTCGGGATAATTATCATTATTAATATCTCCAATACTCAATCCTAAACCAAAGTTTACCAGATTGCCTTTAATTCCTGCGGCGATGCTGATATCGGTAAAAAATCCATTATCGTTTCTAAATAATTTATTTCCTGCAAATTCATTTCGCTGATAGCGTAAATCCCCCAATATTAAACTTCGTGGTTGAACAACAGCATGGTTTAATAAAAACATATCTAAATCGCCATCAGCATCCATATCAAAAAAAGCTGCTTGTGTAGAAAATGCAGAATCATTTAAACCATATTTTTCTGCCTGTTCAGAAAATGTATTATTTCCGTTATTGATATACAAAAGGTTTGTTCGGTTAACGGTTGAAAACTGACCTGAGCGGCACACATAAATATCTAACCAACCATCACCATTTACATCGGCCATTGTAGTGCCCGTACTCCAACCAGTGGGTTCATTTGGCAGGGCAGATTTTGTAATATCTTCAAACTGTAAATTTCCTTTATTCAAATACAACCTGTCGCTTACCATATTGCCGGTAAAAAACAAATCGGTGAGGCCATCATTATTAATATCGCCTGCAGCAATGCCGCCACCATTGTACATATATTGATATAAATAAACGTTAGCCGTAGCAGATTCGACCAAAACATTATCAAAACCAATACCGGAATATTCGGCCGGAATGCTTGTAAACAGGGCATTTTGCGCGATCGCCAACCCTTTTGGAGCGATTGGGGAAAGCAATATCAAAAAAGAGAAAAAATTAAAAAATTGCTGTTTTGTCAATGTGAACGCCAATTGGCCTCCAAATTTATCGAATATTTAATAACTGCTTGTTTTACCCATCATAAATTTAAGTAAGTAAAAATTCGTATAAATTCCTTACAAAAAGACTTATTTTACGATTAACAATTAGTAAAATTGCATAGAATTTCAGTCGCTGCACTCCTTATCTCTGGTGAACGTATGAAATTATATCTGATATTTTTTTAAAACCAAATCTAAAAGTTCATGAAGAATGTTTATTTACTAGTCAAAAGCACTTTTGTTCTGGTGGGTATGTCGCTGTCTGCCTTCGTTTGGGGTCAGGCTGCTACATTATCGGGAACTATTACAGACCCGCGTGGTGAAACGCTTCCGGGTGTTACTGTATTAATTGATGGCACAGGGCAAGGTACCATTTCCGACATCGACGGTGTTTACAATCTTGCATTTGAAGCTCCGGGAACGTATGTTATTACATACACTTACATCGGGTTCAAAAAAATTACTGAAACCGTTACACTTGCTTCAGGTCAAAATATGAAGAAGGATTTAGCGATGGAAGAAGACGCATTGATGTTAGAAACCGCAATTGTAGTTGGTTATGGAACGGTAAAATCGAAAGACTTAACCGGTTCAATTACCAATGTGGGTGTTAAAGATTTCCAAACAGGAAATGTAACAACACCGGAGCAGTTAATTGTTGGAAAGGTTTCAGGGGTTCAAATTACATCTAACAGCGGTATGCCGGGAGCCGGCAGCCGAATCAGAATACGAGGCGGTACTTCATTAAATGCAAGTAACGATCCTTTAATTGTAATTGATGGTGTGCCAATTGATAATAATGGTATTTCGGGTTCCGGTAATGCATTAAGTTTGATTAACCCGGATGATATTGAAAACATCACCATTTTAAAAGATGCATCGGCAGCAGCTATTTATGGTTCACGTGCAGCAAATGGGGTAATTATTGTTACAACTAAAAAAGGATTTTCTGATTCCAAATTACATATTGATGTTTCAACAACCGAATCGTTTGCTACTGTTACCCAAACAGTTGATGTATTAACAGCAGATGAATTACGTGATGTAATTAATACAAATGGAACAGCAACACAACAGGCATTATTAGGAACAGAAAATACCGATTGGCAAAGTGAACTTTACCGTTTAGGTATTGTTACCGATAATGATATTACTTTTTACGGCGGGGTTAAAAATTTACCTTATCGTTTAAACCTGGAATACATGATGGAGCAAGGTGTGTTAGACCGTTCACAATTAAACAGAATGGGTGCATCACTTGCATTAAATCCTTCTTATTTTAATGGTAAATTAAAAACCGACGCTAACGGTAAATTTTTTCATACCGATAACTTTTTTGCAGATCAGGGATCTATTGGTACGGCAATTACATTTGACCCAACCAAACCGGTTTATGATGCTGCATCAATTTATGGTGGATATTATGAATGGCAAAATGCTGCAGGATTAATTTCATTAGCTCCAAAAAATCCGGTTGGTTTATTAAATCAGCGCGATGATGAAAGTAATGTAAACCGTTTTATTGGTAACATTAAACTGGATTTTGAATTAATGAAAGATTTACACGGTGTTGTAAACGGTGGTTTAGATATGTCGCGCAGTGCAGGAACAATAGTTGTTCCGGAAGAAGCTGCTTCCAGTTTTTCAAATGGTGGCGTGAATAATCAATATGAGCAAAGTAAAGACAACCGTTTGTTGGAAGCATATCTGAACTATAAAAAAGATGTGAATTCAATAAAAAGCAAAATTGATTTTACTGCGGGTTATTCTTATCAGTTTTGGACAAGAAAAGAACCTGCGTTTGCCAGTTTAAATTTTGCGGGTGATACAATAACACCTGCGGGTATTCCTACAGAAACTGAAAACGCGCTGATATCTTTTTATGGCCGTTTAAATTATACCCTGAATTCAAAATACCTTTTAACTGCAACGATACGAGAAGATGGTTCTTCAAGATTTAGTCCTGAAAACCGTTGGGGTTTATTCCCGTCAGTTGCAGTTGCTTGGTTGGTGAGTGATGAAAAATTCATGAGCGATTCAAAAATGTATTTAAAATTCAGAGCAGGTTTCGGTGTAACCGGTCAGCAGGATATTTTTAACGACTATCCATATATCGCAAATTATGATTCAAGTACATCTACAGCACAATATCAGTTTGGCGATGTATTTTATTATTTACTCCGTCCTGATGGTTATGATCCAAATATTAAATGGGAAGAAACATCAAGTTACAACGTAGGTATCGACTTCGGATTTGCCGGCGATAAAGTTTCCGGTAGTTTAGATGTGTATAAAAAAATTACTGACGATTTATTAGCAACTATTTCAATTCCTGCAGGAACCAACTTTACCAACAAAATTTTAACCAATGTTGGCAGTATGGAAAACATGGGTGTAGAAGCTAATATTAATATTGTTGCCATCAACAAAAAAGATATGAATCTTGAATTTGGCATTAATGGAACGGTTAATAAAAATGAAATTACCAATTTAACCAAAGTTGCCGACCCTAATTCACCGGGAATTTTAGTTGGCGATATTGATGGCGGTATTGGAAATAAAGTACAAATACAAGCTGTTGGTTATTCGGCAAATACATTTTACATGTATGAGCAGGTATATGATGAGGATGGCAATCCAATTGAAGGAGAATATGTTGACCAAAATAATGATTCAATTATAAATGCAGATGATTTAATTCAAGGAAAAAGCCCAACACCGGATTTTTATGCAGGGTTTTATACAAGTTTCCGTTATAAAAAATGGTCTGTTGGCTTTTCGTTACGCGGCGAATTTGGTAAATACATGTATAATAACATTTCTTCAACACGCGGCGTTTATCAAAACATTCCTGCGAGTAGTTATATGCAAAATCTTTCTACAAATTATTTAGAAACAGAATTCCAAACTTATCAGTTGTTATCTGATTATTACATTGAAAATGCATCGTTTGTGCGCATGGATAATTTTAGTGTTGGATATGATGTAGGGAAAGTATTTAATGATAATGCCTCATTAACTGTTTCTGCAATTGTTCAGAATGTATTTGTGATTTCACCATATTCAGGTTTAGATCCTGAAATTGCAACGGGTATCGATAAAACAATTTATCCGCGACCACGCATTTATTCAATCAGTGCAAATCTTAAATTATAAATTTATCAGTGATGAAAAATAAAATAATTTTTCCGGTAATGCTACTTACTTTAGTAAGTATTACCACACCTTCGTGTTTTAATGATTTGGATTTGGAACCGGCTTACGGATTAAACTCTGTTGCTGTGTATGAAGATCCTGCAAATTATATTCACGTTTTGGCAAAAATATATTCCGGTTTAGCTATTTCCGGAAATCAGGGTCCTGCGGGTAATCCGGATATTTCAGGTATTGATGAAGGGTTTTCTCAATATGTGCGCGTTTTATGGAATTTACAGGAAATTCCAACAGACGCAATTAAATGTGCATGGAATGACCCGGGTATTCCTGAATTAAATAAAATGCAATGGTCATCAACAAACGATTTTGTTGAAGCGATGTATTATCGTATTTATTTTCAGATTCCTTTATGTAATGAATTTTTGCGTGAATCTACAGATGATAAAATGGATGAACGTGGATTTTCAGATGCAGATAAAACATTAATCCGAGGTTATCGTACTGAAGTGCGTTTTCTTCGTGCTTTAAGTTATTATCATGCAATGGATTTATTTGGTAATGTTCCATTTATTACTGAAGAAGATGCTTTTGGTTCAGACGCACCTAAGCGTATAACCAGAGCAGATTTGTTTACCTATGTTGAATCTGAATTACTTGCTATTGAATCTGAATTACCTGCAGTTAATGAATATGGCCGGGCAACAAAAGGCGCAGTTCAAACATTACTTGCTAAAGTTTATTTAAATGCAGAAGTGTATACAGGAACAGCCAGATATTCAGACTGTGCAACTTATTGCGCAAAGATTATTAATGAAGGTGGATATACTTTAGAACCGGTTTATGACCATTTATTTATGGCAGATAACCATAATTCAAATGAAATTATTTTCCCGGTAACATTTGATGGTATGTTTACACAAACTTTTGGAGGAACTACGTTTTTAACCCACTCAACAATTGGTGGTGATGCAATGAGTGCTCTCGACTCATCTTATTTTGGTGTTCAGTTCGGATGGGGTGGAAACCGCTCAACACCGCAATACGCAGCCAATTTCCCTGATAACGATGATGCAAGGAATATGTTTTTCTTAGATGGTCAAACACTTGATTTTACTGACGATGCTCAGTTAGGTCAGTTTGTTGTAGGTTGGCCAATTGCAAAATGGAGAAACATTACGAGCACCGGTCAGGTTGGTTCAGATATTACGGGAAACTATGTAGATACAGATTTTCCAATGTTCCGTTTAGGAGATGTGTATTTAATGTACGCTGAATGTGCTGCCCGCGGCGCAGGTGATGTAAGCCTTGGTTTAGGTTATGTGAACGCTTTACGCGAACGCGCTTATGGCGATGCTACGCATAATGTGGGTTCTATTACTCCGGAATCTGTTTTGGAAGAACGTACACGTGAATTACAACTAGAAGGTTATAGAAGAACAGACTTAATTCGTTACGGATTATTTACCGGTGGTGAATATGTTTGGGCCTTTAAAGGTGGATCTTATTCAGGCGCTTCAGTACCTGAATACTTAAATCTTTACCCAATTCCTTCTGATGATATTGTAGCAAATCCGAATTTAATTCAAAATCCGGGTTATTAATATTTAAAATAATTATTCAAAGAGGCTTTCTATAAACGAAAGCCTCTTTTTTTATGTTAGGTGATTTGGTTTAATTAATTTTATACAATGAAAAAAGTCCTGTTGTTATTATTGGTAGTATCTACTACACTACTATCTGCTCAGCAAGTTGAAAATATTTGTCCGCCAAATTGGTGGGTAGGCATGCGCGACTCCAGTGTGCAATTAATGATTCACGGAAAAAACATCGGTAATTTTCAATTGGAAATAAATTATCCCGGTGTACATTTAATCAGCGCAACTACTGTAGAAAATAAAAATTATTTATTCGCAGAAATTGTAATTGATGATAATACCAAACCGGGAATTGTGAACCTGCAATTTAGTATGGGCAAAACAAAATTTGTTCAGCCATATTCACTAAATGCACGCGAAAAAAGAACATTTGAATATGGATTAAACGCCGGCGATTTTATTTATCTGCTTATGCCCGATAGGTATTCCAACGGCGATGTAACTAATGATGTTGTTGCCGGACTAAAAGAAGACACAGTAGATCGAAAAAACCCAAAAGGCAGACATGGTGGCGATTTGCAGGGAATTATAAATCACCTTGACGATATAAAAAAATTAGGTGTTACCGCCACTTGGTGTACACCATTAATAACCAATGATCAACCAAAATGGAGTTACCACGGTTATGCTGCAACCGATCATTATAATATTGACCCAAGATATGGAACCAGCGCTTTATTTAAAACGTATGTAGATGAATCGCATAAACGCGATATGAAAGTTGTTGTAGATGTTGTTCATAATCACGTAGGTTCTGAACACTGGTTTATTAAAGATTTACCAATGGCAGACTGGATTCATCAATGGGATACCGGGTTTGTTCGCAGTAATTATCGCACCAGTGTAAAAATAGATCCTTATGCAAGCGAATATGATATTAAAAAAATGAATGAAGGTTGGTTTGATGTACATATGCCGGATTTAAATCAGGACAATCCTTTTTTAACGAATTATCTTATTCAAAATAATATTTGGTGGATAGAAAACTATCATATCGATGGGTTCAGATTAGATACCTATCCTTATTCAGATTTAAAATTTTTAACCAAATGGTCTGAAGCAATTAACTATGAATATCCCAACTTCGGAATTTTTGGTGAGGTATGGGTAAATGGTGTTGGCGTGCAGGGCTATTTTCAGGGCGATAATCATTTAATTACCGGTTATAATTCTAAATTACCGGGTGTAACCGATTTTAACTTATATGATGCACTCAACACCGGCTTAAATGAAGGGTTTGGCTGGTACAATGGTGTAACACGCATTTATCATAATCTTTCACAGGATTATATGTATGGCGATGTTATGAAAAATGTATTGTTTTTAAGCAATCATGATGTAAGCAGATTTTATTCGGTAGTTGGAGAAGATGTTGCAAAGTTTAAATTGGGGATTGCATTTATTATGACAACCAGGGGAATGGTGCAATGGTATTATGGAGATGAAATTGGTATGAAAAACTTTTCATTTCCGGAAGATGGTTTAGTGCGTGAAGATTTTCCCGGAGGCTGGACAGGAGATTTGGTAAATAAATTTGATACCAGTAATCTTAATGAAAAAGAAAAAGACATTTACAATTATGTAAGTACAATTGCCAACTGGCGTAAAAATTCGGATGCAATTAAAAATGGTAAACTCATGCAGTTTATTCCGGAAGAGGGTGTGTATGTTTATTTTCGTTACACCGAAAAAGAAACAATAATGGTGATCATGAATACAAGTTCGAAATCCTATACTCTTGATGCAGCAAGGTTTGCAGAACGTATTTCCGGATTTTCTTCAGCGTATGAAGTAATAAGTGGCGATACTACATCAGGATTAAAAAATATTTCGGTAAAAGGCATGCAAGCCGGTATTTACATCTTGAAGTAAAAAAAGCAATATATAAAATTGTTTATCCGATATTCAAATAAAGCCACTATAGCAAATTTAGGTAAATTGTATATTTGTATCTACCATTAATTAAATTTATGAAATCATTATCCTTCCTTTTTTCCCTGTTAATTTGTTTCACTTCAACATTTGCTCAAACCGGTAAAAAAAGCAATCCAACGCAACCCAAAACCGAAAATATAATTCCTGCAGAATTATATAATGGTTTACACTGGAGAAACATTGGCCCTTTCAGGGCCGGGAGGTGTATTGCCGTAACAGGAGCTTACAACGATAACCAAACATATTATGCCGGTCAGGTAGGAGGTGGTGTTTGGAAAACACAAGACGGAGGAGTTAGCTGGCACTGTGTTTCTGATTCGATATTTACATCTTCAAGCGTTGGTGCAATTGAAGTTGCCCAAACAAATTCCAATATTGTATATGTAGGCACAGGCGAAGTGGAAATGCGTGGAAATATTTCGTTTGGTGATGGTATGTATAAATCGATTGATGCAGGAAAAACATGGAAACATATCGGATTAAATGATAGTTATGCGATTGGTTCAATTGCCATACATCCGCAAAATGAAAACATTGTTTACGTTGCAGCACAAGGTCATATTTGGGGGCCTAATAAAGAAAGAGGATTATATAAAACTACGGATGGCGGCGCTACATGGAATTTAATTTTAAAAGGTGCAAATGATACAACAGGTTGTGTTGATGTAAAATTAGATCCAACTAATCCGAATATTATTTATGCAAGCATGTGGAAGGCATTTCGCACACCGTATTCATTAAGCAGTGGTGGCAACGGAAGTGGTTTATATAAAAGTATTGATGGTGGTAATACCTGGAAAATGATTTCTGTAAACCCGGGAATGCCAAAGGGTTTGATGGGAAAAATAATAGTGACCATTTCATCTAAAAATCATAACAATTTATGGGCATCAGTTGAAAATAAAGATAATGCCGGAATTTATTTTTCAGGAGATGGTGGTGAAACCTGGAGTTTATTAACAAAAGAAAATGATTTAATTCAACGACCATGGTATTTCAGTAATATTTATGTTGACCCGCAAAACGATAATGAATTATTTATTTTAAGTGTTGAATATTGGAGAAGTAAAGATGGTGGTTCGTCTTTTGAAAGAGCAGAAACAAATACCTGGGATAATCACGTAATGTGGATTAATGCAAACAATCCTGATAATTATATTATTGGTGGTGATGGTGGTCCAACAATTACTTTTAATGATGGTGCTACCTGGTCGGAAACAGATATTCCAACCGCACAATTTTATCATGTAAATTTAGATAATGATTTTCCTTACCATGCATATGGTGGGCAGCAGGATAATTCATCAATAAAAATTGCTTCCAGAACAAGTGGTGGAAGTATTGGAGAAGGCGACTGGCGTTGGGTTGCAGGAGGTGAGGCGGGATATATTGTTCCCGACCCGACAAATTCAGAAATTACTTATGGCGGAGAATATGATGGGATTTTTTCTTCGTTTAATGAAGCAAACGATATGTATCGTATTATTTCAGTAGAGCCGGAGCAACATTATGGAGCCGGAGCAAATACTGCACAAAAAAGATTTAACTGGACGTTTCCGATTTTATTTTCACCACATAATAAAAGTTGTATGTATGCAACAAGTAATTATGTGCACCGCAGTTTTGATGGTGGTGTAACCTGGGAAACCATATCACCGGATTTAACACGAAATGATCCAAAAACACTATTACCAAGTGGCGGCCCGGTTACTTTAGATAATACAGGTGTTGAGTTTTATGCTACCATATTTGCCTTTGCTGAATCATATGTGCAAGCCGGTATTTTGTGGTCGGGTAGTGATGATGGATATGTATTTGTGTCGCAGGATAATGGTAAAAACTGGACAAATGTTACACCAACGGGTTTGCCTGAATGGAGTATGATAAGTTATGTGGAACCATCACATTTTGATGCCGGGACCTGCTATGTTTCAGCAACAAGATATAAGTCAGATGATACACATCCTTATATCTATAAAACAACTGATTACGGTAAAACCTGGACAAAAATTACCGATGGTTTGCCGGAAAACACTTATAACCGCTGTGTTCGCAACGACCCGAATGTTAAGGGGTTGTTGTTTGCAGGATTAGAAACAGGCGTTTATTTTTCGATAAATGATGGTGCATTCTGGCAGCCATTAAAATTAAATCTTCCGGTAACACCAGTTGTAGATATTCAGATAAATAAAAACGAACGCGATATTGTTATTGCAACACATGGAAGAAGTTTTTGGATTTTAGATGATATTACACCAATTTATGAATTGGCAAAAAATAATGATAGCTGGAAAGAAATAGAAAAAAATGCTGTTCATCTTTATCCAATTCACGATGGATGGAGAACACCGGGGCCAAATTGGAATTCAGAAGAAGCCAGTGATCAAACAGGAGAAAACGAAGCAGTTGGTGTTAAAATAAATTATTATTTAAAGAAAAAACCAGCAGATGAATTAAAAATTGTTTTTTATGAAAACGATGGTGATGAAATAATTACTTATTCCAATTTATATGATAATAAACGCACACCG
Source organism: Bacteroidota bacterium (assembly GCA_016706255.1). Lineage (NCBI taxonomy): Bacteria > Pseudomonadati > Bacteroidota > Bacteroidota bacterium. Next base: position 136,573 of record JADJJZ010000030.1, on the reverse strand, counting down.
GTAACAACAAAAGATGAATTTTATGAAAATGAAAAACATGCTGAATCCGGTAAATTAAATGGCAATAAAGGCATGCATCAATTTGTATGGGATATGCGTTACCCTGATGCGAAAGGTGATACCAGCGCCACTTTTGAAGCCTCCTTAATGGGGCCTTTGGCTGTTCCCGGAAAATACACCGCTAAAATGTTTATTGGCGATTCAATTGTTGGAACACAAGAATTTACTATTCAAAAAGACCCTCGTAATCCGGCAACACAACAAGATTTGCAGGCGCAATTTGACATGAACAAAAAGATTTGTGATAAATTAAATGAAATTGCAGCGGCTACTGAGTTAATAAGAAGTATTAAATCACAAATTGCAGCACATACTGATGCAGAAGCAGACGAAACGAAAAAAGAAAATTTTGAAAAAGTATGTAAACCGATTGTTGATTCATTAACAGCAATTGAAGAACAGCTTTATAATCCGTTAATTCTTGCTTATGAAGATAATTTGAAATTTCCGATAATGCTGGAAGAAAAAATTGCGGGATTAAATTATTTTCTTCAAATGGCAGATACGGCACCAACAAAAACCATGTATACTAAGTATGATGATTTAACGAAACGTATCGATGTGCAGCTTAATAAGCTAAAACAAATTGTTGCAAGTGATATTAAATCGTTAAATGAAATGGCCGGAGAACAAAAAAGTAAGGCAATTGAGCTGGATTAATTAAATTGATTTCGGCACCGGGTTTTTAGTTTGGGCGATTGTTTGGTTTTTATAAAAACCGGCAATCAGGGAAGTTTATGTCATTACCTTAACTGGTTATTAATTGTATATTTGCTCCGTGTTAACGGCTGCACGCAGCTTTGTTCAAAACATGACGCAAGACCATTCCATTCCTATACAAAAACGAGCAGTTCATTTCGATCTTGTTCGGTTTATTGCCACATTTATTGTAGTACAATTACACGTTGCCACCCCCTGGTTATGGCGGGAAACGGATGTAAACAGTGGTTTTTGGCTAATCTGCCTCATTTTTGACACATTCGGCCGGGTTGGGGTGCCAATATTTTTAATGATTAGCGGCGCTTTGCTACTCTCTAAGGAAGAATCCTATCCCTCCTTCTTTAAAAAACGCTTTGTCAGGGTGCTGCTCCCATTAATTTTCTGGACAATTGTGTATGAAATAAAAATTGTTGCCGACCACCATTATTTACATGGCGGAGTTTCTTGGAATACCTTGTTTTCTGTTATGAAAAACCCGATTGTGGGACCCGTATATGATCACCTTTGGTTTTTATATATGATTGTGGGCATGTATCTGGTTACGCCATTTTTGCGAAGAGTAATTCCGGTTTTACGCAAGCAGGATTTATATTACCTCTTAGGGTTGTGGATTTTTTCAAACGTAATTTTACCCTTAGTTTATAATTACACACCGGTTAAATTGGGATTGAATATTCCTGTTGTAACATCTTACCTCGGTTTTTATGTGTTGGGATATTATTTAATGCAATATAAATTTAATTTAAAACAGATTAAAATTGCGTGGATTACTTTTATTATAAGTTATATCATAAACATTTTCCTGGTTTGGTTAGATTCCAATCAGCATAAAACGGTAGACATATTTTACTTATCGCATCACCGCCCGGGCATATTTGTACAGGCTGTTTCAGCATTTATATTGTTGGAACACTATGCCATGAAAGCATTTGCGAAATTTTCTGAAAAAAAGTATAAAATTCTTGCTTATTTAGGCGGCGTAACCTTTGGTATTTATTTATTACATCCGCTTATTATTGAATTATTTGAGGGTGTATTTTTAGGATATATCGGTATTTATGCTCCTGCAATGTATGCTGTTCCTTTTATTACCATTCCGGTTACAGCAGTAATTATAACTGCAATAACAATGGGTATTGTAACCATTATGCAAAAAACACCTTTCCTGAAAAACTTTGTTTAATTAAGCAATAGGTTTTGTTTTAATTACATTAATATCACCATCGTCGTGCACATAAATTACGGAGACTGCTGCACAAATCATAAATATACCGCTCATCACAATTGCATAAATAGCATTGTCGCCATAAATACTATGCACAATTGGTCCGCCAACAATACCATTAATAATTTGCGGAATGGTAATAAAGAAATTAAAAATGCCCATATATACACCCATTTTACCTGCAGGAATACTACCTGCTAAAATCGCATAAGGCATTGCTAAAATACTTGCCCATGCGATACCTACGCCAATCATTGAAAAAATGAGCATCTCCGGTGATTTAGCAAAAAACATGGAAATAAGCCCGATGCCGCCGCAGGTTAAAGAAATTGCATGCGTTGATTTGCGACCAATTTTTCTTGAAATGGCCGGTAAAAAAATGGCATAAATAGCGCTCACTAAATTATATACACCGAAAATAATACCCACCCAGTTTCCTGCTTTTCTGAATTCATCGCTTGAAGTATCATCAACCGGTAATTTATAAATATGGTGTGCAATTGCCGGTGTTGTAAAGACCCACATCCCAAATAAAGCAAACCAGCTAAAAAATTGTACTAAGCCAAGTTGTTTCATTGTTTTTGGCATCTTGCTGAAATCGCTAAAAATTTCAAAAATGCCTTTGTTTGATTTATGTGGTTTGCCATGAAACTGCTCATATTCTTTTGGGGGATATTCTTTCGCAAACAAAATAGTTACCATTATAGCACCAAAAAAAACAATTGCGCCAATGTAAAATGAATAGATAACGTTATTAGCAACATGACCTTGAGGCGCAGATGATGAAACACCTGCCCAGTTTGCTAACACCCACGGTAACCAACTTCCTGCAACAGCACCAATACCAATTAATACTGTTTGAATACTAAATCCGATTGTGCGCTGCTTATCCGGCAAATTATCTGCAACTAATGCACGGAAAGGTTCCATGGCAACATTTATACTCGCATCCATAATCATTAAAAATCCTAAACCAATCAATAATGCGGATTTCCCTGCCAGAAGCACCGCTGAGTTTGGTAATAAAATCAATGCAAGACAACATACGATAGTACCAAATAAAAAGTAGGGTTTTCTTCGCCCAAGTCGATTCCATGTTTTATCACTAAAATGACCAATCAAAGGTTGTATGATCATGCCGGTTAGTGGTGCTAACACCCAATACCAACTCAAGCGCCCGATATCTGCACCAAAATTTTGCAAAATAGCTGAGGCATTCCCATTTTGTAAGGCAAATCCGAACTGTATCCCTAAAAATCCAAAACTCATGTTCCAGATTTGCCAAAAACTCATGCGAGGTTTTTCCATACCGTGCTGTTTAATTTGGTTGCAATTTAAGGAATCCTGCTAAGATAAAAGCAGGTTAGCGGCGTTAAAAAAACCACTTTTTGTAATTTCAACAATAACCAATCTGAATAACGTTAAATCCGCATTGTCTACTTTCCCGCATTTTGTATATTTATTGCCGATTGAACCGGTTGTTCAATTAATAAATGTCACAACATGTTGTCCATTCAAAAAAAGCTAAGTAATTCATTTTATGCCATATTAGCCATGCCTGCGACGGCAATGGGGTTTGCATTATGTGTGCAGATAAGTGCACTGAGCTGGATTTTATCTACAAAATACCATCTCGAAATTGATGAAATTGGTTTAATCTGGGCGAGCGGACCACTTGCAGGATTGGTAATGCAATTATTGGTAGGGTTGGTATCGGACAATGCATGGTTTTGGGGTGGAAGAAGAAGACCATTTATTATTATTGGTGGCACGATAGCGGCGCTCATGCTAATTTGTTTACCCAATCTTGATGTTATTCAAAAATTGTTTGGCTCAGAAAGCCTTATTCCGATTGCCCTGGCGGTGGCTACCACACTCGATTTGGCAATTAATCTAGGATTTAATCCTACCAGAAGTATAATAACAGATGTAACACCCGATGGTAAAGCGCGCACAAAAGGATATACCTGGATGCAAACAGTTTCAGGAACACTTGGGGTTGGCGCCTATTTTTTAGGGGCATATTTTAGTAATTATACATTAATTTATGTAGGCGTATTTATAGTATTGGCATTTAGTATAATTCCGGTGTTTTTTATAGAGGAACCAAAACAATTACAGGCAGATACTACTGATGCTGAAATTAATGCACTCGACATTCAGGCACATACACAAAAAGCGGAAGTTAATGAATTGATTAAAATTTATCTCGCAAATGCCTTTTCCTGGATTGGCGTTCAAACGATGTTTGTGTTCATGTTTGCTTATGCTTCGCAGATGTTATTTAATACCAACGATTCGGCAACACTCAATGACGACCAGAATAATAAAATTGGGCAGATAATTGGATATTCTTTTCTGATATTAAATGCTGTTGGCGCATTTTTACCGGCAATTGTGTTAGAACCGCTTACTAAAAAGTTCGGACGTATAGCTGTGCAATCTACTTGTTTACTTGTAATGAGTATTGCTTATGGATTAATTGTTTGGATTGGCAATAGTGTGACTGCATTGTATTGTTGTATGGCATTGGCCGGAATCGGCTGGGCGGCTATTGTAAGTTTGCCGTTTGCCATTATGAGCGAAAAAGTGAATAAACAACGTATGGGTTTGTTTATGGGGATTTTTAATATGAGTATTGTAATTCCGCAATTGGTGGTAAGCCTTATCATTGCTCAGTTTGTAAGCTCAGCGGCTAATAAAGACATCATATTTGAAATTAGTGCGGTCAGTTTATTTTTGAGTTTCGTAATGTGGCGATTAGTAAAAGAAAAACGTTTTGAGGCATAATTTTCGCTGTTTATGCAGTAACTTTATACTATTAAATAAATATCCTGTTATGAAAAAACTGATCCCGTTATTTTTGTTTTTTGTTGTTATAAATAACATAAACGCGCAAACAAGTGATAAAGGTTATGCTATTAAGTATGATTTCTTTTCACCTGTTGCCGGTTGTTTTGGATTTGCCTTCGAAAAACCAAAAAGTAATTTTACTTCTTTAGATATTGAAGCCGGTTTAATTGGATTAAAACTTGGCGATTATTATTTGCACGAAAAATTCGGTGGTGGTTATTTAGCTGTTGGGCCACGTTTATATTTTAATAAAGATGATGCCAATACAAACGACTTTAAAGGTCCTTATTTTAAACCTGAAGTGTTATTAAATTATTTTCAATATAATTATCAAACCTATTATTATAATTACATAGATGGTATTGAATATCTTGGAAATGTTGATGGCTCAGACTTTTCTGCATCTTTATTATTATGTATGGGCAATCAATGGATTTTATCTGATTTAATTGTTTTTGATTTGTGGTTTGGATTGGGTTATGGTGGCGACTGGATAAGCGAAAAAACAGATATACCACCTGATTTTTATCAGGAACAAAATAAATTCTACAAATATTCGCATATCCATTTTGGTGATTCACCAATGGTGTTTGATGGCGGGCTGTCTATTGGGATGTTGTTTTAAACAACAACAAAAGTTGACTACAACGTAATTAAAACTACATTGGGAAGAAATTTAATTGTTATAGCTAGCGTAATTATAGTTACGTTTCTGCTATCATTTAAAAATCAACACAATAGTACTTATTCAAGTAATACTGCTGATACTATTTCAGTAAGTTTAGCAGATTATGGCAAATACCTATTCACGAGAGATAAATGTGATAAATGCCATTCATTTGATCAATCTGAAGATAAGAAAATTAAGAGTCTGGACGGGTTGGGTGAATTATATACCAAGGAATTTATTTATACATATCTTTTAAATCCGGCAGCGCTGGAGGCTGGCTCCAAAAAGAAACCAAATCAGTATTTGCCATCTGGAGTTATTAACAAAAATTCATTTGAAAAAAACATCGGTAACATTACCGAAGAACAATGGAATAGCATTCAAGATGGGGCCCGCGCACTTAGCGATACTTTTAAATTACTCGATATTTATTTGAACCCCAATAGTGAAGCCTTGGCACTAATGGCTTATTTAATAAATGTTCCACAAAGCGAAAGCCTAAAAGCAAAACGAATAGCTGAACAAAAAAAATGGGATAGCGCTTATTCCTTTGCTGCTGAAACAATTCGATTTGAAATTACCAAAGAGGGAAGTAAAGAGAAGGGATCAGCCTTATTTAGTGTATATTGTTTTACTTGCCATGGTAGTAAGGGAGAAGGAATTGTAGGGCCAAATCTAACAGACTCCTATTGGAAGCATGGCGGAACAAATGAAAATATTGCAGAAATAATATTTAACGGAGTGCCGGAAAAAGCGATGCCTGGTTGGAGAAGTGTTTTAACACCTGAAGAAGTTGGTCAGCTTGTGGCTTATATTATTTCTATACAGGGAACTAATCCACAAAATGCTAAGACAATTGAAGGTGTTGACCATTGAATTAATATAATTCAATAATCAACACAATTAAAATTTAATTGAACTTTTATTTTGCTGCTCTGTCGTACAATACTGTTAATGTACGCAATTCATTTGCTAAATCATCCTGCAAATCATCGCCTTTCATCCTCCACAACCAATTATTTACAGTGGTGCCCGGTAAATTCATTCTTGCTTCACCACCAAGTCGCAACAAATCCTGCATTGGAATAATGGCGGTATTTGCAACACTTGCCCAGGCGGCGCGAATTAAATCTTTACAAATATCCGTTCCGTCGCTGTTAATGTAATTGAGGAAATATTTTTTATCAGCTTCAGCAGCTTTTTCAAACCAGCCAATAATTGTGTCGTTGTCATGAGTTCCGGTGTATACAACACAATTTTTAATATAATTATGTGGAATATAATCGTTTGCCTCACTGCTGTCGAATGCAAATTGTAATATTTTCATTCCCGGCAAATTAAAATGATCGCGCAATTCTGTTACATCCGGTGTAATTAATCCGAGGTCTTCTGCAATAATTGGAATTTCTCCCAATACATTTTTAATTGCGTAAAATAGTTTTTTCCCCGGACCGGTAATCCATGCTCCGTTGATGGCAGTTGGTTCGCCATAGGGAATACTCCAATATCCTGAAAATCCTCTGAAGTGATCTACGCGAACCCAATCATATAATGCTAAACTCGCGCGAATACGGTTAATCCACCATGCAAAACCATCCTCTTCCATTTTATTGTAATTAAAAATCGGATTGCCCCAAAGCTGACCGGTCTCGCTGAAATAATCGGGCGGACAACCACCAACTACAATAGGATTTTTATTGCTGTCAAATTGAAATAATTCAGGATTACACCAGGTATCGCTGCTGTCCATCGCAACATAAATAGGAATATCACCAATAATTTTTACGCCATTTGCATTTGCGTAATTTTTAATCGTATTCCATTGTTTAAAAAAAATATATTGAATAAATTGTTGAAATGAAATACTTTCTTTTAACGCAATTGTTTCATTTTCCAAAACTGTTTTATTGCGCAAACGATAATCGTTTTCCCATTCATACCAAGGTCGCTTATCGAATTTTTCTTTTAATGCCATAAATAAGGCATAATCGTTTAACCAATGTGCATTTGCCTGTAAAAAAAATGCGAATTCAGCATTGCCTTCCGGATTAAAATTGGTTTTTGCTTTTTTGAGGATGGCCATTTTATGGTCAATTACATCACCATAATTAATTCGAGTTTCATCTTCAACGGTTAATTCAGGGATATCAGCATCGGTAATTAATCCATCAGCTACCAACTCATCAATATCAATCAAATACGGATTTCCGGCATTGCTGGAAAAACACTGATATGGTGAATCGCCATACCCGGTTGGTCCCAGCGGTAATATTTGCCAATAAGTTTGGCGGGCTCGGCTTAAAAAGTCAATAAATGCTTTCGCCTCTTTCCCTAAAGCCCCCATACCATATTTTCCCGGCAGGGAGGTTGGATGCAATAATATTCCGGATGCACGTTTATTCATATTGCTGACAAATATATTGGAAACGGAATTACAAAATATAATCTGTAGAAAGGAAATTCGATTTGCGGTTTTCTAAAATATCATTTACCATGTCGCGGTTAATAGCTGAATCCTTAAAGGCAACCGTGGTTCTGATACTGAATACACGTAATGCATCCTGAACACTCAAAGTACCTTCCGCCGAATCTTTTCTTCCATTAAAAGGATATTTATCCGGTCCGCGCTGACACTGTGAATTAATATTTACACGACAAACCTGATTTACCAATGGGTCAATCAATTTCGCCATTTTATCATGGTCGGTTCCAAAAACTGCCACCTGCTGACCATAATTACTGTTTTGAATATAAGTGATTGGTTCGTTGATATCTTTAAAAGTAGCAACAGGAACTACCGGACCAAATTGTTCTTCATGCCAAACGCGCATATTTTCATTCACAGGAAAAAGTACTGCAGGATAATTAAAACTTAAAAAGTTTTCTCCGCCATGTTCATTCATAATTTTTGCACCGTGGTTATTTGCATCATCAATCAACTCTTTTAAATATTGCGCTTTATTTTCTTCAGGTAATGGCGTTATCATTACTTTTTCTGCCCAAGGCATACCATATTTTAATGCGGCTAATTTTTGTTTATATAATTCCATAAACGGAACAGCAATACTTTCGTGCACAAAAATTATTTTTAATGCCGTACATCGCTGGCCATTAAATGATAAACTTCCGGTAATACATTCGCTGGCAGCAATTTCTAAATCGGCATCCGGTAAAATAATTGCAGGATTTTTTGCTTCTAATCCTAAACAAGCACGTAACCTGTTTGGTTTTGGATGTGATTTGCGAATAATATTTGCAACTCGACTTGTTCCAATAAATGCAAATACATCAACTTTACCTGATTCCATTATTGGGGTAATTATTTCTTTTCCCTCACCATACAACATATTTACCACACCCGCTGGAAAACTATCACGGAAACATTCCTGCAACGGGTTAATTAGTAATACACCATATTTAGCCGGTTTAAATAAAATACTATTTCCCATAATTAATGCAGGAATCAACGTACTAAATGTTTCATTCAGCGGATAATTATATGGCCCCATACATAACACTACACCAAGCGGACCACGACGAATTTGTGCATATATCCCTTCTTCTTTCTGTATTTTAGATGTAGTTCGGTCTAATTCTTTTAATGCATCAATCGTATCATAAATATATTGAACTGTTCTGTCGAATTCTTTTTCTGAATCAGCTCTTGATTTTCCAATTTCCCACATTAATAAACGAACTACTTCCTCACGTTTGGTTTTCATTTTTTCTGTGAAGTTTACCAGACAGGCAATACGTTTTTTTACCGGCATGGTAGGCCATTCGCCACGGCCGAGGTCATAGGCGTTTACAGCAGCGTGTAATGCGCTCATCGCTTCTTCTACAGTGTAATGCGGCACTTCGCCTACTTTCACATGTTCGTATTGTTCACCGTTTTTAATATATACCGGAGAGTAAATCGGTGTAAATTCACCTGTCCATGTTCTGAATTCACCGTTAATTAAATATTGCGCCTGCTTAATTGGTAAGTCTAACTTCGCATTTTCCGGAATTGCATCCGCGGTTGGAAATATGTTTGCAAAAATTGATGCTGTTTGTTCTGTTGTCATTTTATTGTTTAATAAATTTTGCTATTCGGATAGTGTCATCCTGAATAATTTGAATTAAATATGTTCCTGAAATTAAATTTTTTGTTGAGATAGTATTTTGTGTAGATAAATTATTTTGTTGCAAAACAACATTACCTGTTATATCGTAAATGGAGATTAATAAATTATTATTATTCACAAGCGGAAAATCGAAAGTAACTAAGTCGGTTGCCGGATTGGGAAATAACTGAAATGCTAATTCGCCCGGAATTGAAGTAACGGAAACAGGTGTGCTGATATCAATTAATTCATCCTGCAAATCGCCTTCAACAAAAACGGCAAAACTGCGCGGTGGAATTTCCAGATAAATCTGGTTGTCATTCTGAACAGTTATGAATGGATAAATGGTTTGTGCAAAAATATCGGTAAGTGTATCTCCTGCAGCGATATTTGCAGTATTTATTGTTTGATCAACTTTTAATGTGTTACCTGAAAAATTTATTGCAACAACAACTTCTCTTCCACTTTCAGCATAACTGGTTTGATATATTAAAGAAGTATTTGCACCGCCTGAAATATAATTTGCAAAATATGGTGAACTATAGCGACTTAGATAATCAACCTGTGTAGCACCATAAATATAACGACGATGTGCTTCCATTAACCCGTTAATTTGATAACGTAAATTAAGCGGACTATAATAATCGGAAAAATACACACATGGAATTCCAAGCTTATTATTGGTTAAGATATAAGCATAAGCTAAAATCGGGTCATTATCTACTGGCTGACCGGGATCACGAAAATCATGATTATTTATAAATGTTACGACATTAAATCCGCTTCCACCTGCGCCATCTACAATGCCTGAATTAAATACATTGCGCACATCGAATCCAAATGCATCACAAGCTTGCTCTAAATTATTTCTCAAAGCAAAATCAAACACACGAACATTAATTGCGGCTTTGGTATCATCATCCATGTTGAACATAACATCATCTAACCAGCCTTTTAATACGGAAGGTGTAAAATCATAATTTTCACCCACAATCATCCCCGGGTTCATGCCACTATCATGCAATTCATCCATTAAATCACCAATAAACCATCCCGGAAAATGTTTAACCGCATCGAAACGAAAACCTCTTATATCTTCATCACTCCATAAATATTTTGTGTAGTCGTATAAAACAGTTTTAGTGGAAGGAACATATTGGTCGATATCATAATAAAAATAAAATGCATCCTGATCGCCTGCTAATTGTGTTGGATTGCCATTCGGTTTAAAATTGAGATAACTCATGGAGCCTTGTCCGCTTGGCAAATTTGTAAAATCGGTAGCAGTCTGAAATTTTATCTGAGATTGAACATCTGCCCCCAAAGCGCCGTTCCACAAGCCATATACATAGTGGTCAGTCATATCGCCGAGGCCACCACCACCGGTGTTCACCATTTTAAACCAGATGGTATCGCCTGCTGCATTAAAATCGGCAGCCGAAATTGTCAGTGCGAATTCATCAGTTTTACAACCTGCATTATCAATTGTGGCATTTTTGCGTTTTCCTAACAGAATAACGTTGTTCGATTCGCCACAATCTCCACCACCATTGGGTTCTGCCTCTGTTGTGGGAGCGGTAACGTAATCGGCAGCAACGGTATTGGTCCAAAAAACCACCTGATAAGGCTTGTCAAAATAGTTGGGATGTTCGCTTGCAGACCGTATTTTAAAATAATAGGTTCCGGCTCCGTTTCCGGTTGCACCGCCAATTGGCAGATAACACTGATAGCGGTCGCTTGGAAAAGGTTGGTCGCCGGCGGCAACTTTGGTGTAGTTCATGTTTTCAATCCAACCTTCAACAGCGCCGTTATCTTCCCAGGCACCTCCGTCGCGGTGATTAAAAATCATATCTGCTACCATGTTGATTCCCAACGAGTTATAAACGGTTTTGATGTTTTCAAAACCTTCTCTGTCGCCCCATCTTGCCGGTCCGAAATCGCCGATATCATAATAATCACGCACATTATAACCCATGCTGGTTGAGCCAGAAATTGACTTTGCCAGCGGTGGTAACCACACATAAGTGAAACCAGCGTTTTTCAAATTTTCGCCTTCAGCAGCTAAATAATCGATTTGATTGCCAATTCCGGCATAAAAAAACGGATAATCCCAGTTCCAGCCCTGAAGCATAAAATCGGGCGTTTGACTTTTTACAGTATTAGTTGAAAAAGCAAAAAAACCCAGGAGGGTTAGTGTAATTAACGACAGCTTCTTCATATAACCTGACTATATTTGTTAAGTAGACAAAAATACGTGAATATGGTATACGCTAAAGGAAATATGGTAAGGAAAACAAGGATGATGCGTGTTTTTTGGATGTTTTTGATGATATTTTTTCAATTGAACAACAAACTTATTGCACAAACTACAATAAGGGTAGTTTCTGTGCCACAATATTTTATGCCGGTATTGGATTCTGTATTTATTGCAGGTACTTTTAATGCATGGAATCCTGGTGATGCGGCATACCAATTACAAAAAGATTTTGATGGCAGTTATTTTATTGCGTTAGATGGTGCTGACGGCGAAAGTTTTGAATTTAAATTCACCAGAGGCGATTGGGCAAGAGGCGAAACAATGGCAGATGGCAGTTTTTTACCAAACAGAACCGGTGTTTTTGCAGATGGCAGTGAATTAACTTTTACTGTTGCCAATTGGGAAGATCAAACCGGAACACATACCATAAATGGTAATGTAATTCAACTCGATTATAATTTTGAAATACCGGAATTAAATCGAAGTAGAAGAATATGGATTTATTTACCGCCCGATTATTTTACATCAACAAATTATTATCCTGTTGTTTATATGCAAGATGGTCAGAATGTGTTTGATTATGCAAGCAGTTTTGCAGGAGAGTGGGATGTAGATGGCAGTATGCAAAATATTATTTCGAACGGACATACATCAGCAATAGTTGTTGCTATTGCAAATGGTGAAATAGATAGAATTGATGAATACAGTGCGTGGAATAATCCGACTTATGGTGGAGGGGATGGCGACAAGTATGCACAATTTCTTGTAAATACATTAAAGCCGTATATCGATGCAAATTACCGAACACTAAGCGATAGAATGTTTACTGCAATTGGTGGTAGTAGTTTGGGCGGATTAATTGCCTATTACACCGCATTGGAATTTGATACCGTATTTTCAAAAGCATTAATTTTTTCGCCTAGTTTTTGGTTTGATGATTCAGTAAATATTTTCACTGAAAATTATGAAAAAACACTCCCATTAAAATTATATTTTACTGCTGGTGCAACAGAAGATGTAGATATGGTTCCGGATATAAATACTGTTACCGCAACATTACTTGATGCCGGATTTACATCTGATGAAATACTCACCGTAATAAGAGCTGATGGCGCACACAGTGAATGGTTTTGGAAGCGTGAATATGACGATGGTTTTTTATGGTTGTTTGAAGATGTAGTTCCGTTAACAGTATCAGCAACAACCAATACTTTGCAATATTTATATAATGCACAACAACAAATAATTTATTTACAAAACATAATAAATGCTGAATATCAAATTACTGATTTGCAGGGAAAACCGGTTTTGGAGGGTAACACTTCACAAACAATTGATTGTTCAGGGCTTGATCGAGGTGTCTATATTTGTGCTGTGCATACTAACAATATATTTACTGCGTTTAAGTTTGTTGTAATATGAAATGTATTTTAAAAATCTTATTGCTGTTTGCTTTTTGTTTTTTGTTAGTCGACAAAACAAGATCTCAAATTACTATTGTAGTTGCAAATGCATCTACATTTCCCGATTCGATAACAGATAAAATGTTTGTCGCAGGAAATTTTAACAACTGGAATCCTGGTAATGCAGACTATCGTTTAAAGTGGAAAGAAAATAAATTAACCGTTACCATTCCAATTGATGCAAATACAAGCTCTGTTGAATTTAAATTTACCTGTGGCACCTGGGAAAAAGAGGAAGTAAATGCAGATGGTTCGAAAAAAGAAAACAGGTCGTATTTTTATAAACCGGGTATTGTATTAAATGAAACGATAGCGAGCTTTTCGCATGTAATTCCACCCAAAATAATTGCGCCAAATAAAAATGTTATCAAATTTAATGTTTATTCACCACAGCTAAAACGCGACAAACAAATTCGAGTTTTACTGCCCTGTGATTATGATAATACAAATAACAGTTATCCGGTATTATATATGCTCGACGGGCAAAATTTATTTGATGCAAGTGAATCAAATAATGGAGAATGGGGTGTAGATGAAGCAATGGATTCATTATGTAATCTTGGTTTAAAAAATGCCATTATTGTTGGTGTTGATAATGCGGGTGATTTGCGTTTGGAAGAATATTCTCCATTTCCGATTAAAGACTACATACTTAACGGTAAAGGTGACGATTTTGCGGCTTTTGTAGTAAATACCCTAAAACCGGCTATCGATAGTATTTACCGAACCTTGCCGGGCCGCGAATATACAGGTGTTGCCGGAAGCAGCATGGGTGCTGTTGAAGGTTTGTATATGATAATAAAGTATGATTCAATATTTTCTATGGCCGGATTATTTTCACCTGCATTCTGGACCAATAAAGAGAATTTTCTTTACGCAGAAAAATCTACTGTGACTTATCCTATTAAATTATATTTTTTAGCAGGCGCCATGGAAGGTGGTGATTTCGTAATGGTAACCGATATGCAAAAAATGATGCAATTGTTACTCAACCAAAAAAATCCAAACATAAAAATGCGTTCCACCATCCAAAGCAACGGCACCCACTCCGAATCCTTTTGGCGCAACGAATTTTTTGATATGTTTAACTGGTTGTATTTGGAGGAGTAGAATTCATTAATAAAGTTGTATCATCCCATTTTTCTTTAATATCAAATTCGGATTATAAATATCATTTATTTAATTTACCACGAAGGCACAAAGGCCTCAAAGTTGCACAAAGATTGTAATGTGTAATTTATATTTTAATAAATTTGCACTCATACAAAAACACCTTTAAAATACTTCGTGAATCTTTGAGGCCGTTGCGTCTTAGCGTTTCAGCTCATAAATTAAATAATTATTCCTGCTGTGTTGAAAAAGAAATATTTCAACACTTAATCATCACCCAACTTATTTATTTTTCAATGGATAAGCGGCTTTTACATAATTAAATTGAATAGCTAAGCGGTTAACACCTCAAATACTACAAAGAATAAAATTTTGTTTTTAAAAAAATTTTTGACCTAATATGGTTTAATATTTTCTCTCGGCGTCTTAAATTTTTTTAACGCTTAAATTTAATTGTTGGAAAATTAAATTATCACCACGGAAGATTCGGATGCAGCTACAGCCGCCGGTTTTGGGGGAATACCAGGCACAAATACTTACTCAACTCAAATTAACAGGTAAAAATTTAGGATACCTTATTAACTTTAATGTTCCGTTGATAAAAGATGGAATACACAGGTATATATATAATCATAAACAATGACTAATAATAAGATATTCAATAATCACACTTCCGGAATTGTTTTAGGTAAGTTGAAAAGACGAACTAACATTTTCCTTTTACTATTTTGTTTTATAACTTTTAACATTCATTCTGTCAATGCTCAAAATGAAATTTTTGGATTGGCAGAACCGGTACAACTCGAATTAGATACCACCACAATTCAATTACAGGATTATTTTGTTCAGGTAAATGCAATTAAAACAATTGTAGCTGACCCGGCATTTAAATTTAATTTGAGTGCAGATAAAAAAACTTTGCAACTCATTCCAGTAAATAAAATTCCGGTATTAAGTCTGCTCACCATCGAAACCGATTCCGGAAGATATGATATATTATTACGCAAATCAAAAAAAGAAAAAGTAACCTTCGCATTTGACCCCAAAGGCAAAACATATCAAAAAGTTTCCATTGTCGGCGACCTCACAGGATGGAACCCGGATGTTATTTATATGGAGCTTAAAAAGGGTGTCTGGACAACAGATCTTATTTTATCTCCGGGAAGATATCAATATCAGATAGTAGCTGATGGAGCCTGGTTTCTGGACCCGAATAATCCTCAAAAAATAGATAATGGCATTGGCGGATTTAATTCACTGATAGTGGCCGGCGAGCCGGGAGGAAAATCTGCCCCATTATATACAAAAAGTAGTTACAACACGAAAGTAGAATTTGGTATTGGAGCAGATAATTTATTTGATGAATTATTTGTATTTTGGAATAACAAAATAATATTTGTCACTGCCGGATATAATGAAGAATTAAAAAAAGAAGAATTATATACGATTGTCCCTGATGAAGGAATTGAAATAAAACGCTCCTATATTCGTGCCTATGCCGTTGTAAACGGAAAAGAAACTAACGATTTATTAATTCCATTGGAATATGGTAATGTAGTTACCGATCCGAAGTTGCTAGAAAAAGATGACTTCCAACGCACAATTATGTATTTTATGATGGTAGACCGATTTAAAAACGGTGATACCAAAAACGATGCGCCTGTGCAGGATGAAAGATTGCTGCCACAGGCAAATTATTATGGAGGCGATTTAGCTGGCATACAACAGAAAATTGATGACGGCTATTTTAAAAATTTGGGCATTAATTCACTTTGGATTTCACCCGTTTTTCAAAATCCGTATGGCGCCTATCAGGAATTTCCGGAGCCACATCGCTGGTTTAGCGGATATCATGGTTATTGGCCAATTTCATTAAGTCAGGTAGATACCAGATTTGGTTCAAATCAGCAATTTAAAGGGCTGGTAACAGATGTACATAAAAATGATATGAGTGTGTACCTGGATTATGTTGCAAATCATATTCATGCCGAACATCCTGTCTGGAAATCGCATCCGGAATGGTTTTCACAACTTGACTTACCCGACGGAAGAAAAAACCTGCGTTTATGGGATGAATATCGTTTAACAACATGGTTCGAACCGTATATGCCAAGTTTTGATCACAGTAAACCGGAAGTTGCGGAGGCCTGTGCCGACAGTGCAATGTTTTGGTTAAATGAATTTAATTTAGATGGTTTCCGACATGATGCAACAAAACATATTGAAACAGAATTTTGGAGATTATTGACTTATAAAATAAAAACTGAAATTGAAATTCCACAAAACAGAAATATTTATCAGATTGGAGAAACATTTGGTTCACGCGAATTAATTGGTTCGTATTTAGGAACAGGTTTATTAAATGCACAATTTGATTTTGCTTTATATTTTGACGCAAGAAGTGTTTTTGCAAACAATGATGTAGGCTTTGATCGGTTAAATGCCAGTTTAAATGAAACATTTAATGCATTTGGTTGTCATCACGTAATGGGTAACATAACAGGCAATCACGACATGGCGCGATTTATTTCTTATGCCAGCGGCGATTTAAAATGGGATGAAAACGACAAGGAAGCCGGATGGAACCGCAAGATAGAAGTTACCGATACAATAGGATATGCTAAATTGAAAATGTTGCATGCGTTTAACATGACAATTCCCGGAATTCCGATAATATATTATGGTGATGAAATTGGAATGCCCGGAGCAAACGACCCGGATAATCGCAGAATGATGGAATTTGATAACCTGAACAAGTATCAACTCGATGTAAAAAACACCGTAACCACACTTACCCATTTGCGCAGCAGCCATATGGCATTGTTATACGGCGATTTTCAAGTGTTGCAGGTGAGCCCTACGTTATACATTTACAAACGCACATATTTTGATGATGTGGTTTATGTATTATTCAACAAAAGTGCAGGTGCCGTTGTTATGCCCTTAACAAATATTGAAACCGACAAACCTTATCATACAAATTTTGGCAGCGCTACAAAAATGAATACCACAACGTTGCAGGTTACCGTACAACCATATTCATTTGAAATAATTACTTTTGGAAATTAAATCAGCTCATTTTTATGAAAAAAATTATCGTCCTAACATTAACAATCATACAGCTTCAGTTCATTTTTGCGCAGGCACCTGAATGGAGTAAAGACAAAACCATTTACGAAGTAAATATCCGTCAATACACGCCGGAAGGCACATTTGATGCATTTGCTACACATTTGCCGAGACTCGAAAAAATGGGTGTTGGTATTTTATGGATGATGCCGATACAACCTATTGGCGAATTAAACCGAAAAGGTAGTTTAGGCAGTTATTATTCTATTGCTGATTACACGGCAACCAATCCTGAATTTGGGTCGCTGAAAGATTTTAAAAAATTAGTTGATGAAGCACATAAACGCGATATGCATGTTATTCTCGACTGGGTTGCCAATCACACGAGCTGGGATCATGTGTGGATGAAAAAACATCCTGATTTTTATACGACAGATAAATCCGGTAAAGTAATTCCTCCCGTGGCCGACTGGAGTGATGTTGCAGATTTAAATTATGATAACAAAGCCATGCGCGCGGCCATGATTGAAGACATGAAATATTGGATAACCGAAGCTGATGTTGATGGTTTTAGATGTGATGTTGCAATGATGGTTCCTGATGATTTCTGGAAAGAAGCATTAACCGAATTAAGGAAAATAAAACCGGACATTTTCCTTTTAGCCGAAGCAGAAGGCCCGCAATTACATACTGATGGATTTAATATGACCTATGCCTGGAATAAGCATCATGTCATGAATGAAATTGCAAAAGGCACAATGACAGCCGATACCATGGATGTGGCAATTCAGAAAGATTTGAAAAACTATACAGCAGATAGTTACTTCATGAACTTTACCAGCAATCATGATGAAAACAGCTGGAACGGAACTGAATTCGAAAGAATGGGAAATGGGGCTCAAACCTTTGCTGTTATGGCTGCTACAATGCCGGGCATGTTATTAATGTATTCAGGTCAGGAAGTTGCATTGGATC
Organism: Bacteroidota bacterium; assembly: GCA_016706255.1. Lineage (NCBI taxonomy): Bacteria > Pseudomonadati > Bacteroidota > Bacteroidota bacterium. The sequence continues at coordinate 118,065 of JADJJZ010000030.1, read as the reverse complement.
GCCGATTAAAATTTTTCGATAAAGATTCAATAACCTGGGTCGACAATAAAAATTACACGCAGTTTTATACAACACTTATTCAATTAAAAGAAGATAACCCTGCTTTATGGAATGGCTCCTATGGTGGTGCATATACAAGAGTTGCTACACAACACGATAAAATTTATTGTTACACCCGCACGCTTGGAGATAATAAAGTAATGGTTATACTAAATTTATCTTCCGACGCACACGATGCCGTATTTTCAACCGATGGCGGAAAATATAAAAACTACTTCACCGGAAAAAAACAAAAAATAAAAACGGGTAAAAAAGTTACTATTCCGGCCTGGGGGTATTTGGTGTTGGTGCAATAAAATTAATTTAAATATCGTGAATGATTTATCATAAATGACGGCACATGTAACCGGATTAATAATTTTTATAACAACATTGGCGATGTATGGAATCGCAATGTATTGTTTTACAAAATCTAAAATAAAACCTGCTTTATTACTCGTAATAATAGCAGGTTTTATTTTAAGGGTATATGTGTCTTCAGATAATTATTTACACCCCTGGGACGAGCGTTATCATGCACTTGTGGCAAAAAACATGATTTCCCATCCGTTGACACCAACACTATACGAAGATCCTGTATTGCCTTACGATTACAAAGAATGGTACAGCAACCATTATTGGGTTCATAAACAACCAATGCCACTATGGTTTATAAGTGCAAGTTTGCAAGTGTTTGGAATAAATGAATTTGCAGTCCGAATACCCGGCATTTTATTAACAACACTTGGTATATTATTAGTTTATTATATCGGTAATTTCTTTTTTAACAAACGTGTGGCATTCATTAGCGCATTGCTGTATTCAATGAATGGTTTAATAATTGAATTAACAGGGGGCAGAGTTGCAACCGATAATTATGACATATTCTTTTTGTTTTTTATACAGCTGGCGGTATTTTTTTGTATTAAATTTATTAACACAGAAAAAAAGGCTTATAACATTTTAGTCGGAGTTGCAATTGGGTTTGCTATTTTAACCAAGTGGTTACCGGCATTAATAGTACTGCCAATTTGGTTTATTCTTGTTTACGATAGTGGCAAATTTTCAAAAAAACAAATTTTTATACAATTGGCATTGCTGGTATTCGTCTTAGTTGTTGTAGCACTACCCTGGCAAATTTATAGCGCCAAGGCCTTTCCACTTGAAACAGCATGGGAGCAATATTATAATAATTTGCATTTAACTGAAGCACTTGAAGGTCGAGCGGAGGCCAGATGGTTTTTTTTAGAAAGGCTAAGAATAAGTTATGGCGATTTAATTTATTTACCGCTAATATGGTTTACCATACAAACCCTAAAAGGTAAGTTTTTGAATAAGCAATATGCATTATTAATTTGGGTATTTATACCTATAATCTTTTTTACAATTGCCGAAACCAAAATGCAGGGTTACATTTTATTTACTGCTCCGGCTCTATTTATTATTACAGGATTGTTTTATGATAAAATAAATGAATTAAAATTTAGTGGAATTAAAAGAGTTTTTGCAATCATTATTTTGGCCTTGCTAATTTTACTTCCCTTTAGATATTGTGTAGAACGAACCAAAATGTTAAACCCAAACACAACTTCTACCGAATGGGTAGAAGATTTAAAAAAACTGGGCGAAACCAATCATGGTAAAGCAATTCTGTTTAACTATCCCCGTCCAATTGAGGCCATGTTTTATACCGATTTTATTGTTTATAATACAATACCGGATATTGAATCATTAAAGGAAATTCAAAAACTAGGATATAAAATTTACTTTGCTGGAAGCAATAACCTACCTGAAACCATACGTGAAAACCCTGATTATCAGATAATTGAGATGAATGATATCCCTGAATTAAAATAATAATACTTTACGTTTAAAATCTCCATCTGTTGGAAAGGTTTTTGTCAAATTATATCTTTTCATTATAATTTTATATTTTTATTATTAATAGGCATCATTAAATAAATGGCGCGCTTATGAAAACAACAATTTTTTTATTTTTACTGGCATTAAGCACATGTTTAAAGTCCCAACACCTTTGTGATGTTTGGTATTCAAGTTATAAGCAAGTCGGTTATAATTCTCCGCCATCACCAATTTATAAACCGGGATGGCAATTAATCTTTAATGATGAATTTAATGACAATGAAGTTAATCCTGAATATTGGAATAAAAGCACCAATACTGATGATGCATATCACAATTGCCTTCATGGCATAGTTTTTAATCCTAATAACGTAACTGAAGCAGACGGTTCTTTAAAATTGACACTAAGTAGTGATGATTATGCAGGTTGCGCACATTCTGGTGCTGAAATCAAAACATTTTCAACAGACGACGATAGCTTTAAGGAGTTTAAATTTTACCCTGATTCTTATATTGAAATTAGAGTCAAAAACTTACCTTTTTCCAAAGGCGCAGGCTCTGCTTTTTGGTTATTTGTTGCAGGTGGTGGAGATGCCGAATATAGAGAAATTGATATTTGGGAAACCTATAGCGGCCACAAAAATGTTTTAAAATCCAATTATCACTGGGACTATGGAACGCCTGAAATTGCAGCTGGAGAATCTCAAAAGATTCACCTATATAAACAATTGTTTATTGAACCTTACAATTTGGACTATCAATGGGTGAATATTGGTTGCGAATGGCATCAAAATATTATTAAGTTTTATTTAAATAACAGTTTAATTAGAACAATTGAGGTTTCAGGCTTAAATAGTGAAGATATGCCATTTGATCCGGTTGACAAACCTATGCATATTCGATTAAGTATGCAATCGCCATTAACATGCGATATTAATGAGGATTATGTAGATGATTCGGCATTACCCAAAAATATGTATGTTGATTATATTCGGGTATATAAACAATCGGGTACTGAAGCGGTTCCATTTATTCAAACACCTTCTGAGTTTTGTATTAATTCAACAGGTGAAAATATTTCATGCGCATATTATCCGGATGTTAATTATACTTGGACATCCACAGCATTTGATTTTGGGCCTAATGATGATAATCTGCCTTCTGCAAGATGGATTACATTAAAACCGTTTGTTACCCCCAATAATTATTATGATATAACGGTTGCTGCTAATTTTGAAAATGGATACGTTGAGACACATACTTACTCAATTTACATCGCAGGTAATCCAATATTACCAACAGGTGTTATATCAACTGTTCAAAGTGCGCCTTCCTCATGTTATTTTTTTGCCAGAATTCCACAAACAACAAGATCGGAATCTATTTATTGGAGTGAAAACGCTGGCTTAACGTGGACAACAGGTGATACATATTTGTCAGATGGTATTTATTATAGCAAGTATGGAGATTTTTTAAAAAATCACACCTTCGGCGTAAAGTTGAAAACTATAAATGCTTGCGGGAGTTCAATAATATCATCAACAAAATATTTTACGACACCCAATGTTATTACGTGCTGGCTTAAAACAGATAGCACTAGTGAAAATTTAAATTTGCACGATCCGTATTTATCAAATAATATTTTAATTTATAATAACGAAGTTGAACTATATTACGGCAAAATATTTATTGATGTACTTGATTTAACCGGTAGAGTTCTGTCGCATGAATTATTAAGCAACAACTATTCTATAAATTTGAATCACCTTGCTGCTGGTTTATACATATCAATAGCAACGAACGAATATGGTCAAATTTTAAATACTTATAAATTTTATAAAAATTAATAAGCGTAGGACAAAATAATTATTTCAATCCTACCTACTATAATTCGGCGCTTCCTTCGTAATCACAACATCATGTGGATGCGATTCGCGGATACCACTTGCTGTTATTTTTACAAATTGAGCGTTATGTAATGATGCAACATCTTTCGCGCCCGCATATCCCATTCCGGCTCTTAAACCACCAATGTATTGAACCATCACTTCCTCTAATGTGCCTTTAAACGGCACGCGACCAACAATACCTTCAGGAACCAGTTTTTTAATATCATCTTCCACATCCTGAAAATACCTGTCTTTTGAACCCATTTCCATGGCTTCCACACTGCCCATTCCGCGATATGATTTAAATTTTCGGCCTTCGTAAATTATGGTTTCACCCGGACTTTCTTCCGTTCCCGCTAATAAACTACCGGCCATAATGGTATCGGCACCGGCAACAATTGCTTTCACTATATCACCTGTATATCGAATTCCACCATCGCCAATTACAGGAACTCCTGTGCCTTTTAATGCATTGGCCGCATCGTTAATTGCGCTGATTTGTGCAACACCAACACCCGCAACAACGCGCGTGGTGCAAATACTTCCGGGACCAACTCCAACCTTAACACCGTCAACACCGGCATCAGCAAGCGCTTTTGCACCGGCTCCTGTAGCAACGTTGCCCGCAACCACCTCCAAATCCGGAAATTTCGATTTTACGGTTTTCACCATATCAATCACCCCTTTCGAGTGACCATGAGCAGTATCAATAATAACCAGGTCGGTGCCCACAGCTCTTAATGCCTCAATGCGCTGAATAGTATCATGTGTAACACCAACTGCAGCGCCAACCAGCAAGCGACCATATTTATCTTTACATGCGCGTGGGTGACTCGCCAGTTTCAATATGTCTTTATACGTAATTAATCCCTTCAAAATGCCATCTCCATCAACAACCGGCAGCTTTTCGATACGATAGTTTTTGAGGATATTTTCAGCCTGCTGCAGCGTAGTGCCTTCAGGCGCTGTAATCAAATTTGTGGTCGTCATCACCTCAGCAATCGGGCGTTGCATATTCGTTTCAAAACGCAAATCGCGATTGGTTAAAATCCCAACCAGCTTCTTATTTTCATCAATCACCGGAATGCCTCCAATTTTGAACTCTTTCATCATAGCAAGCGCATCACGAATTATCGCATTTTGTGACAGGGTAACAGGGTCGATAATCAGTCCGCTATCACTCCTTTTCACCCGTCTTACCTGGTCTGCTTGCTTCTCAATGCTCATGTTTTTGTGAATGATTCCAATACCACCCTCTCTGGCCATGGCAACTGCCATCTTATACTCAGTCACAGTATCCATTGCAGCGGAAATAATAGGCACATTAATACGCAAATTGCGTGTGAGCCGCGTCGATATGTCAACTTCGCGTGGTAATACTTCAGAATAAGCTGGAACTACAAGGAGATCATCGAAGGTGAGACTTTCACCTAAAAACTTGGTTGAGAGATTTTCCATGTGCAAAGATAGAACGGGAAATGGAATTTGCAAAAAGCGCTTTTTTGGGCGTTGGCCGGGCTATCCGTTCCAAGTCCTCGTCATTCGTGCCTCATTCCTGCGGGCTTTCCACTGCTATCCCTAACGCGATTCTGAGCATGAAATGTGATTTTTCTTCTAATTGAAAATATGAAAAATAAATATGAATCTTGGCTCGTCCGCCGCAGTGCAGCTCCGAATTCGAAAATGTTGAATGTAGGGGCGGATGCAATTCGCCCCTACACATTCAACATTTTCTTACGTTATAGGTCGATTAAAAATTAACCATCCGAGCGCGATGAACGAAAGAATTAAAATGTAGGGGCGAATTGTATCCGCCCATCCATGAATATCCGGAATATCATTAAAATCGTTAGCACCTTGCTCAACAAATTAAAAAGCAACTCAACGCAACCAAAAAAAAGGCTTAGCGCAACTTGCAAATTGAAGTATATCCAAAAATGCGCAAGTTTTGGTATTGATAAGCAATGCGTTAGAAGTTTTTAGTTAATTGATGGAAGTTGGTTATATTCGTAAATATATTGTTATCGGCTATTTTACCGAAACCCTACACAGACAGACAAACTACTTGAGTTTGATAACGACTTTCCCTTTTGACCGACCTGTTTCTACGTAGGACAAAGCATCATTAGTTTGTTCAAACGGAAAGACTTTATCTATCACAGGTTTTATAACACCAGCCTCAATAAGTTTTGTAATTTGACTTAGTTGTTTGCCTTCTGCTCTCATAAACAGAAAAGTAAATTTTGCATTTAATTTTTTTGCTTTCTTTTTTATACCTAAACTTAAAAGCTTTGTCACAAATTTCAAATGCCAAGCTAAACCAATTTGTTCTGCAAATTCAGGTGTTGGTGGACCCGTTAGCGAAATAACTTGACCACCTGATTTCAGAATTCGTAATGACTTTTCCAAAACTTTTGTATCCTTATTGCTATGCAAAACCAAATCATAATCTTTCAATATAGTTTCAAAGTCTTGTGTCTTGTAATCAATTACAATATCTGCACCTAAACTTTTTACCAAATCAAAATTGCGTGAACTTGTTGTAGTAGCAACAGTTGCTCCTAAATGTTTTGCTAATTGAATGGCAAATGTACCAACACCACCAGAACCAGCTTGAACGAAAACTTTTTGCCCTTTTTGAACATTTGCAATTTCTACCAATGCTTGCCAAGAAGTTAATCCAACTAATGGAATTGAGCTTGCTTCTTCCATTGTGAGATTTTTGGGTTTTAATGCAACTTCATTTTCATCAATGGAAATATATTGAGCATACGTTCCTAGTTTGTGATTTCCTGAACTAGAGTATACTTCATCGCCCACTTTGAACTTACTAACTTTTGAACCCACTTTTGTCACAACACCTGCCACATCACGACCTAATTGAAAAGGTGGTTTCATTGGTAAGAAAAGTTTAAAATCACCATTTCGTATAAGTAAATCAATTACATTGACACCTGCAGAATTTACTTCAACTAATACATCATTTGAGTTTATTGCAGGTTCTGCAATTTCAGTTAGATGCAATTTTTCTTTTTTGCCGTAGCTTTTTGCTATGAATGCTTTCATTTTATTTATTTTTAAGCGTTGTTTAATTGTTTAAGTACTGTTTTTTCTAAAAAGCCATAGGCAAAATGTTGTAACGTGATTAAAACGGATAACCCTTTACCTACCAAATTTCTAAATTTAGGTTTATCTGTTTCAACTACTTTCAGCACTTTTGATGCAACCATTACAGGATTTTCACCTTGTTCAACTATTAAATCAGCATATTTTTCGCTTTTAGCCCTTAGTCTATTGTAATCTTCTATTCGATTTAATGTTGTGGATGAATTTTCCATAATATTTGTCTTGAAAGAGCCAGGTTCAATCATTGCCACACGAATATTAAATTCAGCTAATTCATAGCGCAATGCTTTAAAGTATCCTTCCAAGGCGTGTTTGGAGGAGGCATAGTAAGATGTATTCGGAAATGCAACAAGCCCAGTAATTGAACCAACTGTTATTATTTTACCAAATTTTTGCTTTCTAAAAGAGGGCAAAATTGCATTTGTAACTTTGATAGTTCCCCAAAAATTAGTTTCAAATTGTTTTCTACCTAATTCTATAGGAATTTCTTCTGCTATACCTGTAACTAAGAAGCCTGCATTGTTGATTAGAACATCCAACTTATCGATTTCTTTAAAAAGTCTATCAGGCAAAGTGGTTATTGAGTTGTCTGAATCTAGGTCTAATGAAATCATTTTGAAAGGGACTGTTGACTTTATTTTTTCAGGATTTCGACTTGTACCGATTACATTGAAACCCTTTGTGTGAAGCTCGTTTGCGATAAGTAATCCAAAGCCCGAACTTGCACCTGTAACTAAAATATTCTTGCTCATTTTTATTTGTTTTAAATTTAAAATTGTATTTTTGCTTGCAAATTGCAAGTGCAAATATACAAACAACTTTCAAAATGCAAGTTATTTTTAAAAATATTTTAGAATTATTTTATGGAAACAGGTAAAAAAAGGTCAGACTGTCCTTTGAGTCAATCGCTTGACGTATTTGGCGACAAGTGGTCGTTACTCATTATTAGAGACCTAATGTTCGGTAATAAGTGTACCTATAACGACTTTTTAAAATCAGCTGAAGGAATTGCAACAAATATTTTAGCAACAAGACTGAAAGGACTTGAAGAAAATGGTATAATTGAAAAATCTGCACACCCCGACAGTAAAGCAAAAATTTTATACAAACTGACAACAAAAGGAATTGACTTATTACCTATCATTATGGAAGTTTACATTTGGTCTGACAAATATTTACCTATGCCAGCAGACATCAAAGCCACAATTAAAGAAGCCAAAAAGGACAAAGACAAATTTATAAAACAGGTAACGAAAGAACTCAAAGCAAAATAACGAGAAAAAAACAGCCGATAACAGCGGTTACTGTTGCACAACTTCTTAATTCTAGCATTTTTTGATTAAATTCTTTCTAACCTATTGATTCTAGGGCATTTTAACGAACTTTGATTATTTCAATCCTATTAATTTGCAAAATTTATATGCCGCTAACAGGCTTTAAATAGATGTAAAAACCACGATTTAAATAATTTGGTAGTTGTTCCCCTAATACTAATTTGTAATTTTTATTTACAACCGGATTTAAACGAATAAACTTTAAATATTTTTTCAGATTGTAACATAGGGATGCCATTAACACATGCTTATTTGCTTTATTTATGCCTCGCGTGTTCACTCTACGCATACCCATAAAATTGAGTAATGTTCCTAGCACAGGTTCTACTGTTTTGCTCCTTATACGCACCATCGTTTTTGCATACTCGGTTTGCATACGTTCATGCATCCGGTCGTAATATGGTTTATCGACTGTGTCATCAAGTTTTTTAAACTTTGTTTTTTCTCCGGCACAACTTTTTCTTAGCGGACAATTTTTGCAATCCGTTTCACTACTGCGATACGTTTTTTTATCATAACCTTTGCTGTCGGTTCTTATTCCTTTAAATGGTAATATCGCTTTATTTCCACGTTGACATTCATATTGATCCTGTTCCTTATTGTAAATAAATCCTTCTCTAGTGTTTCGGTATTGTCCAAAATTCGGAATGTATGCCGTAATATTATTTTGTTCCACATGAGCAAGAGCCGGGCCACTGCTATAAGCGGAGTCTGCACCTATTTCTGCTATGGTAATATCATTTTGTGCTAAATTATTTATTGCTTGATCTAATATTGCTGGTAAACATTGGCTGTCGCGTTTATCTGCAAAATTGGCCATGGCGCCGGTTATAACATGGTGTGCATCATCCACTGCCAACTGTCCAAAATAGTTAAGCTGACGTGCCTTTCCGGGCTTTACCGATATACGTGCATCAGGGTCTGTTGGACTGTAATGGGTATGATTAGATAAAAACTTCGAGCGGATGATATTACCGTGTTCATCGCGATTATCAATTTTATTTGTTTGTCCGGTCGTGTTTATATTACCCGGTTGGTCTTTATATTCCTTTTCTTTCCAGGCATGATGTTTATCTACCCATTTTTTTGTTGATGCTTTTACCTTTTGATTTTTATTATCCGATTTTTCGTCAGTTTCATTTTTTTGTTTGTAATCAAATTCAGTCTCTAATGATTCAATGTAATCTGCTGCATCATCAACAATTTCTTTTTCTAACAATGAATCTAAACTTGCATTTGCTTTTATAAATGCAGAATCAATTGCTTGGCGCTTACCCCTAACCATGCCTTGCTGCACACAAAGTGACAATACTTTTTGAAATAATTGTAAAAATATGTCCTCTCCATACAATTGCCGTGTTCTGCTTAAAGTGCTATGCCATGGCAACTGTTCATCGATATCGTAACCAATAAAATACAAAATATCCAATCGCATGGAGGCAGTTGTAATTATTCTTCTGTCACTGGAAAGGTTTTCAAAATAACCGACCATCATTAATTTAAAAATACAACTGGATCTATACTTTGCTGTCCTTCATCGCCATAAAAAGAGGCTGTTGCTTGATATAAAAAATTTTAAATCTAATGCATTATCCAACTGCCGATAAAATTATCTTCCGAACTCGGTCGTTTAATTGAAAATGGACAAATAATTTTTCGGAGTAGCGTTTTTTTCCTTGCATAAGCTAAGTTAAACAGCCTTTTTGACGCCTAAAAATCCATTTTAAACATGAAAATGTGTACATTTGGGTGGTTGTGCAACGAGCACAGCGGTTTTGCAAAAGTGGGGCTTCAGTGCAAATTTGAACATTAGGAATTCTATTTAACCTTTGTACTAATTTGAGCATTTGTACTTCGATTTCCCCACCTTCGCAAAGCCGCAAAACGTTAGCGGTCATTGCAGTGCGACACCCAAACAGACAATTTCACCAGGACATTTTTACGCAGACAAAAAATAATTGACAAAATATTTGCGTAATCAAATACTTACATATACTTTTGCGTAAGCGAACACTTACATAATATGGCGACTGATTTAAGACGAGACATTTTTCAAGCAATTGCCGACCCTAACAGGCGACAAATCATAGACCTTCTTTCCAAAGAACCTATGACACTAAATGCTATTGCCGAAAAATTTCAAATAAGCCGACCGGCAGTTTCACAACATATAAAACATTTGACGGAATGTGGTGTGGTGGAAATAGAACAAAAAGGTAGAGAACGCTATTGCACTATTCAACCGCAAAGTTTGATACCAGCATTTATGTGGTTGGAGCAATATCAAAAACAATGGGAACAACGAATTGACAACTTTGAACAATACATTAATAAATTACAAACAAAAAATAAAAAAACAAAAAAATGAGTATTACAGACAACGCAAAAAATCGCACCTTGACGATTAAAAAAACTTTCGATGCACCAGTAAAATTAGTTTGGGACGCTTGGACAGAAGCTGACCAAATCATACAATGGTGGGCACCTCAAGGAATGAAAATAAATGTAGTCGAACATAATTTTAAAGTTGGTGGAAAATGGAAGTTTTCCATGCCAATGCCAAACGGTGGCGACTTTGTTTCAGAAGGAACTTATTTAGAAATTGTAGAACACCAAAAAATTGTAACAAGTGCTGACTTTAAACCAATGACTGAAAATGTGGAACTGCACGTTACATTTTCAGCAGATGGCGACAAAACAAATTTTGAATTTAGTGTAATTCACGAAACTGAAGACTATGCAAAAGCACAAGAAAAAATGGGCTTTTACAATGGCTGGGGTTCTGCATTAAACAGAATGGAAGAAGTAATAAACAAGCAACTTAACAAATAAAACTATGCCTTTAAAAATTAATATAATAGCCATATTGGTTGCTGTGCTTGTCTGTTTTGTAATACAAATGATTTGGTACATTGCAATTTTTTCAAAACCTTGGATGAAAGAAATGGGTTACGACCCAAATATGCGACCAGACAAAAAATCAATGATGAAAGGAATGTTACTTACATTCATAGGGACATTTCTATTTGCTTGGGTTCTTGCATTTTATTTAGCAGGTTGGAAGTTTATACCAGGAGCAACAGAAATGACACCATTTGTAACAGGAATAAATTCTGCAATTTCAGTTTGGGTTGGTTTTTTGTTCCAGTTCACTTGAGCTGAATAGTTTGGGAAAACATTCGTGGAAGTTATTTTTTATAAATAGTGGTTATCATTTGGTTGCGACAATGGTGGTTTCATTAGTACTTTTCATATTGGACATAGGCAGACAGAAAAAGCAACGAACCGCTAACACGGGTTACTGTTGCACAACTTCTTAATTCTAGCATTTTTTGATTAAATTCTTTCTAACCTATTGATTCTAGGGCATTTTAACGAACTTTGATTATTTCAATCCTATTAATTTGCAAAATTTATATGCCGCTAACAGGCTTTAAATAGATGTAAAAACCACGATTTAAATAATTTGGTAGTTGTTCCCCTAATACTAATTTGTAATTTTTATTTACAACCGGATTTAAACGAATAAACTTTAAATATTTTTTCAGATTGTAACATAGGGATGCCATTAACACATGCTTATTTGCTTTATTTATGCCTCGCGTGTTCACTCTACGCATACCCATAAAATTGAGTAATGTTCCTAGCACAGGTTCTACTGTTTTTTGCTCCTTATACGCACCATCGTTTTTGCATACTCGGTTTGCATACGTTCATGCATCCGGTCGTAATATGGTTTATCGACTGTGTCATCAAGTTTTTTAAACTTTGTTTTTTCTCCGGCACAACTTTTTCTTAGCGGACAATTTTTGCAATCCGTTTCACTACTGCGATACGTTTTTTTATCATAACCTTTGCTGTCGGTTCTTATTCCTTTAAATGGTAATATCGCTTTATTTCCACGTTGACATTCATATTGATCCTGTTCCTTATTGTAAATAAATCCTTCTCTAGTGTTTCGGTATTGTCCAAAATTCGGAATGTATGCCGTAATATTATTTTGTTCCACATGAGCAAGAGCCGGGCCACTGCTATAAGCGGAGTCTGCACCTATTTCTGCTATGGTAATATCATTTTGTGCTAAATTATTTATTGCTTGATCTAATATTGCTGGTAAACATTGGCTGTCGCGTTTATCTGCAAAATTGGCCATGGCGCCGGTTATAACATGGTGTGCATCATCCACTGCCAACTGTCCAAAATAGTTAAGCTGACGTGCCTTTCCGGGCTTTACCGATATACGTGCATCAGGGTCTGTTGGACTGTAATGGGTATGATTAGATAAAAACTTCGAGCGGATGATATTACCGTGTTCATCGCGATTATCAATTTTATTTGTTTGTCCGGGTCGTGTTTATATTACCCGTTGGTCTTTATATTCCTTTTCTTTCCAGGCATGATGTTTATCTACCCATTTTTTGTTGATGCTTTTACCTTTTGATTTTTATTATCCGATTTTTCGTCAGTTTCATTTTTTTGTTTGTAATCAAATTCAGTCTCTAATGATTCAATGTAATCTGCTGCATCATCAACAATTTCTTTTTCTAACAATGAATCTAAACTTGCATTTGCTTTTATAAATGCAGAATCAATTGCTTGGCGCTTACCCCTAACCATGCCTTGCTGCACACAAAGTGACAATACTTTTTGAAATAATTGTAAAAATATGTCCTCTCCATACAATTGCCGTGTTCTGCTTAAAGTGCTATGCCATGGCAACTGTTCATCGATATCGTAACCAATAAAATACAAAATATCCAATCGCATGGAGGCAGTTGTAATTATTCTTCTGTCACTGGAAAGGTTTTCAAAATAACCGACCATCATTAATTTAAAAAATACAACTGGATCTATACTTTGCTGTCCTTCATCGCCATAAAAAGAGGCTGTTGCTTGATATAAAAATTTTAAATCTAATGCATTATCCAACTGCCGATAAAAATTATCTTCCGGAACTCGGTCGCTTAATTGAAAATGGACAAATAATTTTTCGGAGTAGCGTTTTTTTCCTTGCATAAGCTAAGTTAAACAGCCTTTTTGACGCCTAAAAATCCATTTTAAACATGAAAATGTGTACATTTGGGTGGTTGTGCAACGAGCACACGGGTTTTGCGTCAGGCGGGGTGACGTGCAAACTTGGAGCTTTGTGCTTCTATTTAAGTTCAGTGCTGGTTGACAGTTTTGTACTCCGATAACCCGCCCGAACGCAAAGCCCGAAAACGTTAGGTGCAACCCTAAAAGAAGACACAACCGACAACAAACCGACAGACAAAATGCCAACGCTTCGCAAAATTAAAAGAGGTGTTTCCCCAACCATAAGCCTACACAAAACAGCACATTTTATTTTGCCCAACCTCACCCACACCTATATCTGACTTCAGAATTTTAACGACTTTCAAAAAAGGTATAAAAAATTTGCAAATCAAAAAAAAACACTTAAATTTGCACCTGAAAACAGAAAAAAATGTACAATTCAATTATTATTTCTTCTATTATTATTGCGGATGTGATTTCACATATTGGGGAGGAATAATTTTGATATAATCTAAAAGATATATTTGAAAGCCTCCCGAGAAATCAGGAGGCTTTTTTTATTGACATTAAACTAAAAAGAACAAAATGAAATCATATAACAACACTATTATTATCAGCATTATTATTAGCTCGCCACCGTGAGAGATGCTGCTTTATGCCAAATTGTAAGCCTTTCTCATTTCGGGAAAGGCTTTTTTTATTCCCAAAAATCAATTATCAACTCAATAAAAAATATAAATATGTATTCAAACAGCGAAACAGTCCTTTTTTTGGACGGAAAATTTGTAAGGCTAACGAATCTACAACCGATTTATGCAGTCAAACGCTTCATTATGGCTACGGTGCATTTGAAGGTATTCGTTCTTATGAAACCAAAATGGAACTAAAGTATTTAAAGCCGAAGAACATTATGAACGCTTGAAAAAATCCTGCGAATTGGTAAAAATCCCTTTCGATTACACTGTTCAAGAATTAGTCCTAGCTACTTACGAGTTACTGGAAAAAAACAATTTAAAAAATGCTTACATCCGACCATTGGTGTATTGTGGACAAAATATGAGTTTGTCAAAACCTACCAGCGTTTCGGTGATGATTGCCGCTTGGGACTGGGGAGCGTATTTGGGAGAAAAATTACTACGATTAACGGTTTCCTCCTATTGCCGTCCACATCCAAAATCCATCCACATTGAAGCGAAAGTCTGCGGTCATTATGTCAATTCGATTTTGGCAACCAACGAAGCAAAAGACAATGGATTCGACGAAGCCTTTCTTTTGGATAGCGATGGATTTTTAGCCGAAGGTCCGGGTGCGAATTTGTTCTTTGAAAAAGACGGAAAATTATTCACGCCTCAATTAGGAAACATCCTTCCGGGCATCACCAGAGCCACTGTTTTGGAGTTAGCCGAGCAATTAGGTCTGGAACTGCATCAAGGAAAATTTACCAGAAAAGATCTTTTTCAAGCTGATAGTGCCTTTTACTGCGGAACGGCTGCCGAGGTAGTGGGTATATTATCGGTGGACACTTATCAATTTCCAAAAAAATGGAATGATTCCTTAGGTAAAAAACTTCAAGATGCTTATTCACTTTTGGGTAGAGAACCTTTAAAACAGCTCAATTTAAACTAATGAAAACACTCAACAAATACAGTAGAACCATCACACAAGATGAAACCCAACCTGCAGCACAAGCCATGCTTTATGGAATAGGTTTAACCGAAGACGATTTGCAAAAAGCACAAGTGGGAATTGTGAGTATGGGCTACGAAGGAAATCCCTGCAACATGCACCTCAACGATTTGGCTAAAGAAGTAAAAGCTGGTGTGCAACAAGAGGATTTAGTAGGATTGATATTTAACACCATTGGTGTGAGTGACGGTATATCAAACGGAACTGACGGTATGCGTTTTTCTTTGGTTTCCAGAGATGTGATTGCCGATTCCATAGAAACGGTGGTGAGTGCCCAATGGTACGATGCAGTATTGGCGGTAGTAGGTTGCGATAAAAATATGCCTGGTTCTATCATCGCCATGGGAAGATTAAATCGTCCTGCAATCATGGTTTATGGCGGAACGATCCATTCCGGAAAATGGAAAGGAGAATCGCTCAATATCGTTTCAGCTTTGAAGCTTTAGGTAAAATTCAGCAACACCATTTCCGATGAAGATTACAAAGGTATAATCAAAAACGCTTGTCCTGGCGCGGGTGCTTGTGGCGGTATGCAACAGCAAATACGATGGCTTCGGCTATTGAAGCTTTGGGAATGAGTTTACCTTACAGTTCATCCAATCCTGCGTTGAGCAGCAATAAAAAAATGGAATGTTTTGATACAGGAAAAGCCATCAAAGTGTTGTTGAAAAGATATTAAACCCAAAGACATCATGACCCGAAAAGCCTTTGAAAATGCCATGACCATGGTAACGGTTCTGGGCGGCTCTACCAATGCCGTAATGCACCTGATAGCTATGGCACATTCGGTGGATTTGGAATTGACTTTGGATGATTTCCAAAAGGTAAGTAACCGTGTTCCAGTGTTAGCAGATTTAAAACCGAGTGGAAAATACCTCATGGAAGATTTGCACGAAGCAGGTGGTGTTCCAGCAGTAATGAAATATTTATTGAAACACAACTTATTACATAGAGATTGTTTAACTGTTACAGGAAAAACAATTGTTGAAAATTTGGAAACTGTGGAAGATTTAACCGAAGGTCAGGAAGTATTTCTTCCATTGGAAAATCCAGTGAAAGCAAATGGACATCTGCAAATGCTCTACGGAAATTTAGCTACCGAGGGAAGTGTAGCTAAAATAAGTGGCAAAGAGGGCGATTATTTTGAAGGAACAGCCAAAGTATTTGACGATGAATATGCAGTGATTGATGGTGTGAGAAACGGAGAAGTAAAACCCGGTAATGTAGTAGTAATCCGTTATTGTGGACCAAAAGGCGGACCGGGAATGCCCGAAATGCTAAAACCTACTTCCGCCATTATGGGTGCAGGATTGGGAAATTCAGTGGCTTTAATTACCGACGGTAGATTTTCGGGTGGAACGCATGGTTTTGTGGTAGGACACATCACTCCGGAAGCTTTTGTAGGTGGAACAATTGCCTTGGTAAATGATGGAGATTTAATTGCGATTGACACAAAAAATAATACGATCAATTTAAAAGTATCTGAACAGCAATTGGAAAAACGAAAAGCAGAATGGAAACAACCTCCATTGAAAGCAAGTAAAGGGGTTTTGTACAAATATGCACAATGCGTTTCGAGTGCTTCATTGGGGTGTGTAACCGATAAATAATTAAAAAATGAAAACAACGGAATTAAAAATAACAGGTGCAGAAGCGGTGATACAAAGCCTGAAAGCTGAAGGAGTAAAAACGATATTTGGTTATCCAGGCGGTGCTATCATGCCAATTTATGATGCCTTATTTCATCATCTTGAAGAAGTAAATCACATCTTGACACGACACGAGCAAGGTGCTGTACACGCAGCTCAAGGCTATGCCAGAACCTCAGGGAAAACAGGGGTTGTATTTGCTGTGTCGGGTTCTGGAGCTACCAATTTAATTACAGGTTTAGCCGATGCTTTAATCGATTCTACACCACTGGTTTGCATCACCGGACAAGTGGCTTCTCACCTCTTGGGAACGGATGCTTTTCAGGAAACCGATGTCATGGGTATTTCGATGCCAGTAACCAAATGGAATTTTCAGGTAACTAAAGCAGAAGACATAGCAACAACATTGGCGAAAGCATTTTACATTGCCTCATCCGGTCGTCCTGGTCCAGTACTCGTGGACATCACCAAAGATGCTCAGTTTGAAGCGATTGAGTTTTCTTATCAGAAATGTAACTCTGTCAGAAGTTATCAGCCAAGGCCAAAATTGAATGAAGAACAAGTGCAAGTTGCTGCAAATTTACTGAACGAGGCAAAAAAACCTTTGATGATTGTCGGACAAGGAATTATGCTTTCCAATGCGGAAGAAGAACTATTGGCTTTTGTTGAAAAAACGGGTATTCCGGTGGCTTCTACGCTTTTGGGATTAGGAGCTTTTCCAAGTCATCACCCTTTATTTGTTGGAATGGTAGGTATGCATGGCAATTATGCACCCAATGTAAAAACCAATGAGTGCGATGTGTTACTTGCTATGGGAATGCGTTTTGACGACCGCGTTACAGGTGATGTTTCCCGGTATGCAACACAAGCAAAGGTGGTTCATGTCGATATAGACACCGCCGAAATCAATAAAATCATAAAAGCCGATGCTCCTGTTGTAGCCGATGCCAAAGAAGCACTAACCGTTTTAACGGATTTGGTAGAAAAACAAAATCATCAACAATGGTTGGATGAATTTCATCAGGCTAAGCAAAATGAATTGAAGGTACTTTCAGAAAATAGAGAAAAAGAATTTTCAGATGAACTTAGAATGGATTTGGTGATCGATTTACTTTCTCAAAAAACCAAGGGCAATGCAATCGTTGTAACCGATGTGGGGCAACACCAAATGATGGCGGCACAGTTCTATCGGTATAACCAAACCAAAAGCAATGTTACTTCAGGTGGATTGGGAACGATGGGCTTTGCGCTACCGGCAGCAATTGGAGCGAAAATGGCTAATCCCGAAAAACAAGTGGTGGCCATTATTGGCGATGGTGGTTTCCAAATGACTTTGCAGGAATTGGGAACGATGATGCAAAATAACATTGGCGTTAAAATCATTATTTTGAACAATGGCTACTTGGGAATGGTGCGGCAATGGCAACAAATGTTCTTTGAAAAAAGATATTCGTTTACCGACATACAAAGTCCTGATTTCGTTGCATTAGCAGCCTCTTACAATATCAAAGGTCAAAAAGTTGAAAGACAGGAGGAGTTGAACAACGCATTAGACCAACTTTTAAACACAGAAAATGCGTACCTGTTGGAAGTGAAAGTGGCTAGAGAAGACAATGTATTCCCAATGATTCCCACAGGAGCTTCGGTAGCTGAAATACGATTGCAATAATTAAAAATAAAAAATGAAAACAATTGACACAACATTTACCGTATCCATATTTACGGAAAATACAATCGGAATGCTCAACCGCATCACCATCATATTTACAAGACGACATTTGAATATTGACAGCATCACAGCTTCTGAAACAGAGGTTAAAAATGTGCATCGTTACACTATCGTTTTGAGAACAAACAGAGAACAAATAAATAAAGTTGTTGGGCAAATCGATAAATTAATTGATGTTCTGAAAGCCTTTGTACATGAAGATAATGAAGTAGTACATCAGGAAATTGCGCTATATAAAATCAAAACAACAGAACTTAAATCTAACAATGTAGAGCAAGTGGTTAGAGAAAATAGTGCCAAAGTTCTCACCGTAGATCCCGACTTTATCGTCATTGAAAAAACAGGGCACAAAGAAGAAATACAAGTTTTGTTTGAAAAACTGAAAACATTTGGCATTCTGGAATTTGCTCGTTCAGGTCGAGTGGCAGTTACCAAACCTATGAAAGACTTAACTTCTTATTTAAAAGAATTTGAAAAAAATAATAAACAAATAGTACAATAAAAAATGGCACAATTAAATTTTGGCGGCGTAATGGAAAATGTCGTAACACGAGAAGAGTTTTCATTAGAGAAAGCAAGAGAAATATTAAAAAACGAAACTGTTGCAGTCATTGGATACGGCGTGCAAGGTCCGGGACAAGCCTTAAATTTGAAAGATAATGGCGTAAAAGTAATTGTAGGACAACGAAAAGGGACAAAGAGTTGGAACAAAGCACTTGCTGATGGTTGGGTAGAAAATGAAACTCTTTTCGAAGTGGAAACCGCTTGCGAAAAAGGCACTTTACTCATGAATTTATTATCAGATGCAGGGCAAATACAAGCATGGGAAACGATGAAAAAAAATTTGACAACAGGAAAAGCCCTGTATTTTTCACATGGTTTTGGCGTTACTTTTCATGAAAAAACAGGTATCGTGCCACCTAAAGATGTAGATGTGTTTTTGGTGGCTCCCAAAGGTTCGGGAACTTCGTTAAGAACCTTATTTTTAAAAGGGCAGGGTTTAAATTCCAGTTATGCCGTTTTTCAAAATGCAACCGGAAAAGCTGAAGAAAAAGCATTGGCATTAGGCATCGCTATCGGTTCTGGCTATTTGTTTGAAACCACATTTCAAAAAGAAGTGTACAGCGATTTGACTGGCGAACGAGGCGTTTTGATGGGAGCTATCGCAGGTATTTTTGAAGCACAATACAATGTGCTTCGTCAGCGAGGACATTCGCCAAGTGAAGCGTTTAACGAAACCGTAGAAGAATTGACCCAAAGTTTAATGCCTTTGGTAGCTGAAAACGGAATGGATTGGATGTTTGCCAATTGCAGTACCACTGCACAACGAGGAGCATTGGATTGGAAAGGTAAATTTAGAGAAGCTACCACGCCTGTTTTTAATGAACTGTATGATGACGTGCTTTCAGGTAAAGAAGCAGCCATCGTTATCGAAGCCAACAGCAAGCCTGATTACAGAGAAAAACTCAACGCAGAACTTAAAGAAATACAACAAAGTGAGTTGTGGCAAACTGGAATGCAAGTACGAAAATTAAGACCTCAAACCAAATGATACATTTAGCACAAATACAAAAGGCAGCCGAAAATCTGAAAGGTGTGGCGGTGCATACGCCTCTTGTAAAAAACGAAAACCTGAGCGAGCGATTTGCTGCTCAGGTTTATTTGAAACGGGAAGATTTACAACCTGTACGATCCTATAAATTGCGTGGTGCGTATCATAAAATCAGTTCGCTTTCCGAAAATGATATAAAACTAGGCGTGGTATGTGCAAGTGCCGGAAATCACGCTCAGGGAGTGGCTTTTGCGTGTAGAAAACTGAACATAAAAGCCGTTATTTATATGCCTATTACTACGCCTGCACAAAAAATAAAGCAGGTAAAACTCTTTGGAAAAGAAAATGTAGAGGTTGTGTTGAAAGGTGATACTTTTGACGATGCCTTCAATGAAGCCCTTCTTTTCAGCCAGAAGAATAAGGCGGTTTTCGTTCATCCGTTTGATGATGAATTGGTTATTTCCGGACAAGGAACTGTAGGATTGGAAATTGTGGAAGACAGCAAATGTAAGATTGATTTTTTATTCTTTCCAATTGGTGGTGGCGGTTTGGCTGCAGGAGTCGTTTCGGTTTTTAAACAATTGAGTCCCGAAACTAAACTTATCGGCGTAGAACCACAAGGAGCAGCCTCTATGAAAATATCGTTGGAAAACGGTAAAAATACTGCATTGACGGACATTGATAAATTTGTAGATGGAGCAGCAGTAAAACGAGTGGGCGACAAAACATTTGAAATCTGTAAAAACTCTTTAGATGATATCGTTTTAGCCCCCGAAGGGAAAGTTTGCACCACAATTTTGCAATTGTACAACGAAGAAGCCATTGTTGTAGAACCAGCCGGTGCATTGAGTATTGCAGCGTTGGATTCGTATAAAGACCAAATCAAAGGTAAAAATGTGGTGTGCATTGTTAGCGGAAGCAACAATGACATCACAAGAATGGAAGAAATAAAAGAGCGATCCTTGATGTTTGAAGGATTGAAGCATTATTTCATCATTAACTTTCCACAACGACCAGGAGCATTAAAAGAATTTGTAAATGATGTTTTAGGAGAAAATGATGATATTACCTATTTCCAGTTTACCAAAAAAAATAATAGAGAAGAAGGCCCAGCGGTTGTTGGAGTAGAATTAAAACACAGCTCAGATTTAGATAGTATGGAACAAAAAATGAAAACTAAAAAAATAAATTATCAGCATCTGAACGAGCAGAAAGAATTGTTTACGCATTTGATATTTTAAACTATCTTGTACAATATGAGTTGTAAAAATCAAACAATAGTTCATTAATTTTAGCCAACGCATTTGGTGGCACATTTGCAAAACCGCACACCCCCCCACTAAAGCCAAGTTTTGCAAAAGAGCCACCAAGCCAACGCACCAAGACAGGAGTAAAATAGGCAGACAACAACACGACAGAAAAGAAGGGCAGCACCTAACAGCACCTACCCAAAAGTGGCGGTTCAGTGGTTAAATCAAGCTTTGTGCATCTATCAAAGTTTGTGCTTGGCTGACAGTGAAGTGCTTCGTAATCGCCACCTTCGGGTAGCTTCAAACCGTAAGCACTTTCGGAAAGAAAAATGCATCATTTCCTATAAATGAAAATTTGAAAAATAAACTCGACTCTTGGCTCGTCGGCCGTAGTGCAACGAAGGAGGCTTGTCCGCCATAACGCAGTGAGGTGGGATTCCTAACGCGGATTTAGAATCAGAATCGCAGTTATTCCAATAAATTACAATTTTATTATTTTGTAATGATATTGAATGTGATTATCCAAAACATGTAAAAAGTAAACACCGGGAATTATACTATTGGCCGGAATTACAACTGTTGAATTACCTGACGTAGTTTGATATATTACAGATCCATTTAAACTATATATCGTAATTATACTATATGAAAAATTATCCGGCAACTTAATTTTTAATTCAGTTGAAAATGGATTTGGTGAAATTTCTATTGATGTAAATGCTGTAATTTCATTTGATGATAAAACAAAATCACATGTGGTTGTTGAATCTATTTGAACATAACCAATTTCATTGTCATAATAACACCTTAAATTTCCACCTTCATAAAAATCTATCAGACAACTATTTGGATGTGCAAATAAATAACTGAGAGCACCAATTCGTTCAATAACAGGTAATGTGCCGAAATTCCAATAGTCATCATCAACACTGCCGGTAAACAATTGTGTTAATTCAACCCCGCCAATTAAAACCGTGTTAACATTATCTACTTGAATAAAGCCGGTTGAGTCACAATCGCCAAAATTTGAAACACCACCAACCTCCCATATATCGCCAACTTCAGCATTAAAATCATATAATGTATAAAATGAACCTAAACGAAAATTATATACTACACCTAAATCAGAATATACATATTCGTTGTCCAGGTAAAACGTATCAATAACTGCATCCGGATTGGATAAATCTTTTTGCACCAGTGTTTTGGCAATTTTTCTGCAATTTACGCCACTTATTACCGTGTCGCCAACAGACTGCAGTTGCAAATACCCACTTCCCGAGAAATATTCGTAATTATACCACCATGTTGCACCAACGGGCGCAAATTCGTTGGTTTGTCCATAAATTCGAAGCGAGATACAACAAACCAACAATATAATTAACCTGGGAAATTGTATTTTCATATTTAGGGTTTTTTGTGATACCGAAATTACTATAATATATTTGTAATAACAAATTCAGTGGCACTTTGTGACTCTTGTCTCCTCCCCCGAAATACACCTGAGCAGTGTGTTTAACGCGAGTTAAGAAGTGAATTCGTATTCGATTAATTAACCAATACAATAAGCACACAACAAACGAAAATGTAACTTGTGTAGGGGCGGATTCAATTCGCCCCTACACAAGTTACATTTTCTAACTTTTCAGCTCAACTAAAATCAACAGAATAATTGCGCTAAATGAATAGTTAATAATGATTCAATTCGCTCTGCAAATATGAAATTTTCTAACATTTCAGTCAAAATGAAAATCAAAACACTGAATGCGCTAAACGAATAGTTAAAAATGTAGGGGCGAATTGCATCCGCCCTTACATTTTTAACTATTCGTGGTCGATAAATTTGTTATTTCTTTATCCCCAAAAACATCATTTTACAGGTGTTACAATATTCCGGTTTAAAAAAAGTATAACTTTTACTTAAAATATTTTTAAAGCTAAAGAGAATAGTTATTTTTGTTTTTGGCCAGAAAATAATTTAAAAAAATTATTATGGCTTTAGTCTATCAGGAATTTAGCAGTAGAAAATCCGGGCATTTAAAAAATTGGAATTATGCAGCGGCTGCCACATACTTTATTACTATTTGCACCAAAAAAAGAATTCCATTTTTAGGTGAGGTAATTTCCAATTCAAATAAAAATTCATTTAAAGCGAGCGCAATTGGTGAGATAATATCAAGTCAATGGAGGCAAATTCCTTTAATTAGACCTGATATGAATATTCAGCTTGGTGCATTTCAATTAATGCCTGATCATCTTCATGGAATTATTAAAATTGGCATTAATGTATTCAATCAGCATTTATATCCCAACAATAAAGTTCTTGAAAACCCATTATCACATTCATTAAATTATATTGATTCCAAAGGAAAAAATCTTCCTAATAAACATAATTTACATTCCATTATTAGGGGATTTAAAGCAGCGGTAACAAAGTCTGCAATAACATACAATTTGGATTTTGAGTGGCAACGTGGTTATTATGAACATATAATAAGGTCCAATGCAGAGCTTGACAAAATAAAATATTATATTTTAACTAACCCGAATCGTTGGCAGGTCTGAACTAGCCGAAAATTTCTTATGTGTAAGGGCGGATGCAATTCGCCCCTACACATGTAAAATTTTCTTACTCCTCCATAAAAAATGAAATTCAAACCGCATAATTTTATTGACGAATGAATTAAAATGTAGGGGCGAATTGCATCCGCCCTTACATTTTAATTCATTCGTTTTCGATAAATGACCAATTTAAATAAAAACCAAAAAAAAGAATTCATTAATTGAAAATGCTTTTACCCGAATAAGTTTTTTTATCTAATTTAGCATATTCACATAAATGTATCGTCATATCAAACTAAACCCGATATCATGCAAACACTCGATAACATCGAAATCACCAGATTTAATACCGATAAAGGCGGTGTTATTCCCGCACAACCGGGTTTTACATTAGTTGTTATAGGTATTATTGCAATTGTGTTTAATGGTTTAAAGTTTTTTGCATTGGGTATTCTTGCTTTGGGTATTTTGTTATTGTTGGTAAAACATGGAATTGAAGTAAATTTAAATAACAATCAATTTCGTGATTATTATTCCATATTTAAAATGAGATGGGGAAAATGGAAAACAATAGCAGCTCCCGATTATTTGTTAATTTCTAAATCACCAAAATATTATGGAGCGCCGGTTTTAAAAACAATGTCTACAAAAAATGTTATTATATATTACGACCTCGATTTAATTACCAAAGGCGATCGCGATGTTTTATTACAACGTATTGCCGATTATCAGGAATTGTTACAATTAGCAAAATTGGTTGCAGACGACCAAAAATTGAAAATTTGTGAAAAGGTAAACAACGAATACATCTGGTTAAATTAAAAGGCAATCCCGTATTGCCTTTTAATTATTTTCTGTTTTTGTTTACAAATTTTTCTTTAACACGCGTTAAACTGTTTTTTATGAAAATGATATCATGTTCATGTATGGCATACAATTTTGCCTGCTTATAGTATTTAATCGCAGGTTTAAATAACAATGTCGTTTCACAGCTCATGGCGAGGTGTTTATAGACAAAGAATTTATTTACGCCTTCTATTTGCAAACACGATTCTGCATATTTTATTAATGTTTCGTGTTTGTCTAACTGATATAGCAATTGTACGGTTACATGATATACGGGAATAAATCCCGGTTTAAAACGTTTACATAAATCGAAATGATAAAGGGCCGTGTCGTATTCCGCTAATTCATGGTAATATAACATCCCCATTTCAAAATGAGCCGCACCACAATCAGGTTCTTCTTCAAGAATATCTTCCAATAATCGTTTAGCTTTTATGCATTTGTTTTCATATAAATATTTATTAACGCGTATCATTTTTTCTTCTATATTAAATAAAATGTTCATGTTAAAAATTTAATTAATCAATAAATTAATTGGTAGCCTATTAAACAGCATAACCATGTGGCACTCAAATCAATAACCCGAACCACCAATTATTGGAGTCTGCCCCATTGCAGACTCCCGCATCTGGTAATTACAAGTAATTTTTTTGTTCTTAAAATATCCCTGAAGTGACTTTTATTTACTGTAGTCTACTTCAGGGCGTTGAACAAAACATATTTTATTATGCCATTCTAACCACTTTTGGTTTAAACATGCCAATAATGTTTACCAATTCGTTTTGATATTGCATTACTTCATTGATGTCTTTATATGACATCGGTGATTCATCAATATCGCCACCAATTAAATGCACGCCTGCTTCATATAATTTTTCATCCATCATTTTTTGGTTGAAATTATTTTTAGCAGCAGTCCGCGACATTTTTCTTCCGGCACCATGTGATGCAGACTGGAGTGAATGTGCAATTCCGTTTCCTTCAACAATAAATCCCGGAGCAGTCATGGAGCCGGGAATAATTCCCAAAACACCTTTTCCTGCAGGAGTTGCACCTTTTCTGTGTACAATTACTTCCATACCATTGTGGTTTTCTTTCCACGCAAAATTGTGGTGATTTTCAACCATACCTAAAACCTGCGCGCCAACACTTCTTGCAATTTTTTTATGAATATGGTGGTGACATGCTGAAGCATAATCGCCACTTAAATTCATGGCAGTCCAATACTCCTGCCCCGCTTCAATATTTAAATCCAAATAAGCAAGGTGTCTCGCTACATCAGGCAATTTGCAAAGTTCTTTTGCCAGTCTGGTATAATAATTCGCAACTGCAGCACCCAATCCTCTAGAACCGGAATGTGATAATAATGCCAGATAATTTCCCGGAGCAATTTTTAATTTTTCAGCCGGTTGTTTAATCTCTACCACACCAAATTCCACAAAATGATTCCCCGAACCCGAAGTGCCAATTTGTTTAAATGCTTTATCGTGAAGCGATTTCAGTAATTTATTTTCACTGAATTCTTTTCTTTCCAAAACAGCATCATCCATTGGATTTTTTAAAGTACCACCTGCTCCAAAAACAGTATTTCTGGTTAAAAATCCTTTTAATTTTTCAACGTTGTCGTTAATAAAATCTCCGGGTATATCAAACACACTCAAACACATTCTACAACCAATGTCTACACCAACACCATAAGGAATTACAGCATTGTTAGTTGCAAGCACACCACCAATTGGCAAACCATATCCCTGATGCGCATCCGGCATTAAAGCCCCTGCAACAGTTACAGGTAATTTCATGGCAACTTCCATTTGGTTAATAGCGCCCATTTCAATGTTTTCAAAACCGTAAATAGCATATTCCTTTCTTTTTTGCTCAAGTGGAATTACATCATTTTTTGGTCTGATTTCATCTAATAAAGCAGCCGCAATTTTTCCTAATGCAGCATCTTCTAAATACGCATCAGGCGCAGCTAATACATCTTTTAGTATATCGATTGCTTCTGCTTCAGCACTATGTTTATAATATTGATGCATTACTTGTATAGCAATGCCAATAACTTTACTTTCAGGATAACCGATTTTTCTAAGGTCTTTCCCGTTTAGAGATAACTTTCCCATATCACTTTTTTTGTGATGATTAAATAAAAATAAATAATAAAATTGGGGCAATAAAAAACCCCGACGCGGTGGTCGGGGCTCGATTTATGAATATTTTTAAATATTATTTTTCATAAAAATACATGCCCCGACACGTCAAACGATCTTGCTGACCCTTTGGTGTTTGTTCTGTTATTTGATAAAAATTACGCATGTTGTATTAATTTGAATGCAAATATAATTTAAATTTTTAATTTGCAAATAATTCTGAAAAATAATTCCTGAATTTATAATTTAATTTTTTTTTCGCCATTCGGCTAAATTGTGCTCAATGGTCAATACCAACTTATTTACTATATTTACAAAAACAAATACTATGAGAAAATCATTACTTTTCCTTCTCATTTTAACCACACAACTATTATCTGCACAAATTATTACCGACCTGGGTATTTACCCGCCACCGGCTCCATTGGCCCTTCCTGCTGCCGGGGGTTCATTTACCGATCCAACATTTGGAACCGACATCCTTAGGGTAACCGATGAGGCTGATGGTACTGAAAATGAACATGGTTATTCTTATTGGCAATGTTTTAACGCCGATAATTCAATTGTTTATGTTTATAGCGTAAATGGAATAAAAACATTGTATGATTTGGATACAGCAGCACTCACAATTTCAAATAAACGCAGCGCATTCCCAACTTTGATAGATGGCGAATCACCTTTAGGTGAAGATCAGATTTGGGATGCTGAAAATAAAAATATTATTTACTGCCATACCTATAAAAACATTGTTGCTTATAATGTATCTGATAATACTTTTTCAATAATTAAAAACCTGGATGGATTTATTCCTAATAATGAATACATCTATCAAATGAGTATGAGTGATGATGCAACAAAATTTGCATTTTCAAGAAAACGTTTAACAGATTACAACGTATCAGGTTATTTAGTTTACGATGTCACAACCGATTCAGTTTATTCTGTAACTGAAACACATATCGACGAAGTGCAATTAAATAAAGCAGGCACTTATTTATGGGTTAAAACTGATAAACAAGGCGAAGGTGTAATTCAATCACAAATAATAAACCTTACAACATGGGAAAAAGAAGAATTAACTGATAACGGACCGGATTTTGCTCCAGGCCATGGAGATGTTGGTTTGGATTTTATAATAGGTGCTGATAATTGGGAAAACAGATTGTTATATCGCAAATTCGACAATCCACATACTTTTTATTCGGTATGGAATTTTGAAGGTGATTGGGGCCAAGATGTACATGTAAGCCAGTTAGCCACCAACGAGCAGTGGATTTTAATCAGCTGTTATATGGCCTCAACCGGATATCCATTTTCCGGTTTAATCGAAAATGAAATATTACAAGTAAGTACAGATGGATTAATGTCAGTACGAAGATTATGCCACCACCAATCAGATTATATAGGCAGTGGTAGTAATTATTGGGCTTCACCACGCGCAAGCATAAGCCGGGATGGACGTTTTGTTATTTTCGACAGCAATTGGGGTAATCCGGACAGGACAGATGTTTTTATAATGAAAATTCCGGCTGCTCCGGGTGAAGTTGACCCGGTTTCTATTTCTGACCCTGCTAGTAGTGACGTTAAAATCTTCCCTAATCCGGGAACCGATCATATTCAGATTCAAACCACAGCAAAAAATTCGATACATATATTAAATACCTATAATTATTTAGGAGCCAACATTGATCTTGAGTTTAATAACAATAATGCCCAAATTACAGATTTGCCATCCGGAATTTATTTTACCCAAATTATTTATCAAGGAATGGTATCAACATTGTGTTGGGAGAAAAAATAACGATTAAATTCTATTTTATACTATTTAATTATAATACCGATATTCACATATGCTACGAACAATTCTACTTTTAATAATTGCATTAATTATCGTTCCGCTTGTTGCGTTTTATGTTGACGATCCATTAACACCTTTGCAACAAAAAATGTTACACACATCTGCATTTATGATGCTTGGCGTAGCACTATATTGTTTTATAGTAAGCGAACTTGTACGCAATTATAGTCAGGTAGATAAGTTGTGGAGTATAGTTCCGTTGTTATATGGCTGGTATTTTGCTTCAGCAGCTAATTGGGAACCGCGCATTGTGTTAATGGCAATATTAATAAGCATTTGGGGAGCCCGATTAACCTATAATTTTAGCCGCCGGGGAGCATACCAATGGAAATTTTGGGATGGGGAAGAAGATTATCGATGGGCAATTTTGCGTCAGCAGCCACATTTAAATACAAGATTAAAATGGGGATTATTTAATTTATTTTTTATTTCGCTGTATCAAAATGCACTGATTCTCATGTTTACCTTACCTGCGGTTATGGCAGCAGGCTCCGGTCGTGGAATTACCATTGCTGATGTGTTACTCGCAGTGTTATCAGTTGGTTTTGTTGTGATGGAATTTATTGCCGATCAGCAACAATGGAATTTTCAAAAAGAAAAATATCGCAGAATAAATAATAATGAACCGCTAACAGAACCCTTTTCCGATGGTTTTGTGTCATCGGGTTTATGGAAATATTTCCGTCACCCAAATTACACTGCCGAGCAGGCAATATGGGTGGTATTTTATTTGTTTAGTGTAAGCGCAACAGGAAAATGGCTCAACTGGAGTATTGCAGGATGTGTTTTATTGATGTTATTATTTCAGGGCAGTGCCGATTTCAGCGAAAAAATTTCTGCAGATAAATATCCTAAATACAAAGATTACCAAAGGCGTGTTGGCCGATTTTTTCCGAAATTATTTTGATGCAGTATGCACCCAGTATGCTACTCGCTCATTTTCTTTTAGTGGCTCATGCGCGACTCTGTTGTAATGAAAAACAAGGCCCATTTTTATGGAAATACCTTTTGCAATGATATAATATTGCTCATCGCTAAACGAACCAATATTAAATGCAAAAACATGAATAGATGAATCATCTTCAATACTGTTTGTGAGTAATACATTTTTGCGATTATTTCCGCTTAATAAACAAAGTTGGTCTTTATCCCAATGGTCAGACCAAATATGTTCTGCGTCGAGCGTATGTGCAATGGTGTCAAAAAAAACAATTTCTGCCTGGTGGTAATAACTGAAATCGAAACTACCTAAAACAATTATTGCATTTCCGGGAATTTCATTCAAAGGATAAGCAATTCCACCATCATCATCGGGTACATCCAATTTAAAATAAAAACCGGCGCTGTGTACTGTTTCATTAAATTCCGAAAGCTTCTGCGTAATTTCATTCATATCGGAAATACAAGCATGTAATTGTTGAAATGTGTTTGCCAACATGGTTGATTATTTTATAAAACGTAATGTTTTTGTGTCGTCAAAAATGTGTAGTTTGCCTTCCAGACTTTCACCATCTGCAGTAAATAAAGTTCCGTCAAAATGCACTAGTGGTAAAGCTTGATTAGCAGTTAATTCAAAATAATTATTTTTTGTATCTGCAGGAATCAGTGTTGCAGGGTTGTCAAAATAAAACAAACAGGTTACAACAAATTTATCTGCTTTTTCATTTTTAAAAATAAATGCACCCGAACTATTTGCAACTTGTTCTTCTTCAACACCGTTATTATAAAGTTTAATGGTGGTTTCGTTTAATAATATTTTATTGTAGTTGGGAAATAGAATTTTTATTCCATCCTCTTCTTCATGTGTTTCTTTAATAATGGCAAATGGAATTTGGTTTTTATAATCTGAATTTAATTTAACACAATTATTTTCATCTAAACTCCATGTCCCATAACCATGCCTGTCGAGCGCTCCGTAACTAAAAAAGAATTCAAAGGTGTTGTCTTCATTTAATTTAATACCACAACCCATTTCATGGACTCCGGTAATATAATATTCGCCTGGTATTGTCATTGGTTTTGTTTGTGAGTGAAAGGTAATAATTTTTTTATATTGTCATTTTTTCATACCATTCTTTCGCTCTTACAGAGCTTACGGAATCTTTTTAGGGCATTTTTGCTACCATTCTTTCGCTCCGCTGGAGCTGGGTTTGGAGGCGGTATTGAAGGTTGGTTTTGTTACCAATCCTTCGCTCCTACAGAGCTGGTTTTTACGTATTTTATTTTTCTGTTTTTTCTACCAATCTTTCGCTCCGCTGGAGCTTGATTTTTGCGTGCTTATAATTGTTAGTTGTAGTTGCATTGCTATCAATCATGCTGAGCAAAATTCAATAAATGTTCAATAAAAAGATTAACCCCATCCCAACAAAAAAATTCTCTGCATTTCCTCTGTGGGCTGTTTCTCTGTGCCCTCCGCGGTTTCGGCTGTTTAATTGGTACGTTATCAGGTATAGCACATAGGCTGACACTTGGGTTAGCCACTACTGGACTTCGAAGGAAAATTTTCGTAATAATTTGTTGTTCTATTGGTACTTCGTCATGGGCTAATATTGATTAGCCACTACAGGACCTTCGAATGAAAATCAAACTCAAATTCGGCTGTTCATTGGCTGTTTAATTGGTACATCGGTATCCGCCGCGGCGGACATTGGTAAATCCTCCCAGCCGCAACGTTAGCTCCGAATGAAAATCATACTCAAAATCGGCTGTTCCATTGGTACATTGGTACATCGGTACATTGGTACATTCTCCCAGCCACAACGGCAGCTCCGAATGAAAATCATACTCAAATTCGGCTGTTCCATTGGTACATTGGTACATCGGTACATCGGTACATTCTCCTAGCCGCAACGGCAGCTCCGAATGAAAATCAAACTCAAATTCGGCTGTTTAATTAGCACATCAGCACATCAGCACATTAGCACATTAGCACATTTGTATTACCTTACTACCGTAACATTTCCTTTCTTAGTAATCACCTGTCCGTTAGAAGCAATAAAAGTAATCAGGTAAGCATAGGCGCCCATTTCAACGGTTTTATTATTGTAGGTTCCGTCCCAGCCTTCATTTACATCGTCGGTTTCGAAAATTACTTCACCGTAGCGATTAAATATTTTCATATTATAACCCTCTTCGGTTCCATAAATTAATACGGGTTTAAAAATGGTATTAACACCATCAGGCACTATTGCATTTGGAACATAAATACGTGGGCCCTGTTCCAGACAAAGAATATTTGAATAAGATAATAATTGTTCATCCACACCATTTTCCGGAGAGTTTAAACGGAATAAACATTCAATGCGATAACAAAACTGATCAACAACATTTACAAAAGCAGAAACATCATCAGTGTATGTTAATGTTAACGCACTAACCGTATTAATTAAATTTAATCCCGCACCGTCATCTCTGTAAATTCTGTATTCCAAAACAGTTCCATCTGTAATTTCAAATTGATTCCAGTTAATCGTATTTGTAAAATTTGCATTATCTATTCCTTTTAATACAATACTTCTTGCATAACCTGATGTATCAGGAATATCACAACTGTCGATGGTAATGATGCGATAATAAAAACTAATAGCATTGGTTGCAATCGAATTATCATTATAACTATCAATTACCGGAATTGGAGCACCAATTGGTGCTGTAGTTAAATTTACATAAGTAACATTATTATCGCTTCTTTGAACGGAAACTTTTTCTAAATCTGCTGCATTATCCGGATACCATTCAACACCAATTTGTGTTGCACTATTTACAGTTACATTTCTAATCACAGTATATGCTGCAGGATTTACAATACTCACTGTCATACACACTTCATTCGATACTGAAACCGCAGTTCCATCAGCTCTTTTTGCCTGTACGGTAATACAAACATTATCGCCATCATTAATTCCGATTAAATCATATGTATTTGTAATATTCGAAACATCATCCACCGGAACCGAACCGGTAAAATTCCGGTCAACCCAAATTTCATATTCAAAAACACCGGCCGTCCAGTTATCATATAAGTTCCACGATAATTGTAAAACACTACTGCAATTCACCTGACTTACACTTAAAAACACGGTATGCTGTGCTGCATTATTAAAAGGACCAATATTTCCGCATGAATCTCTCGCGGCAATGGTATAGTTTTCTGACTGCGTAGTCGGAGAGCCCGATATATCGGTATAAGTGGTGGTAAAACGCCCATAAACAGTAGCTATCGGCGTAAAACCAATGCCTTCACGATAAATTACGTAGGAGTTCGTTTCCGGAGAAACTGAGGGAATCCAGTTAATCACCGACTGCCCCGCAGTAACTGTAACGTAATCCAATTCAGGCGCTATAGGATCCAGATTGTCTAGGGTGTCGCTCGTGGTCATTGTAAAACCGGGACAGTTGTAAACCGCTACAACGTAGTAATACCAAGTGGTTACGGCGCCATTTGCCCCAATATGCGTGTAAGTATTTGACCCAAATCCGGGAAGTGATGAGAGTAGCACATAAGGTCCTGCAAAATTGGTGGATGCATACACCTGATACTCAACAAAAAGGCCGCAAGCCTCTGCAGATGCACTCCATATAACGGTTACATCACCATTAATTTCAGTTTGAACACACAATAAATTTGCCGGAATGGTGCTTTGACCTTTCACTTTTACTTGGAGTAAAAAAAAGCTAAAAACGAGGAGGAGTCCGTATTTTATCGAAAATTTCAAAATCGCAGCGTTCAGTTTATCTAACGCAAATTTCGTAAAACTTATTGTCAATACAGTTGCCGGGCAGCATTACCGTTAAAACAAAATTAAATCTTGCCCCAATTAATTTACTCAAAATAAACCTGTACAAAAAAATCGCTGCTGATATACTTACTTTGCAGCATGATTTCATTTCAAAAGTTTCAGCTTGACAATGGGTTAACGGTTATTGTGAACGAAGACAATACCACCCAACTGTGTGCCGTAAACGTATTGTATAAAGTTGGTGCCCGCGATGAGGTGATTACCAAAACCGGTTTCGCGCACTTGTTTGAACATTTAATGTTCGGCGGTTCTGATAATATTCCAGATTTTGATACTGAATTACAATTAGCCGGCGGTACTAATAATGCATATACCTCGAACGACCTGACTAATTATTACGATATTTTACCGGTTACCAATATTGAAACGGCACTTTGGTTAGAAAGTGACCGTATGTTGAAATTGGATTTTTCGGAAAAATCGCTAAGCGTTCAACGCAACGTGGTATGCGAAGAATTTAAGGAACATTATATCAATCGGCCTTATGGCGATGTGTGGCATATTTTACGCAAATTGGTATATGAAAAACATCCATACCAGTGGCCCACAATCGGTTTGGAATTACAACATGTAAAAGATGCAACGTTAACCGACGTTGAAAATTTCTTTTATAAATATTACAGACCAAACAATGCCATTTTGTCTATTTCAGGTGGCATTAGTGCAGAAAAAGCATTAGCACTTGCAAAAAAATGGTTTGGAGATATTCCTGCAGGAGAAAACTTTGAACGTAATATTCCGGATGAACCAGTTCAAACAGCTGCAAAATTTCAGCATGTAAAAAAAGATGTTCCGGTTAATGTAATTTACAAAGCATGGAAAATGCCTGCTCGCACAGATAAAGATTATTACGCAACAAATTTATTAAGCGATGTTTTAGGATTAGGTGAATCATCGCGTTTGCAACATGCATTAAAAAAAGAAACAAAATTATTTACTGATGTTGCTGCATATATTACCGGAAGTATTGATACCGGTATGTTTATTATTACCGGTAAACTTGCTGAAGATGTTACTTATGAGCAGGCAGAAAAAGGTATTCAGCAGGAATTGGATAAAATTCGCACCACAGTAATTTCTGATACAGAATTAACAAGAGTAAAAAACACTGTAGAAATGGATATTGCCAGTAATAATACCGGTGTTATGAATAAAGCGGAAATGCTGGCAACAGCCGAGATGCTTGAGTCAGCAGACTTGGTTAACACTGAAATTCATCGTTATTTAAATGTTGATGCAGCAAGCGTACACGCAATGGCTCAATTACTATTGACAGATGAAAAATGTAGCACTTTATATTACGGAAAAGACTAAAAAATTATGATGAAAAGAACGCAGGCGCCGGAATTAAATTTAATTGACCGTTTAGATATTAATAATTTTAAAAAAACATCATTAAGTAATGGTGTTGAAGTATATTATGTAAATAGTGCTGAAGAAGATTTAATTCGTATTGAATTACGTTTTCGTGCAGGACGATGGTATGAACCGAAACACGCCATCAGCCGCGCAGTATGCAATTTAATGCGCAAAGGCACTTCAACAAAAACCGCAAAACAAATTGCCGATATTATCGAATTTTATGGCGCACATTTAGATGTTCAATCCGGACAGGATTATACTTCTATGATGTTATTTTGTTTGAGTAAACATCTCGATAAAATAATGCCCGTTGCGGAAGAAATTTTATTAGATGCCGCTTTTCCTCAGGATGAAATGGATTTGTTTGTGCAGAAACAAAAACAAAAATTACGCATCAATGCACAAAACACTGATTTTCATGCAAACAGAAAATTTAATGTGGTGTTGTTTGGAGCAAATCATCCTTACGGTTATCATGTAGATGAATCAACGTATGATGCAATCAGCAATGATCAATTAATGGTGTTCCATAAAAAACATTATTCTCCCGGTGATGCTACAATTTTTATGGCAGGAAATATTACCGCTGAAACATTACAGTTAATCGAAAAACATTTCGGCACACATCATCCAAACGGAAAAATAATTGCCGCAACCGATAAATCTATTTATACCGATTCAACACATAAACACTTTATTGATAAAGATGATTCCGTGCAGTCGAGTGTGCGTATCGGAACCATTTCCATCCCAAAAACTCATCCCGATTTTGCTGAATTAAATGTGCTGAACACAGCATTTGGCGGATATTTCGGCTCGCGCTTGATGACGAATATTCGCGAAGACAAAGGTTATACTTATGGAATATATTCATCTATAACCCATTATGTGCACAGCAGTTATTTTTCGGTAGAAACAGAAGTTGGTAATGAAGTTTGTGCATCAGCCATTACTGAAATTTATAAGGAAATGGATGCTTTAAAATCTACACCAATAGACGAAGAAGAATTAACCATAATAAAAAATTACATGATGGGCGGGTTATTGCGCGCAACCGATGGCCCATACAATAGAATTAATGTAGTTAAAAACATGGTAATGAGTAATTTAACTACAAGTTATTTCGATGGTTTGGTGCATGCAGTAAAAACTGTAAGCGCGGAACGATTAATGGAACTCGCCAATCAGTATTTTGATTATGAAACAATGCAGGAAGTAGTTTGCGGAAAAAAATAAATTACCAAATTAAAAAAGTTCAACAGCGGTATCCGGTAATAAACGGAAAGTTTTTCGGTGATAATCAGTAGCGCCGAATTCCGTAATTGCTCTTCGGTGATCTTTTGTGGGATAGCCTTTGTTTTGACACCAGTTATATTGAGGAAATTCGCCATGTAAGTGTTGCATCATTTCATCGCGATGCGTTTTGGCTAAAACAGAAGCTGCGGCAATACTCATAAATTTAGCATCTCCTTTTACAATACAAACATGTGGTATACGCGGATATTTATAAAAACGATTGCCATCAATTAATAACAGTTGCGGTTTTTTTTGCATTTGATCCACCGCTTTGTGCATGGCTTTAAAACTTGCTTTCAAAATATTAATATTGTCAATTTCATGATTATCACAAATGCCTATCTTCCATGAAATAGCTACTTCCTTAATAATCGGTGCAAGTAAATCACGTTCTTTTTCTGTTAATTGTTTTGAATCATTTAACAGCGGATGAAAAAAATCTTTTGGTAGAATAACGGCTGCTGCTACAACCGGGCCGGCCAAGCACCCGCGACCGGCTTCATCGCAACCGGCTTCAATTAACTCGTTCTGGTAACAAGATTGCAGCATGTAGGCAAATATAAAACTTAATTCAGGGCAAAAAAAAATTTTAAATCCACATTTCAGTTAATAGAAAACAACTGTAACATATTGAATGCATTATTCGTTTAGTAGTCAGAAAATTGGCATATTGATTGCCGATAGCAATGAATTGTTTACTTTTACTTCAAACTTAAATATTTTGGAAACCGTTTTATCAACTACATCATTAAAAAAGCAATACGGTCCTATTAAGGCTGTTAACGGCCTCGACCTTCGGGTAGAAAAGGGAGCAGTGTATGGCATTCTTGGCCCAAATGGCAGTGGAAAAACCACTACGCTCGGTATGCTTTTAGGTATTATTCAGCCTACTTCCGGTGCTTATTCGTGGTTTAACAACGGTACGCTGGATATTAACCGCAAGCGAATAGGTGCTTTATTGGAACAACCCAATTTTTATCCCTATTTAAGTGGTGAACAAAACCTCAAGGTAGTTGCAAAAATTAAAGGTGTCGATGAAAAAACAATCGATGGCATTCTTGCATCCGTTAATTTACTTGAACGCAAAAAAAGTCAGGCCCGCACATATTCATTAGGTATGCGTCAGCGACTGGCTCTGGCATCTGCACTGCTTGGTAATCCGGATGTGTTGTTGTTGGATGAACCTACCAATGGCCTCGACCCTCAGGGGATTGCAGAAGTGCGTGAATTTATTACACAACAATCAGCCGGCGGCAGAACCATTATTCTTGCCAGCCATATTCTTGATGAAGTAGAAAAAGTTTGTACTCATGTAAGCGTAATTAAAAAAGGAACTTTACTTGCTGAAGGCAGTGTGGCCGATTTAATTAAAGGTGAAACACAAATTGAAATTGCTGCAGAAAATAATGAACAATTATTGCAGACATTACAATCGTTTACCGGTATTAAAAAAGCGATGGCTGAAAATAATATCGTGATATTAAATGTTGACGAAACATTTAATGCTGCACAATTAAATAAATATCTCAGCGAAAAAAATATTTACCTGAAACATCTCAACGCAAGAAAAAAACGCCTTGAAGAACAATTTTTAGAATTAACTGCCGAATAACCCAATTATGATACGTCTGCTTAAAATAGAATTACTTAAACTTGTTCCATACAGAACATTTAAAATATTATTTGCTATTTATTTATTGCTTATGATATTAGCACTGCTTATCGGTAAAAACCTTGCCGGTGGCGGAGAAGAGGGCATTACCTCTGCCAATGTTCTGGGCTTTCCAAACATCTGGAATTATTATACATTATATGCCTGTTATTTTAATATCATTATTTCGATTCTGGTAATTTTTGTTACGGGCAATGAATATACTTACCGCACATTACGTCAAAATATCATTGATGGTCTAACCCGGCAGGAAGCTGCTTTGGGTAAGATAACATTAATCGTTTTATTGAGCACTATCACTACCATTATATTAGTAGTAAGCGGATTAATTGCGGGAAATATTTATTCGCTTCCCGAAGCAAGAAGTGAAATGTTTGACCACTCCGGATTTATTTTCGCATACTTTATTCAGTCGTTAGGAATGATGTCCATGGGTTATTTCTTTGGCACTCTGTTCAAAAGAACCGGTTTAGCAGTAATTATTTTTCTGCTGTTTTTATTTCCAATTGATGTGATTTTACGCGAAGGAATTTTCCCGGATGGTGTTGGTGATTATATGCCGGTAGCTACCTATTTCCTTAAAATGGTACCTGTTCCGGTTGATCATATTATGAGTGGTGGTTTAGAAGCTCCGCCTTCTGCGCCAACAGCACTTTCGCTGGCCGTAGGTTTTGGCTATGCAGTCTTATTTTGTGTGCTGGGATGGGTGATTACCAAAAATCGCGATTTGTAAGCTATCAGGAATCACTTACGGTCTCAAGCTCTTTCATTAGCCATTGTTTGTTTGCTACAAGGCTTGAGCTATGTACATCTTGCTTTAATAATTTAAGCCGGGCGCTCCATTTTTCTTTATTGGTAACACCTTTGTCGATACGCAATTTGTAAAGTTTAATGGTATTGTTGAATAAACTTTTGTAAAGCGACTTCTGACTCTTGCTCAATAATTTATCGCGCAACAAATATATTTTTACCGTATCGCGTAATGAAATAATGGCATCGTATTCATGATGGTCATAATAAATTTTTAATAAAATACTTTTTGCGTCGAGATAATAATTCGGGTCGGTAAAATGTACTTTATTTAATAATTGCATGGCGCGATTAAAATCGTGTTTTTCATAATATAATACTGCGAGGTTATATTGATAAGCGTTATCTCTGCCATCTGGCGCGAGTTGCGTATAATATTCGTGAATAAACTGCTCTGTCCACACAAATTCTTTTAAACGCACACCGGCGGTAACAATATTTTTATAGGTCCATTCTGAAATATGCTGACCTTCTTTTAATAAATTAAGGGGTAACATAAACCGGGAAATTTCCAGCCATTCTTTTAGAAATTCATTGCGGCCTTCGTTAATTCTTTTAACACAATAATTTTGCACATAGGCAACAATGTCTTTTGCTTCCTGCTCCGGAAACTCTCCAATATGGCGGAATAGTTTTTCTCTGAAACCATCATACCATGCGTCATTCTTCTGGTCTTTCAGCCATAATAAAATAGGATAGTATATACTAATGGTAGGCTGATTGCCATATTCATTTAAATTGGTTTCCAGAAAATCGATAAACCGATGAAATTTATATGCGTCGTATTTTAACGCTAAAATGTTGGAGCGACTTAACAGCTCGCACCAAATTCGCAACTGATTACTTAAATAATAGATATCGAGTGTTTCCTGGCCTTTTAATAAATATGCGTTGTTACCTTTTCGGGAGCGTTGAAAATAATATTGATCGGCTAATTGCTGCAATTTAAATCCTGCAATAGCATCTTTATTTTTTAATAAGGTTTTTTGTTTGATAATTTTCCCGGCATTATCGAGTGCTGATGTTTCCATTAAATTTTCAATCACCATCACATCTTGCTGCTCACCTTTTTCTTCAAATTTTTCCCAGGCTAAAAATTTTTCCAGCAACTGATATAAATCGCTTAAAAGATTATTTAGCTGCAACTCATTAAACTTCTTCTCCCCAAAAACACTTTGATGCGCTGCTTTTTTATCCCATACAATTTCGGCTTCATCTTGTTGATGTAAATATTGCGACTCTATATAAGTATGCAAAACCACGATTTTTTGACGAGTATTATGAAAGGGGCTGCGCACAAACAACCCGAACCGCTCCTGTTCTTTTGGTGGCAATGTGTTGTAAATACTAATAATTTTGGGTAATGCCATGCTATAAAATTAGAATATTATACCATTTAAACATTTGAAAATCAATCATTTAGGATAAACCACAGCCTACTTTTACCGCTATAAAATTAGCATTTTTGTAATATTTATCACAATATTTTTAGCAGACATTTGTGCTATTGAGAACCAAACAGAATAACTTTATGAGAGCGATGAAATCTATACTCTTTAGTGCACTGCTGGCTATTGCCACAGTAGCAATGGCCCAGGACCCATGGGTTTATGCGAAAGAAGCTGCTGCCGTTTGGCCTGGAGCCGATGCGAAAGCTGCGCTGGTATTAGGCGATGGTATATTAACCGTTGGCGAAGCCGGGTTAATTGATATAATGGAAGGTGAAGTCTTGATGGCTAAAACCGACTTTGCCGGAAATGTACTTTGGGAACAATCACATGATAAACCCGGTTCTATAGAAATTGTTAACCGGATCGCCGAAGTGCCTTCTGATGGTGGATTTATGATTTCTACACTCATTGGACCAAGTTACCGTCCGTGGTTCCTCAAAACAGATGCTTCAGGCAATATGG
Source organism: Bacteroidota bacterium (assembly GCA_016706255.1). Taxonomy (NCBI): domain Bacteria; kingdom Pseudomonadati; phylum Bacteroidota; species Bacteroidota bacterium. Next base: position 77,646 of record JADJJZ010000030.1, on the reverse strand, counting down.
TTTGGGAGAGTTCATCATGGTCTGACTTGCTGGGTGAAAATACTGCCGCACAAACGTATGCTTATCAATTACCATCAGGTGATATTGCCTGTGTTGTTGCAAACGATGTATTTCGTCAGCTTGATATATATACCGTTGATAATACAACAGGTAATTTAATTTCAACAACTACACATATATATGCAGATTTAATTGGCTTAACGGTAATTACTGCATTAACAGGTGATATTATAAATACAGCAGATGGCGGATTTTTATTTGCTACGCGCTTTGGTGTTTTGGATACATTTTATTGTGACTTAATAAAAATTGATGCGGGATTAAATCTCGAAGAAAGAAATACAATCGGTTATGCAACTGATAATTTTTTCCCAACACAAATTAATTTAAATTCAGATGGTAGTGTCATAATTTCAGGAGCACGAAATACCGGTTTTTTTGCCGATAATTATCAGGCAACAATTGCACGTTGTAATACAGCTTACAATTTTATAAACTTTCAAAATGTTTCCGGCGGATTATTACATTCAACAAGTGGTGATATATCACAAACGGCTTCAGGAAATTATAAATTAATCAGATATAATTTTTCTGGTGATTCATGGGATATGGCAGTAGGTGATTATGTAGAAATTGTCCATTTAAATTCCGCTCTCGTTGAAACGGGAACTACAGTATTAGATTATGCGCCTTATAATGCATTTGAATTTGTTGAAACTTTTGCCACTGATCAATATGTAACTGGTGGTATTGCATGGACAATTGCTGAGCCTTCTTATTATTTAGTTATTGCTTCAGGCGCAGGTGATGTAATGCCTGATTGTATTTTTAATTGCGTATGGCCCGGCGATGCTGATAACAGCGGTTTAGCCGACATGGATGATTTGCTTGCCATTGGCCTGGGATACGGCGCTACCGGTGATCCTCGTGTTGATATGAGTATTGGATGGTACGGACATAGTGCAAACGAATGGACAACCACTTTACCATCAGGTGAAAATCATAAATATGTTGATTGTAATGGTGATGGTATTATTAATGATGATGATACTACTGCAGTAAGCACAAATTTTTCTCTTGCACATGCTGTATATGCATTAAAAACAACAGAAGGTGAAGTGCCATTAATTTTTGCTCCCGATGGTCCTTTACATATTGGTTTAAACAGTATTCCGATTTTATTAGGTAATGCATCGGAATCGGTAGATGCAATTTATGGAATTCGTTTTACTGCAATTGTTGAAGGAGATGATATTGATGCAACTTCAGTAAAAATTAATTTTACCAATTCATTTATGGGTAATGTTGATGACGTATTACATTTATCAAAAACAAGTATTGATGTTGCCGCCGCTGCAGGTGCACTTGCAAAAACGGATCAAACAAATGCATCGGGTTACGGACAAATAGGAACATTAAATTTTGTTGTGATCGATAATATTGCAGGAAAAACAGAAGGTACTCCCGTTAGTTTGCGTTTCGAAAATGTAAAAGCAATTGATGTGAATGATGAAGAATTAAGTATTGTTGCAAATGATGTAACAGTTGAATCGCCAAATGCAATTGTTGATGAAAATATAAAAGCAATTATTATATATCCTAATCCGGTAACAGGTAATGAATTAAATATAGCTGATATTAATCAGGTAAAAACAATTCAGTTATTTAATATGTATGGACAAATGGTGTTTTCGACAAATACCATTACATCTACAACCATAATATTACCTGAGCTTGCCAACGGTCAATATGTGCTTGAAATACAAACCGCTACCGGCAAACAGGCGCAAATACTGGATATTTTAAAAGATTAATCGCCAAAAAATCTATAAATCAGACAATTTTGTCACGCTAATTTGTTGATAATCAGCAAATTAGCGTGATTTTGCGTTTATTTTCGTGCTATAAGCTAATTTTTCTGTTCTTTAACTTAGCTTTGGGGTAGTAGATATTTGTATCTGTAAAATTGTCTCAGATACCTTTAAATAGCGCGAATATGAAAAAACTATTTACTCCTATTGCCATGCTCCTCTTGGCATTTTCTTTCTCAAACGTTGCAAACGCCCAGAGCTGGGGTTTCGCACAATCAGGAAATTGGGCTAGCGATGTAGCTCAAGGCCCGGATGGTAATTACTGGGCTTGTGGTTTAGGCGGAGATGACCCGGCTTTAATAACAGGCGGTTATGTAGTTAAATTAGATGCAAATGGCGAACAATTATGGAGCTATACGCCAGTGGGTTTAGGATGGACATACGGAAATGCGAATAGCGTTTTACCAAATGATGATGGTGGTGTATCAATTTTTTATAATTCTGATATCGGCTTACCTGAAATTGTAACTCTTGATACTGATGGCGCATTAGAATGGACTACAGATGCCTGGGCCGGTAATTATTATATATATGGTGGACAAGCAGTGCGTTTAACTGACGGACGAATTATTATTGGTGGTTTAGCAGATTTTGAGCATACTTTTTATGAAGTGGGCACAGATGGTAGTTTATTGTCAAGCTGGACCGTTGCGCCTGATACAGGAGCTGCCTGGTTATGGAGTTATTTTGAGTATAAAGAAGTAGGTATTACCGCAACCGCTGATGGTGGATTTGCATATGCAACAGGAAACTACGGAAATAAAATCGTGTATAAATTCGATAGTGATTTAGATCTTGAATATTCAACATATATTCCATGGGGAATTGAATGGGAATATGGTTATTGGAATGGCTTAAAAACCACCGCTGATGGCGGATTACTTTTAAGTGGTTCAGGAGCTGATGGGCTCGGTAATTATAATGGAACAGTAAGAAAATTAAATGCAGAAGGTTCTGTTGAATGGGCTACATTTTTGAATCACGGTTCTCCTTATGAAGAAGGTGCTTGGGCTGTTGAATTAGCCGGTGGCAATGTAATAAGCTGGAGTCAGGATGGTGGCGAATTAAGCACAGCAGGCTGGGTACTGGATGGCGAAACAGGTGCTGAATTAGGTAATATAGCAATTCCAATAATGGCAGCACCGGGCGGATTCGGAGAAACCGGAATGGAAGTTTGGGATGTAGAAAATACTGCCGATGGTGGATATTTAATTGCTGGTCGTCAATGGTTAGAAAATTTTGATCAGCGTTTTACAGTAATTAAATCAAATGCTGATGGTTCATTCGACGATTGTATTTTCAATTGCGTTTGGCCGGGTGATGCTAATAATGATGGTTATGCCGATGGTAGCGATTTATTTGAAATCGGTATTAACTACGGTGCAACAGGAACTCCACGTGAAGATATGACTATCGATTGGTCTGGTAAATTAGCTGCTGCGTGGATGGAACCGGATTCTGTTTATTGGTATATTTTAAATGATTTAAAATGGACCGACTGTGATGGTAACGGAACAATTAATGATGATGATACAACTGCAGTAATTAATAACTTAGGTTTAGATCATCCATTAAATAATACAAGATTAGAAGGTGGAGAAGCTCCATTATATTTTGCGCCTGCAACTGATGTTTTACAAATTGGTTTAAATGAAATTCCAATTATGTTGGGCGATGATTTAACCAGCATTGATGAAATTTATGGTATCACATTTACAATTAATGTTGATGCAGATGTAATTGATGCAGCTAGTTTAAAAATAAACTGGGATGATTCATGGATGGGTAATGTTGGTGAAACATTACGTTTGAGCAAAACATTTGGTGATACTAAACAAGTTACTGGAACTATCGTGCGTAAAGATCGCGCAAACACTTCAGGTGACGGCCAGATTGGTACTTTAAGTATTGTTGTTGTAGATAATATTTCAGGCAAAACTGATGCTGAAGAAGTTGAATTAAGTTTTGTTGGTGTAAGTGCAATTAAAATTGACCGTGAAGTAATTCCGGTAGCACCACAACAAAAAACAATGACTGCAGAAGAAAATGCAGGTGTAGAGAATCCACTTGCTGAAGGATTAACCATTTATCCTAACCCAGCAAATGATGTTGTTTATATCGATAATACTTCTGCTGATGCAATTGTAGGAATTAAAATTACTGACCTTACAGGAAAAGTAGTTTATGAAAATAACAGCACAAACGGAACATCTAACTCAATTGATATCAGTGCATTATCTGCAGGTAATTATCTGATTGAAATTAATAGAGGAAGTTCCCTGTCAACACAGGCTTTGTCAATTCAATAGTAGGTTTATACTACCAATTCAAAAAATCGCGTCACTCCTCGGCGCGATTTTTTTTATTTATATAACTTGATGTAAAGATTAAACTTGCTTCAGAATGGTAATTTTTAACCCTTAAAGTTGAAAAGCAGATATGAATTTGGATGAATTATGACTTTTTACAGTTTTTTTTGGGTGATAAATGCCTATAATTTCCGCTAAATGACCCTTTTAAAAACATATAACCTGTTGATAATCAAGTAGTTAATGTGCAAACCGATAAAAAACTGCTCCAATAAATCGAAATTTTTGTCTTAGGTATAAAGCCGAGATAGATAGAATTTTATAACTGTAAGTAAAGGGTACTTACTAGGTTAATTAATTCTTCTTAGTTCTCATATTAGAGTCGCTAAACCGCATCAGCTCCTCGATTTTTTGGCTTTTGATTTTGACGGGATACAAAACACACGGTTTTAAATTACTTAATCAATTTGTTTTTATTGTCTTTTGCAGGATACAACACCACAATGGTCAATACCGTTGTACTTTGAAGATGCAAATGGACATTTAGACACCATTTATATTGGATACGACCCTACTGCGGATGAATTAAATGCATTTGATTCAGAATTTGAAGAATATCTTTGGATAGATACCACAAAATTCAATGTTGTAATGAACAGGTTTGGGACATACTCACCTGAAACAGGTCAATATAATGGCGATTCTGCCAAGATCATTGAAATCTCCAGTTCGATTACTTTTGGTGCATTTATAAATTTTGTTAAGGGAGAAATGCCAATTAAAATGACTTGGGATATGGACTTGTTTTATAACACGGGCGGGTATCAAGAGCCTTTTGATGGATCGGAACCCATATGAACCAGAGTGATACACTGTTGAAATAACAAATGGCATTAATATCGTAGTTCCCCTGCAAATTTTTATACATTCGCAAATGGTATTTTTTTAATGCTGTAGGAAATTTGATTTATGGAATGATCATATAATACTCTGCAAACTCTTCAGTTTTATATACTTATAGGGTAAAGCCATTTATTCCTTTTATAAAAATTGAAACCCTATATTAAAGCAACCACTTACATCTTCTTTACTGCGAGGATTATTTGTATACAAATTCATTCAGTTAATTTTCGCTGATGTTAATTAATTATTTATAGGGAAACGTAATCAGGAAACTGTTGTTTTTAATAACAACAACTTCCTGATCAACGAAATTATTTAATTCCTTAAATTAAACTTAACGCTTGGTCAATATCAAAAATTAAATCTTCATAATATTCAACGCCAATACTAATACGCACGAGTTTTTCGCTGATGCCCAATTTATCTTTTTCAGTTTGTGATACATCAGCATGAGTCATCGTAGCAGGGTGTTCAGCTAACGATTCGGTGCTGCCCAATGATACTGCGAGTTTGATTAGTTTTAGATTGTTTAAAAATGTAAACGCTTCTTTTTCTCCACCCACAACATCAAAACTTAACATTGCGCCTGCAGATAAATATTGATTGCGATAAATGGCATATTGTTCGGTACCTTCTTCTAAAAAACCGAGGTAATACACTTTTTCAACTTTAGGATGTTCGCGCAAAAATTCGGCAACTTTTACAGCATTTTGCGCTTGTAATTCCATTCTGGGTTTTAATGTTTCCAAACTCCGCAACAATAACCAGCCGGTCCACGGACTCATCATATTTCCCATAAATGTGCGCATTGTTTTAATGCGTGTCATTAATGCATGATTTCCCAAAACGGCACCTGCAATCACATCACTATGTCCGCCAATATATTTTGTAGCAGAATAGATTACTAAATCTGCTCCGTGTTTTAACGGGTGACTCCACAGCGGGCCCATATAAGTATTGTCAACTGCAAGCACCACTTGTTTTTCATCATTCGAAAATTTATTTGCAATACGTTTGCACATTTGCAAATCAATTAATGCGTTTGTCGGATTGGCAGGGGTTTCCACATAAATTAAGCGCAAATGTTTTCCGCCTTTTGAAAGAATGATATTTTCGATATCTTCTTCAGTACTATTTGCATCAAATCCGGCACTTTCTATGCCCCATTGCGGCAATACGTGATTGATAAAATGGTCGGTACCACCATACAGCGGCGCGCTGTACAACACAAATGAACCCGGCTTCAGGAACTCTAACAAAACAGTAGAAATTGCACTCATGCCGCTTGAAAAAACGGCGCAGGCATCGGCGCCATCCCAAAGGGTAAGGCGGTTTTCCAATACTTCGAGGTCGGGGTTATTAAGTCGCGAATAAATTAAACCCTGCTCTTCACCGGGTTTTTGTTCGCTTAATCCGTAAGCAACTTCAAAAAAACGTTTTCCTGCTTCTGCATTTTTAAAAACAAAAGTGGATGTTTGAAATATCGGACATTTTATTGCGCCTTCACTAAGTTCAGGCTTGTAGCCATAACTCATCATGAGGCTCTCAGGACGAAATTGATGATTTTCCATAGATGGGTGGTTTATACGAAAATAATTCTCGTTGAAGCAAAAATAGAATTATTTATTTGTCATTCCGATGATTTTTATTTCTAATCGCAAAAAGAAAACCCCGCAACACAAAAATGTTAACGGGGATTTACTAAAAATGAAATAATATAAAAATCAGGTTAATTTATTTTTTAATGCTTTTGCAACCGCTTCAGTCATTGAGTTGACATGCAATTTTTTGTAAATCTTTTTTATATGGGTATGCACGGTATCATATCCGATTTGTAGTTCATCGGCAATCATTTTGTAGCTTGAACCGCGCACTAAATGTGATAAAACATCTTTTTCCCTTGGACTTAAATTAAAATCATCTGCAGTTTCCAGTTTATTTTGTTTTTGAAACAGTTCCAATACACGTTTGGCAATGGAGGGCGTCATTGGAGCACCCCCTAACGACACTTCACGAACAGCATCGATTAATTGATCCAGCGATTTATTTTTAAGCATATAGCCGGAAGCACCAGCACAAATGGCATCAAATATTTTCTGGTCATCATCAAAAACGGTGAGCATTAAAATGGGTATTTCAGCATCTACTTTTCTGATTTTACGAACAGCTTCTATTCCATTGATACCGGGCAAATCGATATCCATCAATACAACATTCGGCTTGTGTAATTCTACCAACTCTACAACCTGCATATTATCCGGATAAGCCCCACAAAATTCAAATCCACGCGTGCTGTTAAATAAAATCGACAGCGACTCCCTGATTCGGATATTATCATCAAACAACAAAACCTTAATGTTATTCATTTGTGCAAATTTCTTTATTTATAAATATATTTTATATCACCAATTATGGTTACTCAAACAGGCAACTTAAGCATAATTTTTGTTCCGTTGCCAGGCGCACTGTCCACAATTAATTCTGCATGAATTTCTTTTGCTCTGCGCATCAAATTGGGTAATCCATTACCATTAACACTTTTTGTTTTTCCAGGCTCAAAACCTTTGCCATTGTCTATTAAAGTGATACAAAGTTCGTTCGCAACATAGGTAGCGGTAAATAATATTTCAGATGATTCGGAATATTTAAATGCATTGTAAATACTCTCCTTAAAAATGAGATAAATATTTTTGCGTTGCTCCATATTTAAACTGATATGGTTTGCAGCTTCATCTATTTTAGACTGATATTGAATATTAGAAGCCTGTTGAAACTCTGTCGCATAATTTTGAATCCGTAAAAACATTTTTTCCGAATTATCATTATCCGGCTTAATGGCCCAAACAATATCACTCATGTTTTCTACGGCTTCACCACTTACCTCTTCAATTTTACCAAGAAGATCCTGTACTTTTTCTGCATCATTTTCTTTCTGAAGTTTGGTTACCAGCTGACTAAAGTACGAAATGCTGCCAAGCGTAGAGCCAATATCATCGTGTAAGTCAGAACTAATGCGGGTTCTATCGGAAACCAATTGCTGCTCGAACTCAAGTTTCTTTTTCAGTTGACGGCGATTAAACAACAATAATAAAATTGCAAGCAGTAATATCGAACCAATTATAATAGCTGAATTTACAATTTTTTGTCTTTTAATAATTTGCTCTTTCTTTTCTGTTTCATAAACGGTTTGTATCTCACTTATTTTAGCCTGTTTCTCCTGGTTAAAAACAGAATCACGATAAATAATATGCAATTGCATCATTTGCTCTGCCGAATCAAATAACCCCTGATTGCTATAAACACCAGATAAGTATAAATAATTATCTTCAACAACTTCTAAGCGGTTTGCTTTTAACAGTAATGTGTTGCTGTTTTTGAGATATTGTTTTGCTTTTTCTGCATTGCCGGCTTTAAAATATAGTATTCCCATGTTGCTTAGGCAAACACCAAGTTCGGGTAGCTCTTCTGCTTCAAAAATTTCTTTTGCGGCTTCAAAATAATACAAAGCACTGTCTTCAATATTCAAATTATTATATGCAGTGTTTAGATTGTTGTAAATATTTCCCAAGTCATCCGCTGCAGGCAAGTCCGGATTGTTTTTTACAACATTTAGCAAATAACTGATTGCTTTGCGGGGATTATTAATATCAATATAAAGCGAACTTAAATTTATTGAAGGTAGCAGTAAGTCAATTGGGTCATCCGATTTCAATGCATAATCATAACTTATCGTATAATATTTTAAAGCTTCTTCTGTGCTTTCATTTTTTTGATAGGCTACTGCCAAACAACCATAATATTTAATAATTAATTTGGTGTTATTGAGCGCCTCAGCAATTTTAATTGATTCGAGATGATAGTAGATAGCAGAATCAAATTGGGCGGCATTATGGTAAGCGTTTCCAATATTTGAATAAGTGCCGGCAAGTTGCTCAGGTTTATTTAATTGTTTTCTATAGGATAAACTTTTTTTATAATACGTGATTGCTCCGGTATAACTGCCTTTATTTTTTTCCAATAAACCAAGCCGCGTATAACCATCACCAAGTCCGCGTGTATACTTTATTTTTTCAGATAGCCGTATTGCCTCTTCTGCAAGCAACTTACATGAGTCGGGGTTGCTTTCACGTAAATCAAAACTAAGCTGGTTTATAGTATTAATATAGGTGGTATCAACTTTTTGAGTAAATGCCATTGAGCAGGCAAACACAAAAAAAGAAGCCAACGTAATGATCTTATTCAATTGCATTGGCTTCAAATATAAGTGGTTATATGGAATTAATTATCATCTGATGAGTCGGCATCCGATTGTGATGTGGTGCCGGAGCCTTTTTTCTTACGGGTGCTGTTGCTGTCTTCCTCTGTGATGCGCACTTCAATTAAATTGTAAGTAGCAGGGTCGTAATCTGCTAAATTATAAGAACGCTCAGAAAAAAGATTGTTTGGATTGGCCGCTAAAGGAGGAACGATATAATTTAATACTATTTTATTTTTTGCAGGTAATAACACAATTTCAGATGGTTGTGCCGGCAAAACAGTATTAGGAACAAATGTTTTAAAAAACACTTTTGTTGCAGGCACGGGTAATGATTTTATCCAACAATAAGGCATTACATTGGTGCCATCGTGTGTAAAGTGTTCTTCATTTTTAACATTAACAGTTACCGAACCTGCTGCTGAACCGTTTGGAAACAATACGCGTACTGAAATTTTATTATAATTTCCAGAGGATGAGGGTAACGATAAACTTATCGGTTGATTATTAACCGTTGCACTTGATGTTGCAAGTGTAAACTCGTAAACCCTAACGCCATTTTGATATGGATCATCGAATTCGTTTATTGATGAGTTAATGGTATAATTCCCATTGTTGCTATTCGTGTTTATTAAAAATGTAAACGAAGCATTTGTGTGATCGATAAATATATGTGGTTTGAAAGATTGTAACATAGAATAAATTTAGAGGTTTGCGATTTTGAAATGTTTAGTATGTGCTGTGCGACTGGCATCAAGCATATTTTGATTTTGAATGGTGGCATGTTGGTTTAATTCATAAAATATTCTGCTTGGGTGTAAACTATCAGACCCTGTGCTTAAGCGAATTAATTTTTGAATATATAATCCTGCTAACACCGCCGCTGCCTGACTGCTGCCACTTAATACGCTGGCAGCATCTACGGCTCCAATTCCGGTGGAGATAGTGTCGGCGCCAATTGCGCTAAATACGTTATTACCGAAATTATGGTCCTCATCACAGTTTCGTTGTGTAAATGAGGCTAACTTATTATTACTATCGTTTGCCATTGCAACCAATGTATTTTTAAAATAAGCAGGATAAGCTAATCCTGAAGCAATACTTGTAGTAAATGCAGGTTGATAATAGTCATATGCATTACCAGCTGAAACAACAACAGGTATTCCCATTTTATATAACTCCTGAATGAGTTTATTAATACGATGATTACAAACAGGATAATCTGAGTTTACATTATCGAATGCATTATAAGCCAGCACAACAATTTTAATTTTGTCATCTGCTTTCATTCCCGGCTTTAAATTATAATTAAACACTTGCTCCAAACCTTCGGCAATAGCATACCATGAAGTATTACCACTGTTGTCAGAAGTAACCCGAATACTTACTAACCGAGCATCGGGTATCATACCGCCAATTTTTTCTGTTTTTGTAATACCATCAACCTTATAACTAATTGTAATGTGCTCAGCTACCAAAATACCGGCCAGATGTGTGCCATGGCCATGCTCGTCAGTCAACTTACCGTTAGGCCCCTTAGTTGAACCATTATACATCATGGATGCAATTACTTTTTCATTTAATGCTTTGTGTTCTGCATAAACGCCGGTATCTAATAAAGCAATTACCGTATTTCTACCTCCTTTTGTAATTTTATAATATTCAGAAGGGTTAATAAATTCACTTACATATTGCTTGTCCAGGCTATCCAGTGCATCTACAACTAAAGGTCTAGGATGAACGGTGAAGGCGGTTTGTTGTTTTCTGAAATCTTCAATTTCTTTAAATAAGATACTTCCCATAAATGTGTTTTTGTTGACACAAATGTAGAAGTATAAAACAAAACTGCAGTACCCAAATATGGTGATAGCTTACTCCCCGGGAGAATTATCATCGCCGGTAACATTTCCATGCACTGAAATCATACGCCAGCCTTCAGGAAGCGGACATTGTTTTTTGCTTTTTGTGCCGGCAATACGCAGTTGCAGCTTTTCGTTTTCGAGATTTACGGTGCCGTCGGTATGGCCTCCGTCGGCTACAGCAAGTGCTTTTGTTATATGCCAGTTACCGGTAACCGATGTGAAGGTTTTTATAATTTTATTGCAAGGATCATCTGCTTCACCCATTTTGGTGAATAAATCTGTGTATTTTTTTTCCCATGAAGGCAAATAGGGCACACCGTAATATTTATTTTTTTTGTCGGGACAAGGTTCTGTTCCGCAGCAGGGTTCATTACATATTGCTCCGTAGGCGTCGTTTACATGAATCCATATTTTTTCATCGCTGCGCAATGGATATGAAAATGCTGAATGAAAGGCATCAATAAATTCATTATTAATATGATCATTATGATAATGCGGAACAATAAATTGTAATAAAACTCTATCGCGTTGTAAGCCAAAAATGTTTGTGATGATGCTATCAACCGCTTTTACATCTGCAGTTGCAGGACCCGTGCCATGAAATTTTTTACCTAAGTAATAATTATTGTCGTTGCAATCGTTACACACATCAACAAAATTGCCATAACCGGAACCATACACCCAAACGGTGTCGCCGGTGCCTTTTATTACGTAAATATTAGATGTAGTCCAGGGATCATGCTCAACATAAATCATACTATGAACAACATATACAGCGCCGGCTTCAACGGTTTCCGTGCCATCATTTAGTTGTGGAAGTTCACGTTTGTTGCAACTGATAAAGACAATTATTCCAATAAATAAAATGGAAAATACCTTCACAAATATTATTTACCAAATGATGTAAGTAATTGTTTTGATTGTAATTTACCTTTATCATCATAACTCTCCATTTTCACCATACCAACATTTTTTGCCATATACATGGTCGATTTTGATTTCGATTTAAACATGGTAGATGATACTTCAGTATCGGATGAATATTTTACACAATTATAAGTGCCTGCAGGTGTTGTAATGGTTTCGGTACCTTCAACCTTGCGATTGGTGGTTTTCATTTTCATGCTCATAATGGTCATACCGTTCATGGTAACAGTCATTGTACTTTCATCATCCGGTAAGGTTTGTCCGGCAACAGGATTAGATGGGAATTCCATGTATTGATCAGAAATTTCTATACTTACATCATTCATTCCATTAAACTGATCTTTCGGAAACATATTACTCATGTCCATTAAAAATTTATCCTGAGTACATTTCATTATTACATCACCTTTATTTAATGACTTATTTTTTTCATCAAATATTTCAATATTAATTGTGGCTTCCATGCCATCGGCAACATTATTTATTGCAGTGAGCTGACTTAAACTTTTAGAAGTTACTTTGTCTTTAGCATCATAATTTGTAAGCTCCCATTTTGTGCCAACTTCATTTGGAAAAAAAGATTCGCAATTATTATCACTTTTAAATGCGGTTGCCATCAGCAATACCAATGAACATACCAATATGGTTGTTAGTTTCATAGTAGTTGTTTTGTAACAAAGTTACTGTTTTGAAACAGCACTAAAAAGAACCTGATGCAGGTTTTGTAGTAAAGTTCGCGCATGGCTCATACTTTGAACCTGCTCAAAAATGAGGATGAGGTGTTTGTCGGTTTGTTTTATGGTTCCCGTGGTTTGTTTTTGGCCAATCACCTGCATGATCTGTTTAAACAACTGGCTATCATAAAAAACCGACTCCGGATTTTCTACAAAATAGCAGCGCAGTTTACGGCCTTTAAATATGATGCGTTCTAAGCCCATATCTTTTGCAAGCCATCTCAATCTAATGCCGTTAAACAGCTCTTCCACCTGTCGCGGAACTTTGCCAAAACGGTCGGTAAGTTCAGTTTTAAACTGCGTAATCTGCTCTTCGTTTGCAACATTGTCCAAACGGGTATAAATGCTCATCCGCTCATTAATATTTGTGATATAAGCATCCGGAATCAGCATTTCCAGGTCGGTATCAATTTGAACATCCCGCACATATTCCTGTTTTTCAGCAACCTGATCGGCAAATAATTCTTTAAACTGCGTTTGTTTTAATTCACGAATGGCTTCGTCCAGTATTTTATGATACATATCGAAACCAATTTCAGAAATAAATCCGCTTTGTTCGGCACCTAATAAATTTCCTGCACCACGAATATCCAAATCGCGCATCGAAATCTGAAATCCGCTGCCTAAATCGGCAAATTGTTCTATCGTGCGTAATCGTTTTCTCGAATCATCAGGCAACCCGAATAAAGGAGGTGAAATTAAATAACAATAAGCCTTTTTATTACTTCTACCCACACGTCCCCGCAACTGATGTAAATCGCTTAGGCCAAACCAATGTGCATTATTTATAATAATGGTATTGGCATTCGGAATATCTAATCCGCTTTCAACAATATTGGTGCAAACCAGCACATCGTATGTTTTATCAATAAACTTTAACATGTGGTCTTCCAGCTCCTCACCTTCAAGCTGACCGTGAGCAACACCAATATTTAAATCGGGGCAAACTTTTTTTATTAAGGCAGCAGTTTCCTGAATATCGCGAACGCGGTTGTGAATAAAATAAACCTGACCACCGCGATAAATTTCCTGATAAATGGCATCGCGGATAAATTCGGCATCAAATGTTTTTAATTCAGTTTGAATCGGCTGCCTGTTTGGTGGTGGTGTATTTATAATTGACAGGTCACGAGCACCCATCATACTAAATTGTAAGGTTCTTGGAATTGGTGTAGCCGTTAATGTTAAGGTATCAATATTTGCTCTGAAAGCACGTAACTTTTCTTTTACAGTTACTCCAAATTTTTGTTCTTCATCAATTATTAATAACCCTAAATCTTTGAATTTTATTTTTTTTCCGATAATGGCATGTGTTCCGACTAATATATCAACTTTTCCTTCAGCTAATTTTTCTAATGTTGCTTTTTTATCCTTATCTGATTTAAATCGATTGATATAATCTACAGTAACCGGAAATTCTTTTAATCGCTCCGAAAATGTTTTGAAATGTTGAGATGCCAAAATAGTTGTCGGCACCAACACAGCAACCTGCTTTCCATCAACAACAGCTTTGAATGCGGCGCGAATGGCAATTTCTGTTTTGCCAAAACCAACATCTCCACAAACCAACCGGTCCATTGGATGAGGTTTTTCCATATCGCGTTTTACATCTACCGTTGCCCTGAATTGATCAGGTGTATCTTCATAAATAAAACTTGCTTCGAGTTCGTTTTGCAAATAGCCATCGGGTGAAAAAGAGAAACCTTTACTTGCTTTGCGTTGCGCGTATAATGCAATTAAATCTTTCGCAATATCTTTTACTTTCGCCTTTGTTTTGCGTTTTAGTTGCTCCCAGGCATCGCTGCCAATTTTATTTAATTTTGGCGCCGTTCCATCTTTTCCTGAATATTTCGAAATTTTATGCAGCGAATTAATATTCACATACAATAAATCATTATCGCGATAAATTAAACGAACCGCTTCCTGAATTTGACCGTTTATTTCAATTTTTTCTAATCCCGAATATACACCTACACCGTGGTCGATATGTGTTACAAAATCGCCGGGACGCAACTCCATCAAGGTTTTTATCGTAATCGCATCACTTTTGGCAAATCCACTTTTTATGGTGTATTTATGATGGCGCTCAAATATTTGGTGGTCGGTGAAACAAACAATTTTTTTATCGTGGTCAATAAACCCCGCAGCAATTGTAGTTGATGCTGAACCGTCTTCACGAATCACAGGAATTATTGGTAAATATTTTAATTGCGCATTTAAATCGGTAAATATTTCATGAAAACGTTCCGCTTGTCGCGCATTGCTCATGAAAATAAATAAATGATATCGTTGCGTTTGAAATTCTTTTAATTTTTGAATCAGGGTATCAAAGTTCCTGTTAAATAAAGGTTGTGGTGCTGCATTAAAAACGATTTCTGCAGCATCATCAAAACTTTTATGCAAACCAAATTCCACACAACTAAACAGTGGAACTTCCTGTAATAAAGAAGGCCCTGAAAGTAATAATTCCTCCGGCGGATATTTATTAAACGGATGATCACGATCCAGCAATTTTTCTTTTTTTGCTATCTCATACCAGTCCTGCGCCTTTTCATATACTTTATTGATTACCTCAAATGTATATTTTGCATCCTTAAACCAGACAATCGTATTTTTAGGTAAGGAGTGAAACAACGATGATTTTTGCTCGGCACCAAATTGAGTCTGAATATTCGGAATTATGGTAACCTGCGCAATCGATTTTTCTGAAATTTGAGTAGTAGGGTCAAATACACGAATACTTTCTACCTCATCATCATATAATTCAACGCGGTAAGGTTGCTCGTTGCCAAATGAAAAAATATCGATAATACCACCACGCACCGAAAATTGTCCGGGTTCATACACAAAATCTGTTCTTTCAAAACCGTTTTCCGCTAATAAATCAATTATAAAATGGTCGTCGAGTTTTTCACCTTTTTTTAGCAGAATGATATTTTCCTTTAATACTTCTGCAACAACAAATTTTTCTACGAGCGCTTCGGGATAAGTAACAATTATTTCACCTCTGGTAGCAGAATTTGTGATTTTATTTATTGCCTCAGTGCGTAATAATACATTATTGGTGTTTACCTCCTCAAATGATGTTTCCTTTTTAAATGAATCGGGAATGTATAAAATATCCTTTTTGTCAAGTAAAGTTTCAAGGTCATTTAAAAAGTAACCGGCTTCCTCTTTGTCATTTAAAACAAAAAGATGGTTGTGGTGAAGATTCTTATAAATTCCGGAAACAACAAAGGAAAGTAATGAGCCTGCAATGCCCTTCAGATGGAGGTTTATCGGCTTTTGGGCACCCTCTATCTGTCCGGTAAAATTTTTAATTCTTTCGTCCTGCTCTCGGTATACCGTAAGCAATTCCTGCAAGTCCATTTCTTGTTGCAAAGGTACAATTTTGAATACAAAACCTTATCTATTCCATAAAATCAACAACATATTTAAAAATTCCGGGAATTCCTGAGGTGCCTGAATGTTTCTTTGGTGTATTTCCTTAGTAAACGCTAAACCTAATTCACGTTTATGTTTTGCAGTTGGGTTTTTAAGCAGCTGCTTGTAAAACTGGTGAACAATTTCCATAAGCGGAAATTGCTTAGTGCTCCGTTTTATACTACGCAATATGTTTGCAACGATATCATATTGATTTTCTTCAGCTTGTAGAATCAATTGCATAATTTTTATATGTTCAAGAATGTCTTCTCTGATTCCGGACTTAGGTATTGCCAGAAGAATATTGACGGCTTTTGCAGCTTCTTTATATTTTTTACCCGTAATTAGTACGATTGCAATCATGGTATATTGAACAATAATGCTGTCCTTTTTCAATTTATTAACATTGTTAATTCTGTCAAATTCCTTTAATGCTTCTGAAATGGCTTTTTCCATTTCATTATTGCTAATATACCACCACATTTTATGGTGCGAGAGGTAAATATTTTTACCATCAGCTTCCCTTTCATTTCTTGGCACAACACTTTCAAGAATCTTTAAATAAGGTGCAGCTTTTAAAACATTTCCTTTTGATCGATAAGCTTCCAGAACATTATTTAATACTGTCATATAACTGAGCGGACGCGTTGATGCAAATTGAATGTTTTCTTCAAAAAGTTTTAAATGTAATAAGCTGTTTTGTAAATCTTTTTCCGGTTCAGCTTCAAATACATGTTTAAAATGTAAGGCACTCCAATACCAATGTTTAGCGCGTAGTGATGTTGCTGTATCTGGAGATTGCAACATTGTATGTTTGAAAATATTGTCAAATTCTTTTAATAACTTTTTGTCGCCATTTGTTTTACGCGTAGAAGTAATAATTAATTTTGCCTTGCAATATAAATGGTAAATGGTATTTACATGTTCTATTTTTTGAAGAACTATAAATTCTTCCTTTACGATGCTATCCAGTGTAATATTTTCTTTAGCCTCAAATTTAAATTCAGTTAGAAGATGCCGTTGCATGGAGAAGATATTTAGTAATACTAAAAAATTTTCCTGCTCTTCTGCGATTTTTTTTGCACGTTTTAAAACCTTTTTTAATTGTTGTAAACATTTTTTACTTAACAAAAACCGTATGTCGAGCATCATAAGTTGCAAACTTATCTCATCTGATTCTTTTTCAGCAGATATCCGGAATGTTCGAAGTATTACTTCATTTAAATAATTTTTAGCAACTGATAACTGTTTAACAAATGCTTCATTTTTAAAATAAATTTTTGCAGCCTCATCTGTGTAAGTTTTCTGTTGGTCAATATAATTAAATAATTTAAAATAATTAGCATTTTCATTTTGTAGCGCTGCATACTGCCTGAAATATTTTTTATCTGCTTCAGATAAGGAACTTATTAAAATCTTAAGATCGTCCATATACTTATTTGAATAATTTGCCTGGGAATACAAACATAACAAATCTAAGTTTGAAAAAAATTTGGTTGTTTATCCTTACTTATAAATGGGAGTTTTGTAAAAAAAACATGCGCAAATACCATTTATTCATTATAACCATTTTACTACTCAGTAGTTTTGTGGTTTCAGCTCAAACCAATACTTTCCCAAATACCGGTTCAGCCGGTATAGGCACAACTGATCCAGCCCCTTCTGCGCTGTTGGATTTGGTTAGTACCAGTAAGGGTATTTTAGTTCCCCGCATGACAAAAGTTCAACGGGATGCCATTATTTCTCCAACAACGGGATTGTTAATTTTTCAAACCAATTTGACACCTGGATTTTATTATTTTGATGGAACATCCTGGGTTGCTGTTAGTTCAAAGGATGCTGCCCGAACGTTAAATAATCTTACTACTACAGCAGTTAATGCCACATTACAACCCGGAACAGATAATACAATTGATTTAGGTGCTACTGCTTTATCTTGGAAAAATCTTTATGTTGATGGAGTAGGTTATTTGGGATCTATAAAAATTGGCAACTATGCAGGAACCCCATCGGCAGGATTTATTCGTTGGACCGGAACTGATTTTGAAGGATATAACGGTTCGGCTTGGGTTTCGTTAACTGCAACCGGACCCGGTGTTGGTGGTGCCGCAGAAACTGACCTGTCAAATTTGTCGGCTACCAGCATAAATACCGATTTAAACCCAGATGAGGATAAAACTCGAAGTTTGGGAACTAGCGTTAATAATTGGAATAATTTTTATATGAAAGGGTCTATCTATACAGGTAATTTTCATGCCTTTACTGCAAATTTAAATGGCACTTTGTTTTTAGGAAATAATAGCCGGCTGGAAAAAAGTACTTTATCATATGGAAATATATTAGTAGGATCAAATGTTGCGGAAATCATAGATAATACATCGGTTGGAAATATAGGTATTGGTGACGGTGTAATGAATAACTCAACTGCAGCGGTTTTTCACAATGTTGCAATAGGTTTTGATGCCGCTCAAAATATTACCGGAAGTGATAATGTGTTTATTGGATATCTGTCAGGAGCATTTGCTACTACAGGTGATGGGAATGTGGCTATTGGCCCCAATTCAGGAAAAACAAATTCCGGTATAGGTAATGATATGATCGGAAATGCAGCCGGATCTAATAATACAGGTAATTATAATATATTTTTTGGTGATGGTTCAGGCGGATTTAACTCAGGTTCAAATAATATTTTTTTAGGAAGTTACGCAGGAGCAGATAATCAGGCAAATAGTAATATTTTTCTGGGCAATTATTCAGGCGCTGAAAATACTTCAGGTTACGATAATATATTTTTAGGAAATTACTCAGGATTTAATAATACAACAGGAAATTTCAATTGTTACATTGGAACAAATGAAGCAACAGCACCCGGAATGGGTGATTACAATACAGCAATGGGATATAACGTTGCTTCACCAATGGGCAGTGGAAATACCGTTTATGGAGCATTAGCAGGTAATACAATAACCGGCACTAATAATACCATTTCCGGTTATTATGCTGCAGATGCTTTAGCGGCTGGATCTTATAATGTGGTAATGGGAGCTAATGCCGCTCATAATTTATTTAGCGGAAATACAAATGTTGCTATTGGGAATAATGCAGGTTACGCCTTATTTAGCGGCAGTCAAAACGTTTATATTGGTGGCGATGCCGGTAGAAACACACAACTTGGAAATTATAATGTGGCAATTGGAAATTATGCCGGAAATGATATCGTAAATACATCAAATAATACATTTGTGGGAAACAGCGCTGGCTACAATGTGGATGCCAATTATAATACTGCCGTTGGTGCCGGCGCTGCAAGTGCATTTTCAATGACCGATGGTACTTTTTTAGGTTATAATGCCGATGTATCTACATCCGGTTTAATGAATATTATTGCTATTGGAAAAGATGCAACGGTGTCGTCATCTAATACAATTCGTATAGGAAATACATCCGTAAATAAAATAGGAATTGGTAAAGCACCGGGGGCATCAAGTATTTTAGATTTTCAGGTTACCACAGCGCGATTATCTACAGGCGGCACTTGGGTAAATGCATCTGATGAACGTATTAAAGATCAAAAACAACAACTGGATGAACAGGAAATGTTGAATAAAATTCTTTTACTAAATATTGAGCGCTGGCATTATATTGCAGATGAAGATGATGTGTTTCATATAGGACCCTACGCCCAACAATTTAATGCATTATTTAATGTAGGCGATGATACAACAATATCTACAATAGACCCTGCAGGGGTTGCCCTTATTGGAATACAGGGACTAAATACCAAAATCGATTCGTCTTATTATTTAATAAATGAATTGACAAAACAAAATGAATTGCTGAATAATAAAATAAATGAATTGGCATTACTGGTAAATCAAATGCAAAGCAATTTGATGAATTGTTGTAATCCCGTTACTCAAAATCAAATAATTACAATTTCAAATGAATTACCATCTTTAGGACAAAATATTCCAAATCCACTAGATAATAATACGGTAATTCCATATCGAATTCCAATGAATTGCAGTGATGCCTATATTTTAATAAGTGAAATTTCTACAGGTAGAATAATTATTGAAGAAGAAATTGATTGTTACCAAAACCAGCTTATATTAAACACGGCAAATCTTTCAGCAGGAACATATGGTTATACACTTAAAGTGAATGGTTCAATCATCGATACCAAAATAATGATTGTTCAGCGATAAAACTCCGAAAAAAGAAAATGAGCAATTTGTCAGCTCATTTTCTTTTTATCATACATATTAATTTTGAAACATAAGTTTTAAACTTTTTACTGCACCTTTGTGTTGCATTCAAAAAGATAATATGTTAGTCTGGCAAAACGGCATCGTAAAAGAAGTAATCATCCAAACCCATAATACCCGTAGTTTTATTATTGAAGCAGCAGAAAACCCGGTTTTCGACTTTATTCCCGGTCAATTTGTTACCCTCGACCTTCCTATCAGCGAACGACCGAGCCAACGCATGCGCAGTTATTCAATTGCTTCAGCACCATTTGGCAACAACCTTTTCGAATTATTAATCAGTCACAAAGAAGGCGGACTCGGTTCAACGTATTTGTTTGAACAGGCTGTTCCCGGAGCGAGTTTAAAATTTCGCGGACCCGCAGGAAAATTTGTATTGCCTGATACACTGGAACGCCCGCTGGTGATGATTAGCACCGGTACAGGTATTGCACCTTTTCGTTCTCAAATTTTACATCTGCTCCACCATAATATTGCCACTCCTGAAATACATCTGGTTTTCGGAACACGAAAAGAATCGGATATTTTATATCATAAAGAATTTCTTGAACTCGCATTAAAATACCCGCACTTTAAATATCATGTGGCACTAAGCCGACACGAATCGCATGAATGGGCTGGTGCAAAAGGATATGTTCATGATGTTTATGATGCTATTTGTGAACACGGAAAACGCGACATGGACTTTTACCTCTGTGGCTGGCGAAACATGGTTAATGATGCCAAATTGCGTATTGCCGATTTAGGGTATGAAAAAGAAAGAGTACATTTGGAAGTCTACGACTAAACCATGGCCATCATACTACTCATAACCGGAATTATTGTTTTTTTAGTGATGGCCGGTTATGTGAAAAATTATAATGCCGGGTTCATTTTACCATTTGTATTAACCTTAATCGGTTTAAGTGGATTTATCTACCTTTCAACAGAGATTTTAAACATTTTTAATGCGTTAACTACATTTCCGGTTTTAATTGCCTGGATGTTATTTGCAGGCACCGGATTTATAATCTGGTGGCGAAACGGAAAATACATTCCAAAATACAATCTCCAATTTTTAACCTGCCGATATCAAAAAGGATTATTTTATGCTATCCTCTTTATTTTAGGCGTAACTTTAATTACTGCATTATTTGCGTATCCAAATAATTGGGATAGTATGACCTACCACCTCGGCCGTGTTATGCAATGGAAACAACATCATAATGTTGCGCAATATCCAACGCAAATCGACAGACAAATAACACAACCACCACTTGCTGAATATGGTATTTTGCATCTGCTATTACTCAGTAATAACGACCGGCTTGCAAATTTAATACAATGGTTGTTTTTTGCCGGAAACATAGGTGCAGCAGCACTTTTGGCCGCAGCAGCAGGCGCAAATACAAGAACACAATTGCTCGCTGCTTTTTTTGTTGCAACAATACCAATGGCAATTTTGCAAAGCAGCAGCACACAAAACGATTTAGCGGTTGCATTTTTTGTAATGATGGCAATTTTATTTGCGCTTTTATCAGTCAAAAATCAATTCTCATTTTATACAACAGGTGCGTTTTATTTAGTTTGTGCGCTCGCACTTTTAAGTAAAGGCACGGCATTTATTTATTTATTACCGGTTGTTATATTTTTTGGAATAACTTATTTAATAAAGAAAAAATTAGCTGCAATGCCATCCTTAATTTTTGGATTAATGCTGGTAGCAACTTTGTATTTTCCTTTTGCCTATCGCAATTATGAAATATATAAAAGCCCGCTGGGCAAATCTTACGAACTCAATAACGATGTTTATACCATCGGCGGATTTATTTCTAATGTGAGCAAAAATGCAACAATGCATTTACGTACACCTGTACCCGCAATTAATCATGCACTAACAAACGGTGTTACCCGGTTTAATAAATTAATTGGGGTAGATGTTAATGCGCCAAAATACAACTGGGCACCTAGTCCCGATTTTGAAGTTGGCTATTTTTCCTCGCATGAAGATGCCGCGGGAAATTTTCTGCAAATATTTTTATTCGCGTTTGCTCTAGTTTGGATGCTGGTGAAAAGGAAACACTTTTCCGGCACACAAAAATTGCTCGCAGGCCTTATTTTAATCATGTTTTTACTCTTTTGTTTTGTATTAAAATGGCAAATCTGGCACGTAAGGTTGCACTTGTTGTTGTTTATTGCCGGGGCTGTGTTATTTGCAATTGTAATTGAACAAACACCACGCTTATTGAGTCGTGGTATTGCGCTCATTACATTTTTATTTTCACTGATATTTCTGTTTTATAATCAGAGCAGACCGCTCATTGGAGCTAATAATATTTTTACAACTCCTGCTGCTACGCAATATTTTGCTTCCAATAAATTATTGCAACACGATTTTATGGAGGTAAATACTGTTTTACAAAGTAATAATTGTAATGCGGTAGCATTTATTTCGGGTGGCGACAGCTGGGAATATCCATTTTGGCGATTTAATAATCAAAATGAAGATTTTTCTATTTATCAAATTCGCATCAAAAATGAAACAAGTGTGTTGGAAGCAGTCTATTATGCAGACAAACCCATGCCCGATGCAATTATTAATGTGCGCGGCGATGAACCATTAGGAGAACAATTTGACTATAAAAAACAAACGTATAGTCTTGTGAGGCAGCAGGGAATCTACGCCGTTTATTTAAAAACCTTACTGCTTAAATAAGCTTTCTAAAATTTCATAGGAACGTAATTCGCCAAAATCCTGAATGTGCAGGCGGAAATAAATTAATAATTGTTGCAATATTATTTTTCTATCTGCAGCCTTTAATGTTATCTGGTCATAATTTTTTAACTCAGGTTCTATAATTGCCCTAAATGCGTTGGACAAATGTTCATTCAAAAATTGCTGATGCGCCGGAAAATGTTCAACAAACATACCTTCTTTTAAATCAAAATAGGTTTCAGGCGATGAGGTTGGGTAGCAGCCTAAATATTTTGTAAGCGCCAGCAAAAACCATATATGGTGATTGGCTAATGGTTTGGAAGTTTGATCTAACTCGATAAATATTTCAAATAAAAAATCAAATAATGCTTCGTTTGTTTCATGTTCGCCAACTATTTTATTTAAAATCTCCAAATAAAATATCAGCAACGAACTTTTTACAATATTAAAAGGCAAATCTTCATAAATATGTGCAAACCCACATTCACTAATGCGCAACAAATTTGCCTGCTCCTTGTGATACACCACCATATCGAGCAAATTGCCATGCTGATACAAAGCAGATTTAGACTTCCCTTTTGCCGACCGAACGCCGTTTATAATATACGATTGTACACCAAACATGTCGGTATACGCTTTTATGATTACACTCGACTCTGAGTATTTTGTAACCTTAAAAACAATAGCCCGGGTTTTGTGTAACATCTCCTAAAATTAATCAATAAAATATTCGGCTATCGATTTTATATGCAGAAAAACAAGGAATAAAATATTATTTGTCGTCGGATGGAGCATCCTTTTTATCCATCAATTTATCGTAACGATCAAGGTCGTTTACCACCGCTGTATCATCCGGATTTTCATATGCTTTTACCACTTTTTCAGTATAAACAGCATCATTTTTATGCGTTCCGAATAAACTATAAATGCCATAATTACTGCTGATTAAAAATGCTATGGCAACACAAAGTGCTAATATGGAACGTAAAACCAGCGGTTTAATCCAAAGTAATAATGTAGCCTTATCATCCCCCTCAAGTTTGCGGTAATATAACAGCAAATAAGCCATTAAACCCATGCCTGATGAAACAGAAATAATGAGCAACTGCTTATCCATTTGCAACAGCAATGTTCTCGCCATCACCGCCATCACTGTAATCGATACTGACCACAAGCCAAATAAATAGATTAACCGCATTATTCGGCCAATACGTTGTTTATCCAAAAAAACCAGAATACCCGATGCCAGATAATAAAACGATAATGTGCCAAAAAGTATCATACTCATTCGCTCACCATAGGTTGGCAGCATGGGTTTAAGCAAAACCATCAGAATGGTATTTCCAATTAATAAATATTCAATGTATTTGGAAAAAAATTGTTTCAAGGCAGTAATTGAAGTGTAAAATTAGAAAATAACCGGCACTATTCTTTTGCTTTGCTGTCAATTATTATCGTAACCGGACCATCGTTGATTAATTGCACCTGCATATCTGCACCAAAAACACCGGTAGACACTTTTTTATTTGTGCATGATGATAGTTCAGTAACAAAACGTTCATACAACGGAATCGCAATATCCGGTTTTGCACTGCGAATAAATGAAGGGCGATTACCTTTTTTTGTTGAAGCAAATAACGTGAACTGACTCACCACCAAAATTTCGCCATCAATATCCTGCACACTAATATTCATTAATCCGTCCGCATCCTCAAAAATGCGCAACTGGGCAATTTTTTGTGTCAGCCACAAAATGTCCTCATTGCTATCATTTTCTTCTACCCCCAATAAAATAAGTAAACCTTTACCAATGGCAGCATGTGTTTGTTGTTCAATAACAACACTTGCGTTTAAAACCCGTTGAATTACTACCCGCATATTACCACTTTTTTGCTCCTTTTATTTCTTCATAAAACGTAATATAGCTGGTGTATCGCGAAGGCGAAAATTTTCCTTCCTCCAGCAATTGTTTAACAGCACAGCCGGTTTCATTTATGTGCAGACAATTATTGAATTTACAATTTTGCATTTCTTTTCTTATTTCCGGAAAATAATGTCCCACTTCATATTCATCAATATCAACCAGTCCGAATTCTTTTATACCAGGTGTATCAATAATAAATGAATGTTCATTTATGCGATACATATGTGCAAACGTTGTGGTATGTAAACCCTTTTCCGTATACGCCGAAATAGCACCCGTTTTTAAATTTAAATGCGGAAATATACTATTCACTAACGATGATTTTCCAACGCCCGACATACCAATTACCAGCGTAGTTTTATTTTCGAACAGCTCGTGCAATTGCTCAAGATTTTCTTTATTTAATACCGATGTAGAAAAACTTTCATAACCCGCTTCATTATAACTATACATTAATTCCTGAAGCAACTCATCATCTTTTTCCTGATATAAATCATGTTTATTAAAAATTACTTTTGCAGGAATACCATACACTTCGCTGTTTAATAAAATGCGGTCAATAAAACCAAAAGCAGTTCTCGGTTCACGCAACGATGCAATTACAACTGTTTGATCAATATTCGATGCAATTACATGTTTGTATGCTGCTTTATGAATATCAGAACGAACAATATAATTATTGCGCGGCAAAATTTCATTAATAATATAATTCGGTTCATCACTGCTTTCGGTCGGACCTTTTTCCACCATTACAAAATCACCAACTGCAATCGGATTCGTTTGTTTTTTATTATCGAGGCGAAATTTTCCTTTCAAACGGCAAATAATTATACTGCCATCAGCCAATAACACATCATAAAAATTTCCGGTACTTTGAACTACGGTTCCGCGCATGGTGTAAAGTTAAAATTCAGGAAGTAAATACGCGATTAAACAGTAACAGAATGTACTGCAAACGAAATTTCCTTAATCAGTGAAGTATCTTTTTCAATGGCATTGCCCACCACAACAATATCGGCGCCAGCGTTGCAGGTTTCGTATGCTTTTTCGGGGGTTCTAATGCCACCACCAACTATTATAGGTAAATCGCAATGTTTGTGCACAGCCGCAATTACCTCAGCAGGAATAGCCCTTTTGGCACCGCTGCCAGCGTCCATATAAATCAGTTTCATGCCCAATAATTCGCCGGCCATAGCAGTGCAGGCCGCAATTTCGGGCTTATCGGAAGGAATTGGATTCGTATTCGAAATATAACTC
This sequence comes from Bacteroidota bacterium, assembly GCA_016706255.1. Classification (NCBI taxonomy): domain Bacteria; kingdom Pseudomonadati; phylum Bacteroidota; species Bacteroidota bacterium. Next base: position 51,218 of record JADJJZ010000030.1, on the reverse strand, counting down.
ACCGTTGTCGGCGCGCCACCGTCAATCAGGATATAACCCGTTGAAATAGCCTCAATACCCGATTTTTTCACGTAAGGAGCCGCCAACACCTGGTTGCCAATGAGCAATTCGGGGTTGCGTCCACTTATAAGCGATAAAAACAGGAGTGCATCGGCATTTGGGTTCACCTGCTGAATGCTGCCCGGAAAAATCACCACCGGAATATTCGTTTGCTGCTTCAGGGTTTTGATGGTTGTGTCCAGGTAATCGCCAATAACCAGGCTACCACCCACAAAAAAGTAGTCGACATGGTTCTCATTTCCCAGTGTTACCAATTGGTTCAACGCCTTTGCATCCACCTCATCGGGGTCGATTAAAACGGCAAACTTTTTCAGTCCCTTACTGTGATCGGCTGCTATATTTTGATATACCTGATTGCGCATTGTTTCGGATAAAGGCAAAAATAGGGTTTTTTGCTGACAGGAAAGCAGGTGCCCGCCCAATAAACCGTTTCTTTTTTGGAGCAGCAACTTTTTTCCACGCCAGCAAATTCCCAACCTGCTTTTCGCTCCAACCCCTTTTCCGAGGCGGACAAAGGGGGTTTCCGCTGCAATCAGGGCTAGGAGGGGCGGAGTCGAAGCTAAAAGGATTTGAAAAAAATTGAAACAGCCGGTGAGAAAGATTGAAACAGCCATTGAACAAGATTGAAACAGAATTGAACAAGATTGAAGCAAAATTGGGGTTTGGTTGTTGGATTAAAACTATAATGCAAATAATAAATTGAAACAGCTGGTGAAAAATTGAAACAGCCATTAAACAAAATTGATCAAAATTGAAACAAGATTGAACAAGATTGAGCAAAATTGGGGTTTGGTAGCGGCATTAAAATTTTGATACTAATAATAAATTAAAACAGCCGGTGAAAAATTGAAACAGCCATTGAACAAGATTGAATCAAGATTGGGTTCGGTAGTTGCATTAAAATTTTGATTCTTCCCATAGATATCGTGATTGTTTCAATTTTGATCAATCAAAAAATCCCCTCCCCAATTGGAAACCAAAATGTTATTTCTAGTATGAATCAAAATTTTGTTCAATCTTGTTTCAATTCTGCACAATCAAAAAATAAAAACCTGAATAGGAAATCAAAATGTTATTTCTATCATGAATCAAAATTTTGTTCAATCTTGTTTCAATTCTGCTCAATCAAAAAATATAAAACCCTCAATATGAAATCAAAATGTCATTTTGTGCAAGCCCTAAAATTTTGCCTCAATTTTGCTCAATTCTGTTCAATCCCCAAATAAAAAACCCCTTGGTTTCCCAAGAGGTCTCAAACAATATCAATTTTTTAATAAGTGCTAAAGCTCACATCACTTCACCTCAATCAACTGTATCTCACAATTAATTCTAACATCTTCACTTACCAATACACCACCTGTTTCCAAAGCAGCATTCCAGTTTAATTTAAAATCGGTACGGTTAATTTTTCCGTTGATGGTAAATCCGGCTTTGGCATTTCCCCAAGGGTCTTTCATTACACCACCAAATTCAACATCCAGTTTAATATTTTTTGTGATGTCACGAATGGTCAAATCGCCGTATAATTCATAGCTGCCATCTTTGTCTACATTTTCAAATTTTGTTGGTTTGAAAGTAATTGCAGGATATGCTTCAGCATTAAAAAAATCATCGCTGCGTAAATGGGTGTCGCGACCTTCGTTGCGGGTGTTTACGCTTGCAGTTTCTGCTGCAAATGCAATTACTGCAGTCATAAAATCTTCACCTGTTGTAGTTACATCGATCGTGTATTTATCAAATTCGCCACGAACGGTTGTCATCATTAAGTGTTTTACACTAAATCCGATAGTTGAATGGGTTGGATCCACCACCCAGTTTCTTGTTGTTGTAGTTGCTGTACTCATTTTATTTATTTGTTTAATTTAATTTCATTGGAACTTCCATAACCAATATCTCAGTATTTGGTTCATTTGAAGTTATTTTTAAAGATGTAATATCCCATACACCATATCCGTCGCGTTTGTTTAATAATTGCTCATCAATTTTTACAGAGCCGTTTAACACAAAAAAATAAACGCCGTTTGTTTTATCATTTAATGTGTATTCTGTAACAACACCATTGTCAAACTTGCCTAAATGAAACCACGCATTTTGATGTATCCACACACCTGCATCATCCGGATTAGGAGATAATATTTGTTGTAGTTTATTTTTACTGTCAGCCTCGTTTAATGTAATCTGATCATAACGAGGCGCCACATTTTTTTTGTTCGGGAACACCCATATCTGTAAAAACTTTACCGGTTTATCGCTGTTTTTATTGTATTCACTATGGGTAACCCCGGTCCCGGCACTCATCACCTGAATATCACCGGAACGGATTACCGTTTTATTACCCATACTATCCTGATGTTCCAAATCGCCTTCCAGCGGAATAGAAATAATTTCCATATTGTCGTGCGGATGTTTGCCAAAACCCATTCCTGCCGCAACAGTATCGTCGTTAAGCACCCTTAACACACCAAAGTTCACCCGTTCAGGATTATAATATTGAGCAAAACTGAACGTATGGTAAGAGTCCAGCCAACCATGTTTAGCGTGTCCTCTTGTGTTTGCCGTATGTAATACAACATTTTTCATAACGTTTCCTTTTTTGATTACGCTGTGCGAATATCGCAAATTTCAGCAATTTGTATGTATATACATATAAATTACCCCGAAAGTTCGAATAAACAGAAAAAATGTTCATTATGGAGGAGTTGTTTATTAACTATTTGTAATAATCAATGCACACCCGAAATATGTATAAAGTAATCAAGTAGACTAACTACAAAGCCACAAAAAGGAGAATTTAAAATGCTTAAATATCTAATACCTTTCTTATAGCTTCTTTAATTTCATTAAAAGTTGCCTCATCAACATCACCAAGTTTTTTAAGCCTTCCTAGAGAGCGAGCGAGGAGCCGCCGGTTTTGAAAGATTTTTTGCCCAACCTTTCTAACACACAGGTCTTTTTTCTGAATTTCAGCACCTTTTGTAGGGTCAAGGTCAATCAACCAAATTTCACTTTGTTTCATAGAAGTTTTCCAAATCAAGTGAAGTAAATGCAGTTAAATCTTTGTCGTTTACATAATCATTGTAAAGTTCATTGGCAGCAAATTCCATTTGATTTCCCATTTCTTCCTTTTTAATGGATTTAATCGTTTCCTCTACCACATAAAACCTTTGGGTAAGTGGTAATCGTAAGATTTCCTGTATTAAATCAATAGTTTGCATATTCATAATATTTTAAAAAGTAATATTGCTATCTACCAACAATAGCCATTGCCATTTTTCTTTATTAAACGTATTTATTGGGACTACAGTGTCCATTTTTTTTGATAAAGATTGGATACAAAATTAACTTAAATATTCAAAAAGGTATTCATTGAGCCTATAATTCAGGTAGCACTTGGATTGCATCAGTGCTGAATTTATGCCTGTCACCAAAGATACCTGCTACCAAATAGTCCTAAACGTTTTCAACTAGTAGGTTAACATTTTAAATAGTACATTTAATTATTTCATCCCAAAATTAAACTAAAGTATACCTTTTCATAAACTCCCCGGCACTCATCACCGGCACCACCGCATTTTTAAAATCCTTAGCATTGCGAGTAATAATGGCATCGGTGAATTCGGTTTTTGTTGCAGCGTTATGTAATAGTGCTTCTTCAAATTCAGTGAAGTTTGAATTAAATGCCATTAAGATATCCTGTTTATTTATTTCAATAATTTCAACAATATTTAATAACTGTTGTAAATGTTCAACAGCTTTTACTTTTCCTATTTCTCTACGCAAAAAATAATAACAGTTAATAATACTTTGTAAGCTGATAAATGCTTCCAGTTTTTTATTTTCACATAATACCAATACCTGTTCAGCATAATCGCCAAAAGGTTTTCTCCCGAAATAAAAATCGAGCAAAATATCAGTATCAATAAAAACAGTTTTCAACGAGCGGGTTTATCTTCTTTATTTTTAATTAATTCTTTGTAAGTAATTTGTTCCGGGTATTTCCATTTAATTATGCCCTTCGATAATAAAATTGTTGCCGGTTTTTTTTCCGATGTATCATTTATTTCATATAAGCGTTCAATGTATTCTTCAAACAAAGCTGATACCGAACGTTTTTGATTACGACTAATGGAACGCGCTTTTTTAATCACGTTTTTATCGATGCTTAAGGTGAGTTTTGTTTTCATTATACGTATGAATTATAAAGATACGTATTGTTTTATTCATTTTATACCTATTAAACACCTCTTTTTTCCGCATCCAAATTTTTTTATGAAATGTTTTCCCCATTTTATATGTTTATTTCAACATAACAACACAGTACGATTCATCAATCATATTATATAAAAATATATGTGTACAAACCCGATGCACTGTAAATCATACAAAAGGTCGTTTATGAACATGCGAGTGGAAAAGTGTGACTTGTTTGTAAACACTTTTAATTCCTACTTTCGTAAAACCTCTCGCCGAAAAGTGGGAGGTTTTTCTGTCAATAACCAATTACGAACCGAAACGAATCTTATCACAATTTATGGCCAGCGTTAAAAAACAAAAAGCAGGGTTAAAGTTTGACCGCTACTTTACAAAAGAAGGTGTGAGCCCCTTCGACCAGTATGAATACGAGCTCCGTTCATCAGTTATCCGGAATACAACCGGCGATGCAGTGTTTGAAATGTATAATGTAGAAGTACCAAAAGAATGGAGCCAGGTGGCGACCGACATTCTTGCGCAAAAATATTTCCGCAAGGCTGGCGTTCCTCAGGCCGACGGCTCTTTAGGCAGTGAAACTTCTATTAAGCAGGTTGCACATCGTATGGCTGACTGCTGGAAACAGTGGGGTGAACAGTATGGTTATTTTGCAAGTGCAAAAGATGCCGCTATTTTTTACGAAGAATTAGTGTTTATGCTAGTTGGTCAGTTAGCGGCACCAAACTCTCCGCAATGGTTTAATACCGGTTTGTATTCTGCTTATGGCATTAAAGGTAAACCACAAGGTCACTATTATATTGACCCGGTTACCGAAGAATTAAAAAAATCTACTTCCGCTTACGAGCGCCCTCAGCCGCACGCATGTTTTATTTTGAGTGTGGATGATGACCTGGTTAACGCAGGTGGTATCATGGACCTCTGGACACGTGAAGCACGTATTTTTAAATATGGCTCAGGTGTTGGAACAAACTATTCGAAAATTCGTGGTGAAGGTGAAAAATTATCAGGTGGCGGAACATCAAGTGGCTTAATGAGCTTCTTAAAAATTGGTGACGCTGCTGCAGGTGCAATTAAATCGGGTGGAACAACACGTCGTGCGGCCAAAATGGTGTGTTTAGATCTTGATCACCCTGAAATTGAAACATTTATTGACTGGAAAGTAAGAGAAGAAGATAAAGTTGCTGCATTAATTGCTGCAGGTTATGCATCTGATTATGAAGGTGAAGCATATCGCACCGTATCAGGACAAAATTCAAATAACTCGGTTCGTATATCTAACAAATTTTTTAAAGCATTAGAAGAAGGCACCGACTGGGAATTAATAGGTCGCTCTAACGGTAAAGTGATGAAAACCGTTGATGCGAAAAAATTATGGGAAAAAATTGCCTACGCTGCTTGGCGTTGTGCTGACCCTGGTATTCAGTATGATACCACCATCAACGAATGGCATACCTGCCCTAAATCCGGACGTATCAATGCATCTAACCCATGCAGCGAATATATGTTCCTCGATAACACAGCATGTAATCTTGCCTCCATTAACCTGCGTAAATTCTACGACGATGAAAAACTCGTATTTAATGTAGAAGCATTTGAAAATGCATGTCGCATCTGGACCGTTGTTTTGGAAATTTCAGTATTGATGGCGCAATTCCCTTCAAAAGAAGTTGCTGAATTATCTTATGAATTCCGCACTTTGGGATTAGGATTTGCCAACCTCGGTTCTGTTTTAATGGTATCAGGTATTCCTTATGATAGTGATAAAGCTCGCGCAATTGCAGGTTCTATTTCTGCTATCATGACCGGTATTTCTTATAAAACATCTGCTGAAATGGCAGGCGTTTTAGGAACATTTAAAGGTTACGATTTAAATAAAGAAGATATGATGCGTGTTATGCGTAACCACCGTTATGCAGCATACAACGCTTCAGAAAATTACGAAAACCTCGAAATTAAACCAATGGGTATCGATCAGGCTTTATGTCCTGAATACTTACTCAAAGCTGCCTGCAACGCATGGGATGGTGCATTACAATTAGGTGAACAATTTGGTTACCGCAATGCACAATCTACCGTAATTGCTCCAACAGGAACTATTGGTTTATTAATGGATTGCGACACAACAGGTGTTGAACCGGATTTCGCATTAGTGAAATTCAAAAAATTATCAGGTGGTGGTTACTTCAAAATTATTAACCAGTCTATTCCGCTTGCATTAAAAAATCTTGGATATAAAGATGACAGCATTCAGGATATTGTAAATTATGCTAAAGGAACAGGCACATTAAAAAATGCACCTGCAATTAATTTTGAGTCATTAAAATTAAAAGGATTTACACAAGCTGAAGTTGAACACGTTGATTCAATTATGGCTGCTGCATTTGATATCAGTTTCGCATTTAATGTTTTCACTTTAGGTGAAGCAACTATGGAACGTTTAGGATACAGCACAGCACATTATACCGAACCCGGATTTAATTTATTACGCGCTTTAGGATTTTCTAAAGAAGAAATTGAAGCTGCTAATAATCATATATGTGGAACAATGACCATTGAAGGTGCTCCACACTTACAGGAAAAACATTACTCTGTATTTGATTGCGCAAATAAATGCGGAAAAATAGGTGAACGTTATATCCACCAATATGGCCACGTGCGCATGATGGGTGCTGTTCAACCGTTTATTTCAGGTGCAATTTCAAAAACAATTAACCTGCCTAATGAAGCAACCGTTGAAGATATTGAAGGTTGTTATATGTTAAGCTGGCAATTAGGTTTGAAAGCAAATGCATTGTATCGCGATGGTTCTAAATTATCACAACCATTATCAACAAAAAGCGATTCAAAAGAAACTACGGAAGCACCTAAACATGAATGGACTTCAGAAGAAGTACTTGAGGCAGCACGCAGTATCATCATGCAATCAACCGACACCATTTTTAAACGTCAGTTGTCACGCGTAGTTGAACGCAAAAAATTACCTGCTAAACGCGACGGGTTTACACAAAAATCGAAAATAGGCGGACAAACAATATTTGTACGCACAGGTGAATATGAAGATGGCACGTTAGGTGAAATCTTTATCGATATGCACAAAGAAGGTGCTTCTTATCGTTCATTGTTAAATTGTTTTGCAATTGCAGTATCTATCGGATTACAATATGGTGTGCCACTGGAAGAATTTGCGGATAAATTTACCTTTACCCGTTTCGAACCAAGCGGACCTGTTGACCATGCGAATATTAAATTCAGTACATCAATCGTAGATTATGTATTCCGTTTATTAGGATTTGAATATTTAAATCGCACCGATTTAGTACACGTTGCACCTGAAGATTTAAGTACATTAGAAAAATCAACTCAGGATATATCGACAGAAGCCACGGGAAACTATCCCGTAACTGAACCGATTGCAGAATCAAAAGAGAAAAAAGCTCAAGCAACCAGAAAAGCTACAGCAGAAAAATATGAAATTGTTAATGCAACAGATGCAGCAAACAAATCATTAATGGGAGATGCTCCTCCCTGCCCAAAATGCGGTCACACAACCATCCGCAACGGCACATGCTATAAATGCTTAAACTGCGGTGAAAGCTTAGGATGCAGTTGATCTTAAACCATTGATACTAAAAAACCCGGCCAACGCCGGGTTTTTTTTATGAGTAATGAGTTGTTCGCGGAGCTCACATGAGTAATGAGCGGTGAGTCGAAGCCTGAAAAATTTGATTATTACTTGTAATTCAACCTAAAATTGAGCTGTCAAATATTAAATGTCAAGCACACTCAAAACCACTCATTATTCATTACTCATCGCTCATAAAATGAGTTGTTCGCCTCGGCGGACAAAAATTTGATTATTGCTTGTAATTCAACCCCAAATTGAGCTTTTAAATATTAAATGTCATGTTCATACACCACTTGAACTCCCAACCACCAAACCCCATCAGCTAATTTGCTAATTAGCTAATTGAAATGTTAAAGTGATTCCCCAAAAATCATAATCTGCCAATCATTACGTTAATTTGTTCTGAAATCAACCACATGTTTTCGAAAATTTACCCAATCTGCTTTGTTTTAGGTATTGTATTATGTTCTTGCTCAGGTAAAAAAGCTACACCTGAACATGTTGCATTAGACTTTTATGACCTGCTGTTTAACGAACACAATCTGGAAAAAGCGGCAGACCTGGTTACAGTTGAGAGTCGTGAAAAATTAAAAAATGATTTTAAATTTATTGAAGGTGCTTTACAAATTGTACAGGAAGCAGAACCTGTTAAATATATTTATAAAGTAGATGAAAGTAAAACGGTAATAAAAAATGATTCTGCTTTTATTCAGGTTTGGACATCATTGGATAGCACAACAATGGAAACATTATTAATTAAATCAAATGAAAACTGGCTTGTTGATTTTAATTACACACCTCCGGTAGATGCATTTAATAAAGAGTTAATTAATGATGTATTGACCGAGATGAGTAAATATGTAGATACTGTTACTGTATCAAAATAAATTTATTTATTAAAACGGATTATTATAAGCAGGATTATCTTCAAATGTTTCATCCGTTAATGTTTTTAGAAAAGCAATTATTGCAGCCTTTTCATCTTCAGTTAATTGAACACCACCCTGAAATGCAAACTGCATAAAATTATCTGTAAACGGCGTATCATTTACCTGCTCAGAGTAGTAATCCAAAACCTCTTCCAAAGTCGCAAAACGCCCGTCGTGCATATATGGTGCGGTTAATGCAATGTTGCGTAATGTTGGTGTTTTAAATTTACCGTAATCAGATGTATCACCTGTTATTGCCCCATATCCGGGGTCTGGGAATTCTGTGAAATGCGAAACGAGGTCAATACCATTATTGCGATATTGGTAATCGGAAAATAAACCACCATTGTAACCGTGACAATGAAAACAATCGCCACCTTCTAAGGAATTAAATAATTCAAAACCTAATACTTCCTGGTCGGTTAAAAAACCCATTCCGGCTACAACTTTATCATATTTACTATTTCCACTGAGGGCAGATTTTACAAATTGTGATAGTGCTTTTCCAACTAAGTCGGACGTAATTGTTTTTTCTCCAAATGCCTCATAAAAAAGTTGCGGATAAAAATCGCTGCGTGATACTTTTATAACCACATTAGGTAAAATTTCATGCATTTCAAGTGGATCCTGAATTGGCATTACGGCCTGATCTTCTAAAGTTGTTGCACGTCCATCCCAAAAAAATCCATTATCGTATGGCTGATAACCCAAATTAAATATAGGCATGGCATTTCGTTTTCCCGGCAAGCCATCAATACCTATGCTAAATTGGGTGGTATCAGAAAATGCATGTTTCACACTATGGCAACTCGAGCAGGACAAGGAACTATCAGCTGATAAAATAGGGTCGTAAAATAATTTCTGACCTAATTGAACACCTTGTACGGTTAGCGGATTGTCTACAGATGCCGGTAATGGCGGAATACCCATAGGTTGCAGGGCTATATAAGGCGTAGGGTCGTAAACCCAGCCTTCGTCGCTTATTAGTTCCGGATCCACTTGGCACCGTGAAAACAAAAATGTTGTGATTGCCAGTATTATGAAAGATGTTCGCTTTATCATGTTATTTGCGCCTATAAAGTTATTTAAAATATCTAAATAAGATGATGATTTATTTTATTCACTTAATTCCGGATTACTAATAAAATTTTCATCCGTAAGTGATTTCAAAAAATTAATTAAATCTGTTTTTTCTGTTGGTGTTAAAGTAAATCCATGAATTAAAGTACTTTGATTTTCATGTCCGCTTCCACCAGCCATATAATTATTAATAACTGCTTCTAAATCAGGAACAATTCCATTATGCATATACGGTGCTGTTAACGCAATGTTGCGCAAAGAAGGCACTTTAAATTTACCTACATCCTGATGCATTAAAGTTATTCTTGCACGACCGGAGTCTGCAGTGTAATCGGAAAAATATCCATTGTTCTGATAGGTATAATTTGTAAATAAATAACCTGTATGACAGCTACTGCAATTTAATCCCGGACTAAAAAACAAATTCATTCCATTTATTTCAGAAGCATTTAACGCAGCAGTATTTCCGTGATAATAATATTGATCAAATTTTGAATTTCCACTTATAATTGTTCTTTCAAATGCAGAAAGCGCTCTGGTCACACCAAAAGGGTCAGGCGTTGTGCCGAATGCAGATAAAAAATCATCAACATAACTCTGGTCGGCGCTTAATCTTTCTACCAGCAATACCATATTAAAATCCATTTCAAAATGTGTTTCAATGGGCACGTATACCTGAGTTTCCAGACTGGGATTTCCGCCATCCATCAGCATTTCAGGCGCCCATGCAATATTGGCAAGCGAAGGTGCATTTCTGAATCCCAATCTGTTTTCAACGCCGGGTGAAATGGCAATATTATCGCTGAAAGCATATTCCTGTTTATGACAAGAACCACACGAAATGGATGAATCTACAGAAAGCGCTTTTTCATAAAATAATCGTTTACCAAGCGCAATTTTTTCATAAGTTAAAATATTATCATCAGGAATTACAGGAACAGAAAAACCGGTTGGTATCTGTAATTGATAATCAACCGGTTTTTCATTTATTAAAGGGTCTGTATCGCAAGAAAAAAATAAACTACCTGCAATTAAAAATAACAATAATCTATTTCCATAAAACGATATCATTTATTCTTCCTCACTAAACATCCCAAATAAATTATTATATAATATATCCGCAAGTGCTGTGTTATCAGTAACATGTGTTGTATTGTCGTTAGCCATATCTACCCCACTAAAAAAAGTGTCCCAGTTGGCTTTCATATGAACAATATTTTCGTTACCGGCACCAATTGAAACCGGAATTTCAACTTCCACGGTTGCTAGATAAACGTCACTGCCAAGGTGCATTTCAAATTGACCATCCGTATCAGGAACGCCATTGCCATCGGCATCAGCTTCACCATCTATACGCACAAATATGTATCCGAAACTCCATCCCCAATGCATACTTGGAAATTGAGCACCTAGCGGATTCCCAATAGGATATTTACTCGGGTCGGCATGGTTGGTTACGGAATCAATACCTACATTAAATTTAATTTTTGTGTAATCGCCAACCGGAAAATTACCGATTGCATATTCTTCAACCTCAGGTGAAACCAGCAGGTAAACATCATCCGCGGGAGTTTCCACGCCGTTTGCATCAACAAGGCTGATCTCGGAAATGTAAAATTGAACCAGGTTAAGATTGGTTTCAACGCCATTTATAGCATGTTGCGTTTCTTCAACCAGTTCATCACCTCCGATATACTGGTGAATATGCAATTCCACGGCCTGATCCTCATTTGACGGGTATTCGCAACCCTTATCTACCTCGGCTTCCGGGTCATAATTGAGTGCGGTTTCGTCCATACAGCCCTCTTTTTTGGCGCAGGAGCTCAATACAAATAAGGCAATAAGTGTGGTAAAGGAGAAGAGATTAAGCGTTCTTTTCATCATACTAAAACAATTAAAAAGTTATTAAGTTTTAAACTTATTGGTAAAGATAACCGTTATAAACCTGTAAACAATGACATTTAGCACCCTTAAAGGGTAAAAAACGGACAATTTTACATAAAAATGGTAATTTTGTATTTATGAAACGTATTGCGAAACATTTTAGTGCCCTTTTGATGCTGGCTATTGTATTTGCCACCTCAACAGGGTTTACCATGTTTTCACATTTGTGTTTTATGGATGGCAAGCAAGAAGTTTCAACTACTAAAATTGATTCCTGTTGTGCCCATGAAGAACAATTTCAAGGTGCTACTTTCAAGGGAGTATGTTGTAATGATGAATCCACTTTTTATAAGTTAGATTATACAGCATCAGTACAACGGATTAGCGCCGTTGATTTTAATATTGTTTTAATCGATTTAATTAATTTTAATACACATCCGGAAGCAGAAATTTTTGTTGCTCATGCAAATAAAAGTTTACCACCTCCAAAATCCGGACGGGAAATTCTTGCCTCTAATCAGGTTTTTCGTATTTGATTTTACATTTTATGTTTTTTTGTCGTTCACCAAGTGAAGGGCATTGTATTTTTTATAATATGTAAATCAAATTGTAATGAAATTTAAAATAATTTATTTATTTATCGTCACTATTTTATGTGTTCCGATGGTTGCTCAAAACATCAGCGGCCATATCATGACAAACGATGAAAGTGGCAATATGATTGGCCTTCCGGGTGCTAATATTGTCTGGTTAAATACTACAAACGGAACAGTAAGTGCCGAAGACGGGTCGTTTACTTTAGCAAAAACAAATGCTGCTCAAATATATTTTGTAGTGAGTTTTGTTGGTTATCAAAACGATACACTTGATGCCAGATCAAACACTAAATTTCACATTATGCTTCAACCTTCAACTGATTTAAATACTGTTGAAGTGGAGGGTTCAGCTTCAGGAAAAGTTGCAAATACAACAAATCCGATAAATACGGAAACATTAAACAAAAAGGAATTATTAAAAGCAGCCTGTTGTAATTTAAGTGAAAGTTTTGAAACAAATAATACCGTTGATGCGGAATTCAGTGATGCCATAACCGGTGCTAAAACAATTAAATTGTTGGGACTGGATGGTGTTTATTCGCAAATAATGGTAGAAAATATGCCGAATGTGCGTGGTTTGGCTTCATCTTATGGTTTAACCTATATACCCGGTCCCTGGTTGGAAAGTATCCAAATTACTAAAGGCCCGGGCTCCGTTGTGAATGGTTATGAAGGTATCACCGGTGCAATAAATGCCGAGCTTAAAAAACCATTTGACATTGATGAGGAACGTGCCTTAATTAATTTATACGCAAGTAATTCAGGCCGGTACGAAGCGAATGTTATATACAAACATTTATTTAATGAAAAATGGTCAACGGCATTATTTGCACATACCAGTCAACTCCAGACGAAACTGGACCATAATACCGATGGATTTCTAGATGCTCCATTAAATTCAACCTATGCAGTGATGAATAAATGGAACTACTTTTCAGGTAAAAAACATGAAGCGCAGTTTGGTGTTAAATATGTTTCATCTGACCTTACGGGTGGACAATTAAATTACGATAAACAAATGGAACCGGGCGTTAATAATGGTTACGGTGTTAACGTTAACATCAATCGCTTCGAAGCATTTATGAAAAACGGTTTTGTATTTACACGCCCAAATACTTCAATTGGTACTATAATTAATTTTGCAAGCCACCAGCAAAATAGTTTATTTGGATTAAATGAATATTCCGGGAACGAAATATATGCATCAGCAAATTTTATTTTCGAAACATACCTAAAAAATACAAACAATACGATTAAAACCGGATTGAGCTATTTGTATAATAATTTTGATGAAACCTTTCAGGGTATTGATTATTTGCGGGAAGAATCTGTTCCGGGTGTATTTGCAGAATATCAATATAAACCTTCCGATAAATTAAGTGTTTTGGTTGGCGCCCGTGCCGATTATCATAATTTATACGGCACATTTTTAACACCAAGAGTACATTTTAAATATAATGCGTTTAAGGCAACAACGTTTAGAGCATCAATAGGTAAAGGATATAGAACTGCAAATGTGTTTGCAGAAAATACCGCTTTGTTAACAAGTAACAGGGCGTTGCAAATCAGTTCAAATTTATTACCTGAAGAAGGTTGGAATTATGGTATTACAATTATTCAACCTTTCGAATTAAATCACAACGAGGGAACACTCACATTTGATGTTTACAGAACTGATTTTGTTAATCAGATTGTTGTTGATATAGATGCAAGCGCCGATTCCATTTATATTTATAATTTAAAAGGTGATTCCTATAGTAACGTGATTCAGGCAGAATTAAATTATACCGTATTCAAAAATTTTGATTTGCGCACTGCATATAAATTTACCGATGCAAAAGAAACTTACCATGGCGAATTGCTTGAAGTGCCATTAACATTTAAACACAGAGGATTGGTAAACTTAAGTTACAATTGGAAAAGAGCAGGTGTTTTATTTGATGCTACTGCTCAATTGTATGGTTCCAGCCGTTTACCTGATTTAAGTGAAAACCATGCGGCGCATGATATCGGGACAAGCTCGCCTGCGTATGCTTTGTATTTGGGTCAGATAACGAAACAATTTGATAAAATTGAAGTGTATATCGGGTCTGAGAATATTGGTAATTACACACAACATCATCCCATTATTGGCGCAACTGACCCTTTTGGAGCAGATTTTGATGCATCTGTGATATATGCTCCACTAATGGAAAGAAAATTTTATGGAGGAATTCGAATAATATTTAATTAAAACGCGAGATTTGTAGTATCGCATAAAACAAATGTATATGAAAATAATAATAACAATAATCAGCTTCTTTGTAATTACGGGAAGCTTGTCAGCCCAAACCGGTGGCAAACAATACGTAGAAATTAAAACATCTGCACAGTGTGGAACATGCAAAGCGGCTATTGAAAAAGCGGTAGGCAGTGTAGAAGGTGTAAAAACTGCAGATCTTGATTTAGATTCAAAAGTAGTAGCCGTAAAATATGATGGTGATAAAACAACCGCAGAAGCTATTAAAGCAGCAATAATTGCAATAGGATATGATGCTGATGAACTTCCGGCCAACCCTGAAGCATATGATGCATTACATTCTTGTTGTAAGAAAGAGTAAGCGTATAAAATTATATAAACCAAGGCTTCCTAATTTACAGGGAGCCTTTTTTATTGTGTAAAACATACCTGAGAACATCTTTATTTAAAACTTTATCAGCCGGCTTAAATTCATTTAATTTTTTTACGAGTTTCGGATCGTAATCAACATATTTTGAAACCAACCGATAAGCCTCATTATATATAAATGACTTTATTTCATTGCTGTTGTTGTAATGTGTATGTAATAAAAATAAATAATTTGAAATATTATTTTCAGTTAAATACTTATTAGAAATTGTTGAAATTTCTGCCTTCAGTTGCTCAGCCTCTGTAATATTATTCAAATACATACCGAGACAATTTCTTGCATCAGCATTATTTACCCAACCGCTTAACAACAATTTTTGAGCACCCTCAACATTGCCCATTTTATCTTTATAAATGATTGAGCTTTTAATATATTGATTACTCGCATTGTAATTTTCAACAACCTTTTCATACATTACAAATGCTTCCTTTTTCTGATTTAATTTGATGTACAAATCACCAGCTTTTTCGTATTGTTTTAACTTAATATGTATCTGAATAGCCTCATTCAGCATATTGCCGGCTTCATAACAAACTGCGGCCTGTCGTGGATTTTTATCATAGTTAAGATAAATAGCAGCGGCTTCCGCAAATAATTTGCCCTCATAAAGTGTTTGAGCTGCTTTATAATAATTTTTAAGCAATTTCATATATACAAAGGCAGCCTGTTCATATTTTTTTTGCTCAATTAGCAATTCCGCTGTTTTGACATATTGATCGTACAGTTTTTTAATTTCTAAATCTTCTAATGATACGCTCCCACCGGTGGTTCGATGATTTTGATTTAAACCCAAATTTTTCCAGATTTGTGAAACCCGATAAGTGCCTATGTTTGTTCCACGTTGTGCACCCGTACTGTTTATAGGTAAAGCGTATTTCAGTGCCTCATGCGGATCTTTTTCTAACATACGAATAAGCTTGTCAAGCTCCTTTGCACTTCGGTCATCAAGTGCTTCAAATTCATTTTTAGCATCTCCCTGCCAATTTTTATTCTTTTTATTAAATAGGCCACCAATTTGCATCCATATTTTATAGGCAGGTTTTTCGGTTGTTTTGGGTGATTCGGTATTTAACTTATCTCTTCTGAAAAGTAGTTTATAAAATTTATATTTGATTTTTTCCTTATAACTCAGTTTGTTTTCAGATAAAGATTTTTTTTCAGGGACAACTTTTTTTTCTAATGCCTCTAAAACATTTACATCGTTAGCTAACAACACCTTAAAACTATTTATGGTAGATGGTGGCTGGTAGCCAATATTTGGCATTATAGTTAACTGTTGCTCAGAATCAGGTAGTTTTATTAATTCCTGCAAATTTAAAGGTTGGTCTAATTCAAATAAGCCGAAATCAGGATGAAAAATATGACGTTTGTTTTTAAATAGTATTTCAATATCCCTGACCGATAAGTTAGGCAAAACATCGGCACTCTCGGGGATGTAAATTACATTATGAATAACCTGACAAAGAAGATGTTTACCCGCCAAATCTGCATTTAATTGGCCATTCGTTATTAGGAGACATCCCCAGATGGAATTAGCCTGTAAGCCCGGGATGGGATATACTTCCACATGACGCATATTAATTTCCATGCGCATGAACTCCTGAAACCAATAATGCACACCTTCACCCTTTATAAGCAATGCACTTATCGGATACTTGTTTTTTTGATATGGAATTAATTTAAGCTCCATTATTCAGAATTGCTGTAATATACGGTGTAATAATTTTTTTAAAAAAAGCTTCCGGCTCAATAACCTGTAAAACACTTTCCTTTGCCACACCAATTTGTGCCGGTATAATATCACTCTTTACACCAGACGATTCTAATTCATGCTTTAATTTATGCGCCAGCTCGAGCGTTGTGTTAATTTCTTTTATATTACTATTGTTGTCTATTAGTTGTTTAACTTTTATAGTGGGGATATCTAATACTTTTTTAAACACTTTAATTGCCATTAGTGGAGAAAGTATTGGTGACAGGATATTAATATCGTAAATTTCATCTTTAAAATAATAAAGGTTTCCCGCAAATTCAGATTTGGTGCTAATCGCAAGATTCGTTTTTAACCCGGGTATGAGATATATATTTTCCTTTGCGTTATTGCTTATAATAATAACCCCGGAATCATGCATTTCAATATTGAATCCATTGCCAAAACTAAATTTATTGGTATCAATTCTAATTGCGGAAACTAAATAGTCTATATTAAAATTGGTTTCCATTCTGATGTTATTCAGTTTATCTACAATCAATTCGTGTTTATTAAATACAAGATTATGGTTTGAACTGATATGAATTGATTTTATATTTTTAAAAACGTTCGATTTGTTAATATGCAATTTTTCTATCTCCGATTCCTTTTTTTTCATATCCTCAAACTGCGGGTAAACATCCTTTGTTGGGCCAAATGATATTAAATTGCCTTCATAATCAACACAATAACTATTTGTTCTATAGTGGAGATTAAACAGGTTATTGTTATGAGTAATACCTTGAATACGTAAAGAAATACTTTCAGGAATTACCAACTTAATGTTTTGTTTGGTTTCTAAATTAATTACACCTACTTCCTGTGTATTAAAATTTACACAACATAAATAATAGATGCCATTTTTTGATTTTCCAATACAAAATTCGGCAAAAGTTACAGGTATGTCTCCGTATATAAGCTCCCAACCTTTCGCTTTGGGGGTTACCGTATGGTTATATAATTTGAACAAGTATTTGGTATGGGTTATTATAAACACCTCATCATTTTCTGTAACAATTGTTCTTTTTAAATTTCTTGCATTATTCACTAATAGCGGAAGGTTGTGCAATGTTTTTTGGTCAAAGGTGTTATGTAGTGATTTTGATTTTGTTTCGAAAAGACTTTTTAACGGCAACAAAATATGTTGGATATGTTTTTTGCTGTTTTGTTGTCTTTTAAAAATATCGATATTGCCAAATTCATCTAGCGCGATCCAATAATGAATTTTGAGTTTAAAATCGGCTAGGGTGTTTTTAATTTCAGGAAATTGCTGACTTTCTTTTCCATAGATATAAAACACCTCAATTTTGCTTTTACCAGAATAGGTTGCAAAAAAGTCTTTAATGCCATTGGCAGCATGTAAAGCAGTATCCAAATGTTGAATACCGGCTATTAATTCATGAATGGTGTTAAATTGAATTTGTTTTGCAGTTTTGCCCACCACAAATGCTGTGCTTAAAATATCCGTTTTCGGATGATGTGCAATAGCCAATAAAATTGCATAAGCTATTGATTTGATGGTCCCCCAATTATGAATAGATATGTCAATTAGAAAAACCCTTTCTAATTCGTTTTTTATGGGCGGTATTTCTTTATTTAAATACAGCGATTCATTATTGGCAAGTCGCTGTAAAAAGATATCATCCTCATAAGCGAACTCAGAAATCAGCAACCGGTCTAAATCGCCTTTATTACTTAAATCAGCTACTCCGCCTAAGGGCTGAATGCTGGGAAGTGCACTATGAACGGGGATATTTAAACCACTTCGAACTGTTTTTATCATTGCTCCAATGAAAAATGTTTCGTGGTGATTAATTAGTGCTTCTTCTAAATTTTGTTGTGGTGCAACTAGCTCAGAAACATTTTCCGTTTCAATTTTAATTGTTTTAAACTCAGGAACACTACTCAAATCTTTTAAGATGGATTCAACAGAATCATATTTTTCAGCTAAAAGTGCAAAGGGCTTAAAATCCAGTTCAATTGGTGGAATATATATTGTAGTAACAGTATCATTAACTTCCACTTCATTTTTTGGGGAAATAGTAAAGTAAATTATTTGTGATGTTTTTTGAACACTTAATTTATTATGTGCATTCGTTAATAAATTATACAACAATTGAATTCTGTTTTCTCTTGTTTTATAATTATCAGGCAGCTCACTTATAATTTCTAAAACTTTTTTCGCCTTTATTAATATGTCATCATTTTTGGCATAGGGTAATGCGTTTACTATTTCGAATACTTTATTAATATCGGCTTTACCATAGTTGTTTGTTGCAATAACGGCAAGCAGTAAGGTTCCAAATGGAGGTAAACCACTTTCATTAAAAGATTGAAATAAGGTGAATATAAAATCCTTATAAGCTATTGTTGATCCATTGGGAATAGACAATACCGTTCCGTTCTCCTCCCATTGCCAGAAGTATTGTGAATGTTGTTGTAAATAGTTTAATGGATCCATTATAAATTATTTCAAACAAGCGTTTGCCGCAACGAACTTCTGGTTAACGGAATAAAAACTGATTTGTCAATCAGGGAATAATTACCCTCAACATCCCACAATACATAATTGTGGTTTAAAGTATTCAAATAAACTTCAATATGATTTTGTAGAAAAGGGTAAGTTAAATCGTAGCCCGAAGGCAAAATAAATCCTGCATTTATCCAATAGGTATTACCCGGCAATGGCAACAACGGTGTACCCATTACTAAAGCTTCCGAATCGCCAAACAAACACCATTTTAAAGGTGCTAATCTAATCGCGGGAGCTATGTTTATATATTGTACTAAATGGCTGATAGCAACTTTTTGCAACACCGCTGTTTCCTCTTTTTCTGAGGGATTTAAAGTAATTTCAATTTGCTCATTAACACCGAAATAATTGTGATTAAACTGCGGCAGGGTAATTGGCAATCCATTTTCGATAGGAGACCATAAAATTCCGGGTATCGAAATTTCAGGAAGTAAACTGTTTAATAAAAACAATTTATTGTCTTTTTCATAAAACAAGACTTTTTCGGGTATGATTTTAACCTTAACATCGTTTATTTGTTCCTCCGTAAAACCTTTTACCCAAAACATTTGGCCGTCGACTCCGGTTTTTAAATTAGCCCAGCTTCTGATATGAGCCAATTCTGCCCTACAGGATAACGGCAAACGCAAATAGTAATTTATAATGTTTTCAGCATTGTTTGCCATAATTGCTCAATTTCATTTTCAATATATTGCTTATGCTCTTTGTTTTTTATCCAGTTACATCTGTTTTGAATATAGCGCAATTTGTCTTTAATAATATTTTGCTCCTCAAATGATAATCCCTCAACCGACCATTTATCTTTTAACAGAATTACTTCTTTCATTAATTCTTCAGGGTGAGGTGCTTTATTAAAAAGCGCTTGCGGATGTGCACCGTCGGTTATACTTTTATCTATAACATTATCAACGATACCCGATAAAATTTCAATTTGCTCTTCCGTATCCCATATATATTTTAACACCCACAAATCCGATAAAATTGCTTCCTCGCGGCCACACATTACTGCACTCGCTGCTATTAGATTTTGCACTTTCACTGCTCTTCGGTCAGAAACTTTAATACCGGTATTTCTCAAATTATGTACTAAATCAACATATTGTTTTCTTATTGGAGCAATGTTTACTTTTTTGCTTAATTGCTGTAACTCAATAATTTCTGCAGGCGTAATTTCCGGCTTAATTTTAAGTTCATTGTTTTCCAGTTGCCAGCCTTTAACTAAAACCTGTTCCATTAAATCGGTATCCACATAATCGCACTCAATTCGTATCAAAAAACGATCGAGTAGCGCATTTAATGCTTCATCCTCAGGTAAAATATTACTTGCGCCAACAAACATTAAGGCAGGTAACTTTTTAGTTTCTTTCCCCCTTCTGAAAATTCGTTCATTTAACGCCATTAGCAGGCTATTTAAGATGGCGCTGTTGGCATTAAATATTTCATCTAAAAAAACCATCGACGCTTCAGGCATCATCCCCTCGGTGTTGGTTTTTAATTCACCTTCCTTTAATTTACGAATATCGAAAGGCCCAAAAATTTCGTTAGGTTCGGTAAATCTGGTTAATAAATATTCAAAATTCTGACCGTCCTTAATACATTCGGAAAGCATACGCACAATAGCACTCTTGGCAGTACCCGGAGGGCCTAGTAAAAATGCATTTTCACGGGCAATTAAACAGATACCCAATAAATCTACTATTTCATCTTTTCCAATAAAAGCATCTTTTACGTATTGTAATACGTTATTCAGATTGGTTACTTTGCTCATTTATTTTATTTGCTGTTTTTAATTCATTCCAAAATATATGTGTATGAAGGCCTAAACATCCTTTTATATGACTGTTAAAAACCGGTAATTGTGCCAGCTCCAGATTTTTAAATTGAATAATACGGTCACAATAAAGCTGATACATACATACATTATCAGAAATTGTTGTAAAATTTATTTTGCTATAATTGAGTTGATAGTTTATTCCTGAATAATGCCAGGTTGCTAAAATATTTTCCAATAACACTATTGCCTCATCTTCAACATCAATTCTTTTAAGTTGAAACAATATAGGAGGTAAAAAGCGTAAACATAAATCAACCGATAAAATACTGCCGGCCTCAATATTTCCTGCATATGGAGGAAAAAGTAAATCTAATTCATTATTGTTTTGATTCCTATCCAGTAATACTCCGGCAGCAGCGTAAATTGTTTTGGCCCCCCACAACGCAGCTTCTGCATTGAAAGCTGGCACATTCATCGGAAATCCGGTTGATTCTTCCAAATATTCTTCTTCTAAAAATGTAATTACATCTTTATAATCCGATTCCGGTATAATCTCCATTTTGCCAAATACAATTAATTCTTCCAACATACGCAGGGAGCTAATGGTTTGAAGAAAATTATTAACGGTGTTTGACATGTTTTAAAAAATGGGAATGAATTATTTAGGGATTTTTTATTTAATTAATCAAAAATAGCGCAACTACTTTAAAATGTAGTCCCTTCCACAGCAATTTTTAGTTTTTCAACGATACTTTTAATCCAAAACGTGTTTAAATTTTTGCACAATCTGCTCAACAATAACACAATACTATCATTTTTATTGGAACCCTATACTTATTTATAAAAAATCGTTTCGCTCTCCTTACATTAGCATGTCAAATACTTTTTCTATGAGTTACCCTTACCAAATCAAAACCTTTGAGCAGTATCAAATTGCACATGCCAAAAGTTTAGCCCAACCCGGTGAATTTTGGGGAGAAATTGCCAACCATTTTACCTGGAAACAACCGTGGGAAATGGCGCTGGACTGGAATTTCGTTGAGCCGCATGTGCGCTGGTTTTTGGGCGGTAAACTCAATATAACTGAAAATTGTATCGACAGGCATTTAGCCGAACGCGGCAATCAGCCTGCAATTGTGTGGGAACCCAATGATCCCGATGAGGCACATCGTGTGCTCACATACAAACAATTATATGATAAGGTTTGCCAGTTTGCGCACGTGTTACGTAATAATGGTGTGAAAAAAGGCGACAGAATTTGTATTTATATGGGTATGACACCGGAATTGTCAATTGCCGTTTTGGCTTGTGCACGCATTGGTGCTATTCACTCGGTTATTTTTGGCGGATTCAGTGCACAAAGTATTGCTGACCGTTTAACAGATGCGCATGCTGAATTTATAATTACCAGCGATGGCGCCTACAGAGGCGGAAAAGATATTCCTTTAAAATCAATAATTGATGATGCTTTAATTGCATGCCCTTTTGTTAAAAAAGTGATTGTAAGCACAAGAACCCGTACTCCGGTAAGTATGATTAAAGGCCGCGATGTTTGGTGGGAAGATGAAATTAAAAAGATTGAAACTTTAGGATTACACGATTTTGAACCTGAGGTAATGGATAGTGAAGATCCTTTATTTATTTTATATACTAGCGGTTCAACAGGCAAGCCAAAAGGTGTCGTTCATGCCTGTGCCGGATATATGGTATTTACCAATTACACGTTTGTAAATGTTTTTCAATATCAACCGGGAGAAGTACATTTTTGCACTGCTGATATTGGCTGGATAACAGGTCATAGTTATATAGTTTATGGTCCTTTAAGTGCAGGTGCAACATCGTTATTATTTGAAGGCATTCCTACCTGGCCCGATGCCGGACGGTTTTGGGAAATTGTAGACAAGCATAAAGTAAATATTTTATATACCGCACCAACCGCAATTCGCAGTTTAATGAGTTTTGGCACTGCTCCGTTTGAGGGAAAAAATTTATCATCGCTGCGCATTTTAGGAACAGTTGGCGAACCAATTAATGAAGAAGCATGGCATTGGTATGATACACATGTTGGCAAAAATAAATGTCCTATTGTTGATACCTGGTGGCAAACAGAAACTGGTGGTGTGTTAATTTCAAACCTCGCAGGTGTAACGCCATCTAAACCTTCATTTGCAACATTACCCATGCCGGGCGTTGATCCGGTTTTGGTTGATGAAAAAGGCAATATTATTACCGAAAATAATGTAAGCGGTAATTTATGTTTACGCTCACCATGGCCATCCATCATCAGAACTACTTATGGTGATCATGAACGTTGTCGTACGAATTATTTTGCTACTTACCACAATATGTATTTTACCGGCGACGGGGCTTACCGCGACGACAATGGATTTTATCGGATTACAGGAAGGGTTGATGATGTATTAAACGTAAGTGGTCACAGAATTGGAACTGCAGAAGTGGAAAATGCTATAAATATGCACGCAGGCGTTATTGAAAGTGCTGTGGTTGGTTTTCCGCATGATGTAAAAGGCCAGGGAATATATGCCTATGTGGTTTATAATGGCAGTTCAGCAGATGATGCACATCTCACCAAACAAGACATTTTACAAACGGTTACAAGAGTAATTGGCGCAATAGCAAAACCGGATAAAATTCAATTTGTTTCAGGGTTACCTAAAACAAGAAGTGGAAAAATAATGCGACGTATCTTAAGAAAAATTGCAGAAGGAGAAGTAGAAAATATTGGTGATACAACTACATTATTAGACCCGGCAATTGTAAATGAAATTGTAAACGGTAGAGTTTAATAGAAATAGGTTGCTGACAAAATAAATTAAACTCAAATAAATAATAATATTTTTTTGGGGAGAGATTTATTTATCCTTTAACACGATAGTACCCGAAAATATGTCGTGTAATGCCCGCCGTTCGCGGTTTCCGGTAATAGAGAAAAATGAAATCCAGCCAAGCGCGACTTTAATTGCAAAACGTAAAACACCCTGGAAAAAATTTATTTTTTGATTGGGATTATTAAATCTGCGCACTTTAATTCCCATAAAATTATTTCCGAATGTGCTGCCTAACGACTGGCAAATTGGTTCGTAAAGAAAAAACAAAAAAATGAAAATTACAGCACGGAACCAATCAGGTGTTGCAGTAATCTGATTAATAATTGCGGCAACAATAAACATCATGGTAAATACAAATAAAAAATCTATAAACGTTGACTGGTAACGCGTAATTAAAGAAGGATAAATTTCAACTTCAGGTGTTTTTTGAATTTCAGGAGTGTCCATTTTGGGTAATTTGATGATAAATGTAGTAAATAATTAAAAGAGTTGTTAATGTAACATACTTTTATTCAATCACTACTGAGCCATAATGCATTTTATATCCATTACTAATTTGAATATAATAATAGCCTGCCACCAGCGTATTTGCTTTTAATACATAGTTATTATAATTTTCACTGATGATTTCATCATAAACCAATTGACCATTTAAATTAAAAATAGTAATCTGGCCACCGTGTGCTAATAAATCTGATTCAATCGTAATATCACCGGAGGTTGGATTGGGGTAGATATTAATTTGTGGCGCAATAGAAGTTGTCAAATTCAATGCAGCTGTTGTTATAACAATTGAATCTGCAGCGTTTGTTTTTTGAGATGAACAATTGGTTAATACAATGATGATATATGTTGTTTCAGCATCCAGATCGTTTATGGTTATTGTGTTGTAGGTTGATGTATAAAATAAAGTATCCTCACCATTTATTAATAAAACAGTATAGTCAGTATAATCAATGTTAATTTCCCAACTTATAATTAAAGTATTGCTATTAAAATAATCTACAGTAACTTGTTGTGGAGCAATACATTCAGGTAAAATTGATACTGTAAAAGAATCGGTTTGTGTGCAAATACTATTACTTACTGTATTATAAATAATATAGCTACCCGGGGTAGAATTAATTAAATCGATAACACCAAACACATCTGCAAATAATAAACCTTCCGGCACAACAGTAAATATTCCTGCTTCACCAGTTATATTTGGAACAGCATTTACATCTCCAATAAAAATGGTGTCAGGAAAATAATTAAATGTTGCATCTGGATTAGCAATTATAATAATCGTGTCACTATAAGTTATTTCACAACCTGAATTTGTTGTGAGGGAATAAAATATGATATGCACACCATCAGGTGTTTCTGAAACAGATAACTCTCCGGTAGTTGTATTGACAACAGCTGTTACTGAAGTGTATGCACCACCTGTTAAACCGCTTAATACAGGTAAAAGATTTGGGTGACTTTCACAAATACTATCTTCAATAAAATTAAAAGCAGCTAAGTTATTGTCTGCACTATCAATATAAAATACAGCTGCTGCGTTTGCGCAAATATTGTTTAAGTTATAATAAATATGAAATGGTCCGCCCACTCCGGTTTCCATTAAATCAATTGATCCGGTTTCTGCATTCAATATCGCATCCGGTGAATAAAATATTCCGCCTTCAATATTTACCACTGGTAATGTTGTTCCGAGTTCAATACAAAAAGTATCTTGTTCTAAATTCAGTGTAGGCGGTTCCTGAAAATACAGTTGTAACGTATCAATAAAGTTGCAACCTGCATTTGTAATTCCTGAATAATAAATATTTACCAAGCCCGGTATAACTGCTGCTGTATTTATATTTCCTGTTATGGCATCAATTTCGATAATATCAGATGAAAAAACACCTGTTGATGCAATGGTTATTTCCGGAGAAATTATTGTTCCATCCAAACAAATACTATCATTTCCATAATTAAATGCTGAAACTGCATTTGCATCTTCAATCCAGATATTTTTACTTACTGCGCAATAACCATCTACCGAATAAGTAATTGTAAATGGTCCGCCATAACCACTTGCTGTTAAATTAATTTCTCCGGTTGCAGCATTCGTAATTAAATCATCACTTGAAAAAATACCACTCGTAAAACCGGTAATTATTGGTAAAGGATTAATTGCATCTATACAAAAAGTATCTTCTTCAAAATAAAAATCGGCTGGACGAGGAGCACCGTAATATGCATAACCTTTACCATCTGCTTCTAGCACTTCCGAATACCGGTAAGCGCCAACCATAAAATCGGAATAACCATCATTATTAAAATCTGCATCCCCACCAACATGTCGGCCAAAATAACCGGCATCCTGATTTCCTTCAGCTGAAAAACAATAATCTGTTTCCAGTCCTGCTGCACTTCCAAACCAAACAAAAGCACCACCTTCATCCAACTCACCATTGTCCCAATATTTTGCACCACCAATCACATCATCATAACCATCATTATTGATATCACCGGCACCTGCACAACTATATCCAAATTGAGCTTCAGCCTGATTAATTTCTCCGTACCAATTTACCTCATTGCTTAAACCGGAAGGCGAGCCGTGATAAACAAAAATTCGACCTTCATTATGGCTTGCAGAATCACTTTCGTACAACAACGCAGAAACTACCACATCATCATAACCATCTCCATTTACATCGCCGGCACCATCTACCCAATGCCCGAAATTGCATTTTTTTTGTCCGCTGCTCATCATCCAGTCCGGCGAAGCATTCAATCCTGCTGCGGAACCATAAAATGAAACCGCCAAACCATCATCAATTTCATCAAAATCATATTGATTTGCACCTATTACCACATCGTCAAAACCATCGCCATTAACATCTCCCGCATAATTAACCGGAAAACCTGAAATGGCACCTTCCTGATCAGCCTGCCAGCTCCATCCTGATTCAACCGGGCCATCGGGGCTACCCCAGTAGAGCCAGGTTTTGCCTTCTTCAATTTCAGGCTCGTCCCACATTTTTGCAGAAAGGAACAAATCGTTATAGCCATCGCCATTAATATCGCCGTCCAAAGCTACTCCGCTGCCTAACAGAGCAAAAACCTGGTCAAAATCCAAGCTCCAGTCCGGCTCACCGGGGTTTAAACCCGAAGGAGAACCATACCAGAGGTAAATACGGCCTTCGTTATACTGGTCGCCGGTCCATTGCAGACAACCCGCCACCACATCGCTAAATCCATCGCCGTTTAGGTCGCCTCCGGAAGTGCTAAACCCCAAAACCGAACTATCGTTATTCGACTCAAACTCCCATGCCGGTTCGGTTTCCAGACCGTCAGGGCTTCCGTAAAATAAAAATAATTTCCCTTCTTCGCCGTTGGTTGCTTCGGGGTTACTGTAGTCGATTGCCGAAACAATCATATCTGTAAACCCATCACCATTCACATCCCCGGCATTACTCATGCTCCAGCCGAAAGCGGTATAGGTAAGTTCGCCGTGGTATTCCCACCCCGAACCCGTATAAAACGCTTGTGAATAGGCACCAAAGCCGCTTATAAGCAGATAAATCAGTAAAAACCGACGCATAGTTGTCCAAATATACGGCTGAAACTGATTGTCGGCCAATGATTTTAATCCGGCAATTGCACATACCGAAATTGAAATCCTTATCGTTTTTGTTTAAAAATAGACGGGCTATTGATTTGTATTGAAAATCTTAGTAACTTTGCACCCCGGCTCGATTTTATTATTTTTATTGAGTTTGAGGAAACTTTTTAATGAGCATACCGTTCTAATTTAACGAACCATTCATTTCACAAGAAACAAACGAGGTTAATTAACGATGCGTCAGCTTAAGATTACGAAATCCATCACCAACCGCGAAAGCGAGTCGTTAGAGAAGTATTTACAGGAAATTGGTAAGGTAGACCTGGTTACTGCAGAAGAGGAAGTTACCCTTGCGCAGAAAATCAAACAGGGTGACCAGCTTGC
This sequence comes from Bacteroidota bacterium, assembly GCA_016706255.1. Taxonomy (NCBI): domain Bacteria; kingdom Pseudomonadati; phylum Bacteroidota; species Bacteroidota bacterium. Next base: position 23,272 of record JADJJZ010000030.1, on the reverse strand, counting down.
GTTGGAGAAACTGGTGAAAGCCAACCTTCGTTTCGTGGTATCGGTTGCAAAACAATACCAACACAATGGTTTATCATTAAACGATTTAATTAATGAAGGCAATGTTGGTCTGGTAAAAGCAGCTCAAAAATTTGATGAAACGAAAGGTTTCAAATTCATTTCATACGCCGTTTGGTGGATTCGCCAAAGCATTATGCAGGCATTGGCTGAACAAAGCCGCTTAGTGCGTTTACCTTTAAATAAGGTTGGCTCACTCAGCAAAATCAATCGTGCATTTTCTGAATTAGAACAAAAATTTGAACGTGAACCAACTTCCGAAGAATTAGCAGAAGTTTTGGAACTGGCACCGGAAGAAATTAAAAATACATTAAGTGTTTCAAGCCGCCACGTATCTGTTGATGCACCTTTCGATGATGGTGAAAACAGCAGCTTACTCGACGTATTGGAAAACCGCGATACAGAACGTACAGATGAAAAACTGGATTACAGTCACTCATTAAAAGTGGAAACTGAACGTACTTTGGCAACTTTAACTGAAAGAGAACGCGATGTTATTAAACTTTTTTTCGGAATTGGTGTTCCTTACGCAATGACGTTAGAAGATATTGGTGAAGAATTTGGATTAACACGTGAACGTGTACGTCAGATAAAAGATAATGCTATAAATAAATTACGCTCAAGTACAAGAAATAAAGCGCTTAAAGCGTATCTTGCGCAGTAATTAAGATATTGTTCGCCATGGCGGACTAAATTTTGTGTTTTCATGGGGATCCCCCGGTAAAGTCTCCCGACTGAGCTGGGGTTTTTTATGGAAAATTTTGCAGTTATGAGGCATCCACTATTGTGGAAATATTAATGAGTAATGCATGCAAACACTGAAATGAAAAATTGTGCATGTTCAGTTGTCGAACAATTGAAAATTCCTCAACAAACAGCCGAAACCTCAAAGGCTCCAAGGCCGCTAAGTTTCGCTAAGTGAATTGTATTAAAAACTTTGTGTCTCTTTGTGGCCTTGGAGTCTTTGTGGTTAAGGCTGTTCTTTACATTATTCTAAAAACGCAAATTTTCAAATTAATTCAATTCATCACCTCATTTCCATCCACGTCGCATCTTAATTTCATCATAAGCTTCAATTATTTTTCGAAGTTTATCTTGCATAATTATTTTTTCTGAACCGGATGCAGAAGGATTGGAATCAGGATGGTATTTTTTAGCAAGATGATGGAATGCGGTTTTTAATTCTTTTTCAGTGCAGTTTAATGTGAGATTAAAAGTGGAATAAATATCAGTTGAATTATTGGTGTAAGTTGTAGTCGTTTTATATTGTTGTCGCGTGTGCTGATTTTTAAATGCGGAATAAATTTCCTGTACCGATTCGTAAGGTAATGAAATACGTGCAGCGATATAATTAATACTATGATGTAATTTATCGCTGTTTGCTGTAGGATGAAAACTTAAATCGAATAAAAACTGAATGATATCTTTTTTTTCATTTTCAGTTGCATAACTTTTTATCTGATCACAGATTGCTTCCACCTGGATACGTTGTCGCATCAGTTCATTAAAAAATGCAAATCTTTTTGCCGCATAATTATCTCCAAATTTTTCCACCAGTCGATAGCGCAGTGTTTCATTCATAATCCTGTCGCCTAACTCACTTGCCTGTAAAACAAATGCACCTAACATTAAATAACTGATACGATTATCGCCCGGTTTTTTGGGTTTGCGTTTTACCATTAAATCGCAATCCATAATCAATCCAATAAATAAGCCAAGAAAAATTCCGCCAATACGACCGGTTAATAAAAACCCAAAAAATGCAAGCAATAATTTATGGTAACCAAATGGCTTAAAAACTAATTTCCATTCAGTTGTGCGTAATAATACAATATTGAGTTTCGTATTGATGCGCAAATTATTTGGCTTTACTGGTAAAAGGTGAATTAGCTATTCGAAATCGCCAGGGTATTAATTTATAGGGACCACTAAAATTCATTCCTACACGTGGTGAGGCAATAATATTTTTAGGGTCAACGGGTTCGGCATCACATATTCGAATCGCCTGCCCCATTAACGATAAACCATTATGTTTTGTTGTAATACCCAAACATTGGGTTACCAAACCCGGTCCGGCACCAATACTTTTTGAATATTTTTGAAGATTGCGTCTTTCCAGCATAAATGGTATTCCGTCTAACGGTTCTATTGCTCTTATTAAAATGGCATGCGGTTCACCGGCGTTATGTGTAACCACATTAAAAAGATAATGTATGCCATAACAAATGTAAACATAACTCACACCACCTTCGTTATACATAACCTTTGTTCTTTCCGTAAAACGATTGTTATATGCATGGCAACCTCTGTCTAGCGTGCCGCAATATGCTTCTGTTTCACATATAATACCCGAGGTGGTAATACCATCAAAAGTGGTAACCAACTTTTTACCCAATAAAGCCTGAGCAATACCTAAAGTATCGGCCTGGGTATAAAATGTTTTTTTTAATGTGAAATTATTCATCCAATTTTGTTCTGCATCTGCAACAACAACGCAAAGATATTAGTACAATTGCAGAGCTTCATCAACACGATACTTTTTTATGAACGGCACCTTATATCTGATACCTACTGTTTTAAGCGAAGAAGCGATACATGTAATACCACAATATGTTCATGATATAACAAAAAGATTAACCGTGTTTTTTGTTGAAGATGAAAAAACTGCGCGCAGATACCTGCGGAAAACAGGATTTACCGCTTCATTCGACACAACTATAGTTTTACCACTCAACGAACATACAGATGCTACAGCGGTGTCAACATACATTAGCCATTTAAAAAATGGAAACGACTGCGGTTTAATGAGTGATGCCGGTGTTCCCGCAGTTGCCGACCCGGGTAGTGCATTGGTGCAGTTATGTCATCAAAATGGTATAAAAATAATTCCACTGGTAGGCCCTTCCAGTATTTTGCTGGCTTTAATGGCAAGCGGATTAAACGGTCAGCAATTTCATTTTCACGGTTATATTCCCGTAAAGCAACCGATGCGCAAACAATATATTCAGCAAATGGATACTGACGCACGAAGGGGAATTACTCAAATTTTTATTGAAACACCTTATCGCAATAACGCTATTATTCAGGATGTAATAAGTGCCTGCAGTTCAAACACTAAATTGTGTGTGGCCAGCGACCTCACCGGACCAAAAGAATCGATTCGAACCAATGAGGTTCAATATTGGAAAAAGCAAGTGCCGGTGATGGAAAAAATTCCTGCAATTTTTTTGTTGGGGATGTAATTGTATTCTAGGTAGATAAGGTGTTGCACCTGTAAAATTCATCCAAAAAAGCTGTAAATTTGCAGTATGATTATTATTCAGCAGACTCTGGTAAGTGAAGATATTCTTGATAAAGAATTTGTTTGCAATTTAAATGCCTGTATGGGTGCTTGTTGTGTTGAAGGCGATGAAGGTGCATTTGTTGATGAAGATGAAAAAAAACAATTAAAAAAAGTATATCCTATTGTAAAAGAATACCTTACAAAAGATGGTATTGATGCAATTGAAAAACAAGGCTACTGGGTTACCAACGAAGAAGGTGTTTTAAAAACTCCATTAATGAAAGACGGGCCATGTGCTTATACCATTTGGGAAAAAGGTGTCGCTTTATGTGGCATTGAAAAGGCGTTTTTAGATAAAAAAATAAAATGGCAAAAACCGGTTAGTTGTCATTTATATCCAATTCGAATTTCAAAAGTTGGAGATTTTCAGGCATTGAATTACGAAAAATGGAGTATTTGTAAACCGGCTTGTAAAAATGGAAAAGAATTGGGCGTTCCAATTTTTCGTTTTGTAAAAACTGCATTGATTCGTAAATATGGCGCTGAATTTTATGAAGCATTAGAAGCAACTTACCAATACCGCGAGCAAAATAAATAATTAAAAATATATTAAGCGGAATTTATTTATTTAAGATGGTAATTATTTTGGCAATATGATGATCATCATGTTCAGCAATAAAATAAGCCAGATCTACAATCCGCATTTTTACTTCCAATCGCGGATGCATTGCCGTATTATTTAATTCGTTATCACTAAAAGAAGTTAAATCAAATAATAACATATTTCTTACCCGTCTAAATTCTGATAACAATTGTTGTAAAGTTTGCTGATTGTGATTTCCCAAATTTGTTTTTTGATTTACAACATCCCAGGCGCGCAATATTGTTGCTCCCGATTTGTAATCCTCAAGCCTGCCGATATGTAATTCTTCCAAATCAATTAAATGGCCAATATGTTGCTGAATACTCCATTTGGCTTGTGGCTGATAGGTGAGCAAATTGGTATTACAATTATTCGTTATTTCGGCTAAACGCGCATAAGTGCCTGATAATCGGCCGGTTATAACAGGAAACAAACCGACAGGGAAGTCAAAATTGAAAGTACGTGATATCCAGGTTGTTTGTTCCATAAGCGGATTTTTATATAATAAAATTAATGAAATCAGGCGAAACGGCTTACCTTCGCATAATGCATAAAGCCGATTTTCTTGTAATAGGTTCCGGAATTGCCGGACTAACATTCGCGCTCAAAACAGCACGTCGTTTCCCCGATAAAACAATTACCATCATAACAAAAGCTGAAGAAGAAGAAACCAATACCAAATATGCGCAAGGTGGTATTGCTGCAGTATGGGATTTTGAAAAAGACAGCTATGAAAAACATATTAGCGATACATTAATTGCCGGTGACGGATTATGTAAACGCGATATCGTTGAAATAGTAGTTAAAGAAGGTCCAGAACGTGTTAAGGAAATAATTAATTGGGGTGCAGATTTTGATAAAAATAAAGAAGGTGAATACAGTTTAGGAAAAGAAGGCGGCCATTCAGAATTTCGTGTACTCCATCATAAAGATGTAACAGGAAAAGAAATAGAAAAAACATTATTGGAAGAAGCAGTTTCGTTACCGAATATTACCATTCATGCACACCATTTTGTTATTGATATTATTACACAACATCATCTTGGAAGAATTGTAACAAGGCATACACCGGATATAGAATGTTATGGTGTGTATGTATTAAATAAAAAAAATAAAACCATCGAAAAAATTATTGCAAAAATTACGGTAATGGCGAGCGGTGGTGCCGGACAGGTTTATAAAAATACGACTAATCCATTAATTGCAACCGGTGATGGTATGGCAATGGTGTATCGTGCAAAAGGAAGAATTTCGAATATGGAATTCGTTCAATTTCATCCTACATCATTATATCAACCCGGTGTTTCTCCATCCTTTTTAATTACTGAAGCAATTCGCGGCGCAGGTGGTGAATTAAAAACCAGCGATGGCCAGCCGTTTATGCATAAATACGATGAACGAAAATCGTTAGCGCCGCGAGATATAGTTGCGCGTGCAATAGATAATGAAATGAAAATTCGTGGTGATGAATTTGTGTATTTAGATTGTTCACCAATTCCTAAAGAGGAATTGTTAAATCATTTCCCCAATATTTATGAAAAATGTAAATCTATCGGATTAGATATTTTAAAAGATTTTATTCCTGTGGTTCCTGCGGCACATTATATGTGTGGTGGTGTTTTAACAGATGCACATGGCAATTCCAGCATCAATAATTTATATGCCTGCGGCGAATGTAGTTCAACCGGTTTACATGGGGCTAACCGACTTGCAAGTAATTCATTATTAGAGGCTTTAGTTTTTGCGAACAGAATTTATGAAGATGCTGCAAATAAAATTGATACCATCGAATTTCAGGAAAATATTCCTGATTGGAATGCAGAAGGAACGAATGAGCCGAAAGAAATGGTTATGATAACACAAAGTATCAGGGAGTTGAAAGAAATAATGACAAATTATGTTGGCATTGTTCGCAGTAACGAAAGGTTGGAGCGCGCATTGGCAAGATTACATTTATTATATGAGGAAACTGAAAAACTATATGATACTACTACAATTTCACCTCAATTGTGTGAATTGAGAAACCTGATTACAATTGGATTTTTAATAACCCGCGGCGCAAGTGCAAGAAAAGAAAGCCGTGGTCTCCATTACACCACCGATTATCCTGAAAGGTCGAATTGGGCTGAGGATAGTTTATTTTAAATACCGTAATTTTGTAATGTTTGATTTGGTGTTCAAAATGAAAACATTTTTATTTAGTTTATCCGTATTATGTAGTGTGTTGCTGTCTGCTCAGGACTATTGTAACATGAATCGTTTCGATGAATTTATTTTCGAAGAATCAGATATAGAGGTTACTTCAGATGTAGTTTACGGAGAAGGTATTAATAATCTGGGAAATATGCAGGATTTGAAACTGGATATTTACAGGCCTAAACCTGCTCTGGATGAACTCACTAAAAAACCATTAATCTTTTTTGTACATGGTGGCGGATTGGTTGGTGGTTCAAAAGACAGTCAGGGAGCCGTCGACCTTGGTTACTTATATGCGCGCATGGGATATGTATATGTAAGCATCGATTATCGCATAGGTTGGGATAATGGTGATGCTGATGATGGTTGTGGCGGAGATACTACCGATTTATTTCGTGCTACCTACAGAGCTATACAAGATGTGCGCGCGGCTTATCGTTTTATTAAGGCAGAGGCCGATGGTTATGGTATAGATACCAATGCAATTTTTGTTGAAGGCAACAGTGCAGGTTCACGTTTAATTTTGTTTGCCTTATATGCCTCACAAAGTGATTACGACCCACAATTTTATGATGAATTAGGCAGTATTGATACAGCAGTAAATGCGTATACCAATTATCATTTTAATCCAATGGGCGTAATAACTGAAGCAGGAGGAATTGAAGACACCAGTTTATTATATAATAATAGTTTCCCGCATTTATATTTTCATGGTACCTGCGATTCTATCGTTCCGTTTTTTTCCGGCCCAACATTTTTTTGTTATCAGCCCTTTGAATATCCCAATCTGCATGGAAGCTGGCAGTTGGTACAGATGTCGAAACGTTTAGGCAGAACATATCAGTTTTATATTGCCGAAGGTGCAGGACACGACGCCGTTATTCCGGACTCAATAATTATTTATGCAGCACCATTTATAAAAGATATTTTATGTAATAATTTACAAACGGAAGAATTTTACCGTGTGTTGGGAAAATATAAATGTGCGGTTGCAAATGAAGGTGAATTGGTAATTGTTGACATTTATCCGAATCCTGTTATCGACAATATTTATCTGCAGGTAACCAGCACCCGTGATAAAGAAATTGAAATGGCAATTTATAATGCTTTAGGACAGGAAGTAATTAGCTATAACCTGGAATTTTATCCGCCCATAAAAGATTATATCATTGATGTTTCAGGCTTAATGCGCGGTATTTATTATCTACGCATCAGTCAGCGCCAGGAAATTTATGTAAGTAAGTTTTTTAAATAGGAGCTGCAAAATTTTATCACTCTAATAAATCAAACAGTTCTTCTAAAACAACATAGTGATTCCAGCCATTCGGTTTAAAGTTCGAGGTAAATCCCTGTTCTTGTAAATCTTTAATGTAAAAGTTATTTGCATAGGTTGTTTCATAAGCGCCTAAATCTTTGAAGTAATAGTTTATAAGTTTTGCGGGATTCAATGCTATTTCACCGCGATGATTGTTTTTATCATCTTTATCATCCCAACCCCATGGCGTATTTGATGAATTGCTTGGGCAACCAAAAGGGAAAATTCCATCACAATCCCCACCATCATCTCCTTTTAAAACACCCCAGCTATAAAATGTTTTTGTATCTGAAGAATTTTGTTTTGCTTCTAACAATTGAAAAGTCCACAAATTTCCATAATCAGCCATATTTATTAACTTGTATTGTACATTGCGATTGTTACCATCGGTTGGCATTTCAGAATCTGTTAATGAAGGAAAATAAATAACACCATCTTCATCATCTGCACCACTAAAATTTGCTACTGATGAATCACCCATAATAGGATGCCCCCGTGGGCCTTGATAAATTTTTGGATGCATTTCGTTTTGAAACACTTCAAATCTGATATCTCCATCAATAGATTTATTATTAGCAGATAAACCGGCATTGGGGTTTACATAAGAATAAAAGTCGGTATGAGAAGTAGTTACCATGGCAATCAAAGTTCCAAATTCACTATTATCTTTTTTTATGACAGACAAAATCCCTTCAAAATCGTTTTCGTGTTCATCAGTAATATATGGAATATGCGTCCAGTCACGAGGGTGATAAAATGCATAAATAATAAAAAAATGAGTTGCTGTTTCAACTACCGAGTAATAACAAGCGGCATTAATTTCAAAACTCGATAAATTTTCCCAATTGTTAATTCCTTTCCAATCTCCATCGTAGTCGAACCTGGTAATGTAGTCAGCAGAGTAATGCCAATCATCTGTATCCTGATAAAGTATTGGAGCATGATGGAGTGCAATTTCGTCATAATTGTTATTTGTACCGGGATTACAGCCATCTATTAATATAGTAATAGCAATAATACTTAATAGTTTGTTTTTTAAAGTCATGTCGTTTTATAATTATTAGCAGCAATCGGTTGCTAAGTTAAATGAATTAACAACTCGCACATAAGATTCTAATCAAATTCACGGTTTTCCGTTAATGGAAATATGAAGTATCCGTGTAATTTTGATGATTATAACTCACTGAAAATGTACAAGTATAAAGAATTAATTATTTTAAATAATTTACCGGTTGAAATTCCAATTGTTGGTAGTTTGAAAAACGGTTCGAATGTTTTACAGTCAGAAGGAACAGACAAAAGTTTTGTTGGATGGTACTTATGGCTGGGAATTGGCAGTAAGGTATCATTTGAGGGTTTATTCAAAAACGCGAATAGTGTTAGATATTGGCTTTATTATAGAAAAACATTAATTGAACCATTAGAACTGATTAAAGAATTAACCATTGATGCAGTTGAGGATTTGAATCTTGGTGAATATGTTTTTGTTGCTCAACCCGGGAATACTCAGATTAGTTTTGAGTGTGTTATTAATTCTAATAATCAAATAAGTCAGGTCGCAAAACGACCGAATAAAATAAAAGAAAGCTGGTTTCCGCATAACCTTTTTGAGACATTAAAAAACAATGGTCTTAATAAATTGTCGGAAATTAATATTCATGGTAACTACAATAAATTACTGAAAGCGGGCTTAAGTAAAAAATTGTTAGATGAATTAGTTTTACTTGCACCTTATTTAGATATTCCAACTATATCTTATCAGAAAGCAGCTCATATTATAAGGAAGAAAATTAATCTGATAAAAAATAATAATGAAGTATTAAATCAACCGATAAATATAGAAGGCCTTCTTGTTGACGGGGGTTTAAATCCAACCGATAATGATTTGCCATGTATTTCTATTGGTACCATTTCTGGCATAATTGATGACAATGATTTGAACCCTAAAGTAGATTGGAATTGGTACAATGAAAATGGTGAAATTGACCATCTAATTATTAACCGTCCATGGTGGGAAGTGCCCGATAATTATGATTTTAATGAAAATGAAGTTCAAAATTATTGGTATCCTGATAGTCAAAAAGGGTGGCGGGTATTTGGATATCAATTTGGCGGTTCTCCAAACCAAATCGGTTATGTATTATTATATAATATTATTACCGGCGTTTTACGCTTGTTTATTTATTTACCTAATGTTCAGGAACGAAATTTTAATAAATTACTCGTTAAAACTTCATTAGTAAATTCTGAACGAACTGCCGTTAAAACATGGAGTTTCCCGCTCGTTGATATTCCGCCAAATGTGGTTTTACCTCAACCCAAACCTAAAACAAATGGTTTTTGGGATTTAATATCCAATTGGTTCAATAATCGTAACGCAGATGAAGTAATTATTTCAGAAGCTTACACACCTACTTTTACATGGCCGGGTTTAAATGAAGCATTTCATGACCTTACAGCATCTTCATCAACGTCTGAAGGGAAATGGCTTAGAACCGAAACTGCTACCTTATTTGATCCTGTTTTATATCCTGAAACCCAACCATTGAGAGCGCTGGGAGGTTGTTTAGGGTTGTTGTTCCCTAATGTTGAAGCTAATGCAAATGAATTAAAAGAATCGGATAGAAAATTATTGCGGTTAGATTTTAAAGGTATTTTGGAAGGACAAGTAAATCTTGAAGCGAATTTGTCACTTAATTTAAGCGGTAAAGGTGTGCCTTCCACAAGTGTTGAAGAGGATCAATATGGAACGGTAAAAAATTATATTAGTACAAGCGTAAATGCACTGAAAGGTGCCTGGGAAATCAAAGATTTTATTACAACAGCCGTTGCAGCGGGCTCAATTGAACTAGCAGCAGCTGCAAAAGCCGCCGGGGTTATCTACTCATTATTTCAAAGCGAGAATGAAAATACACCTACTGAGTATGATATAAAATTAATGGGTGCAGCAACCGGTAAAATTGAAGGAACCATCGTAGTCGTTTTACCTGTATCGGATTTTGAAATTAATTTGACCGGCACTTTTGAAGCAAAAACAATTATGACAGAAAACGGTCCGGTTTATTTGCCACTTGGATGGCCTCAAACATATCAACGTTGCAATAAAATCAGATTTGGTACATATGGCTTTAAAGCTGCTGATGAAGTTGGTGTTGCATTTGGAAATGATCCGAGACCAAATTCAATTGAAGTAGAGTGGATTCCTGCTGATGAATTTGCGCAAAATTATTATGCTTTAGTAAAGGTTTCACCAATTGGATTATTCCAGGTAGCTCCCTGGGCTGACATGACAATTACTAGCCAATATGCTGAATTAGAAAGATTTCACAGAAACGCTATATTACCACATACAATTACAACAATTCGACGACTTGAGGTAAATCAACAAAATCAATTTAGACTAACGAGTCCTTCGGATCTTAAAAACCTTTCAGAAAATGAACAAATTAGAATTCGCTGGGTAGCATTATTTACTCCTGCAAATACTTTGGTGCCACCTTTTGAAATAACTTATGTTTTAGATTTGATAGGAAAAACAAATTTTATAATTCCTGTTATGCCCGGTAGTGGCGATGTGCCTGATGACGACTGGAATTAACTTCCCTTTTCCTTCATCATTCCGTACAACTTCACATACCGCATAAACACGCCTTTTGCAGCAAGTGAACAAACAATAAATCCCGTCCAACCGTCTAAAAAACCCAGGTCGATAATATAATGTTTGAAAAAACGGAAGGCAGGTTTAATAATAAAATGAAAAAACCCCGGACGTTTCACTTTTTTAGCAGCATCGTTTGCACTCCATGTTGAATAACGATCCCATTTTTCGAGGTAATGGAAAATATCTTTATAGGTATTGTGTACCAACTTATTTTTTAATTTGCTTACTGAGCCCGAAGTAATAACTTCTGCATGAACATGTTTTTCTTCATAACGACATGTATCGCGTTTAAAAAAACGAATTACCTTATCACGTTGCCATCCGCTGTATTTTACTTCTTTACCCATAAAATAATTTTTACGGTAAATCCAGTAGGCATCGTGTGGAATTATATCCTGTTTTAATAAATTTTGTATTTCGTTTTTTAATTCAGGGGTTACACGCTCATCGGCATCTACTAATAAAATCCATTCGTGTGCAGCCTGCGGAATAGCCCTGTTTTTCTGACTTGCAGAATTAATATATTCGCTTTCAATAACGCGGGAAGTATATTTTTTTGCTAATTCAACAGTATTGTCCGTGCTAAACGAATCAACAACTAAAATTTCATCACACCAGGCCACAGAAGCCAATACCGCTTCAATATGAACGGCTTCATTTTTTGTTGGTATGATGGCAGTTATTTTATGCATGTAATTTTGCTTCTACAGTGGTAAGTTGAGAATCGTCGATGTATTTTTTTATCAGCAACAAAAATAACAGATAAAATGCAGTTCCAATTTGTATTTCCAATGTATGTTCAGCCATAAAACTAAAAACCATAATCAGCAGAAACACGGTATACAACATATTTTTATATCGTTTTTTGCTAACCCATGGATACAGCAGCGATAATAAGAATACCAAAAATCCAATTATACCACTTGCTGCAAGAAAATAGACAAACTGATTGTGCGGTAGTTTAGACTTAACAAATTCACTGCCCGCACTTTGATTATATAATTTATCCATTTCCGATTTAATATCCCCAACGCCAACACCTAACAACGGATTTTTTTCGGCTATCTGCAAACCATATTCAATACTTAATAAACGTTGCGCGTCGCTGTGTTCAGGATGTAATTCACCTTTTTTTATTAAATCCATTTCATATTGGAAGTACGACATTCTTGAATGTAAAGATGGTATAAACTGCACTGCGGAAAAACCAAATGCACCTAAAAGCACTAATGCGATTATGCCTTTTAAATATGCTTTTTTGGTAAACAACCAATGAAAAATCATTACAATTATGGCAATGTATAATGTAACGATGCCGGAGCGAACAGCAAAAATGTGAATGAAAATCACTAAAAAAATGATACCTGAAAGCAGCAGATATTTTTCTTTCGGATTGGAAAAACGAAATTGATTGTTCCATAAATAAATACCTACAACTATGGCAAAAGCCATTTCCAGACTAAAACGGATATGGTCGCGCAAAGGAGCGGGAATTGGTTGCCCTCTCGACAAATTAGCGTTCAGTGTGTCAAAATGGGCAAAATAATTTATACATACTACGATAGCTGCAGCAAAAATCACATAAAAATACACGGCCAGCCATTGCTGAAACCTCTTGGTAGTTAGGGTTTTCACGGTAGTGAAGCCTAATGGTAAGGCTAAAAAGGGCAATTTCATGCGACAACGGTCAATCCAATAACCGGTATCATCAGAATAAAACCCCGTTAAAAGGTAAACCAGAAATAGTAATATGAGTAAAACACTGGTTGTATCGCCAATCCAGCGTTTAAAATTGTCGACAATGCGCAAATTGATAATGGCATTGCACATAATCATAATGGTGGCTACACTAAGCACCACTTTTGAGGTAACAAGGCCAACAATTAAGCCTAAAATAGCTAAAGAGGCAAAAAACTGATTCGGAAAAACCCTGAGTAATGAACGCATGTTGCAGTAAGATTCGTAGAAGTAGGGTCTATAGCCGTGGTTTTGGGTTTTGATAAAATAATGAACCAAAAGTAAAAAAATTATATTAAATGAAAAATGCCGGTAAAAATGGTTAATTTGAATCATCGGCAACTTTATTCTAATTTTACCCTCGTGGACAAAGGCAACCTCACTAAAAGCAACAAAGACCGCATCTTTAATAAGGAGTTTTTACCCCATATGGATGCGCTGTACAACTTTGGCTTTCATCTTACTTTAGACGAAGATGATGCAAATGATCTTGTACAGGAAACTTTTTTGAAGGCTTATCGCTTTATAGATTCGTATCAGCAAGGTACCAATGCCAAAGCGTGGTTGTTTAAAATTCTAAAAAACGGTTTCATCAACGAATACCGTAAAAAAACTAAACAACCGGCGAAAGTTGATTATGATGAGGTAGCGAGTTTTCACGATACCGACGATGAGGGGCATGTTGAATATCTTGACCTGAGACAGGAATTGTTTCAAGGCATGCTTGGAGATGAGGTGACACGGGCGTTGAATCAACTGCCGGTGGACTTTAAAACAATTATCCTTTTATGTGATATTGAGGAGTTTTCATACGAGGAAATTGCTAAAATTATTGACATACCCATCGGAACGGTTAGATCACGCCTTCACAGGGCACGCAATATTTTAAAGGAAAAATTACGCGAATACGCTCAAAAAGAAGGTTTTAAAGAAAAAAGATAAGCTATGGATCAACAGCTACCCAAACATGATTGCCGAAACTTTGTAAAAAAGGTTTTTTTGGTTTTAGATGGTGAATTACCTGAAACTGAACGCAATTTATTTATTATGGATATCCAGCGTTGCAAGGGTTGCCTTGAACATTACCATATTGAAAAAACATTTAAAGAGTTTATTACTGCAAAAGTTGAACGTAAAGACTGCAGCGAAAAACTTAAACAAGCTATTATTACTCAGGTTCAAAGTAATCCCGAAACCTGATTAAAACTGAAAGTAAATAAACGTTTCAGCATTGTTTCTCCCCAATAAAATTACCAGCGCCACTACTGCAAATAAAAAGCCATAAGCATATTTAAATTTAAAATGTTTTGGCAACCACACAGCAGCTACAAATAAAGCAGCTACTATACAACATAAGGCAAATTCGTATCCTGAAAATCCATTCAATATTTTTTGTAAACCGAAACTAAAATCGGTAAACAGTTTTTTATAATATAACAAGGCATCAGTAAAGTTTTTTGCTCTGAATATTACGCCCGTCAAAATAAGCAAATGGAAATTCCATATAATTAAAAATATTTTTCCGGCTTTTGATTTGAATTTTGGCAAAAACGAAATGCGTTTATATAATGATTGTAAAATGGATAATAAACCATTCAGCAATCCAAATACAATAAAACTTAAGCTGGCACCATGCCATAATCCAATCAGTAAAAAAACAATAAGCGTATTTAAATAAATTCTACTGTAAGTAGTTACTCCTCTGTTTAAAGGGATAAAAATATAATCGCGAATCCAGGCTGTAAGTGTTATGTGCCAACGGTTCCAGTAATCGGCAATACTGGTTGCAAGATACGGCTGATTAAAGTTTTCAGATAAACGAATGCCAAATAAACGTGCAGTTCCAATTGCTATATCGCAGTAACCACTAAAGTCGGCATATAATTGCACAGCGAAAAATAATAGCGTAATATAAAGTTGTATTCCATTTGCACTTTCGATATCAGCAAAGGTGAAATTAACAAAGCCGGCTACAGTATCTGCAACAACTAATTTTTTAAAAAATCCCCACGCCATTCTGCTACAACCATACATTAAATCATCATAACTTAATTTTTTTGGCGCATGTAATTGTGGTATTAATTCATTAGCACGTTCAATTGGCCCCGCAATTAATTGAGGAAAAAAGGATACATATAAAGCGAAATAGCCAAAATGTGGTTCGGGTTTGGTTACATTCCGGTATACATCAATTAAATAGCCTTGGCGACTTAAATGTATAAAAGGAAATACCAATTGGCAGTAAAATGGTTTCCGGACTATTTTGTAGTGCTTCCGGATTTTTAATTGACTCAAATAGTGATTCAAATAATCCAAAATATTTAAAAACAAATAAAATACCCGCATCAATTATTATCCCGATAATAAGGTAGCGTTTGCGCGTTTGTTTATCGCTACTCCTGCTAATTAAATTCCCTACATACCAGCAAACCGAAGTTGAAAACAATAAGATTAATCCGTATTCTGCTTTATAAAGCATATAAAACAAATAACTCGACACCAATAAGATTTTCCAACGGTGTTTTTCTGCAGTTAAGTAAAAACAGCATAAAACCAGAGGCAAAAACAGCAGGAACAGGTATGAGTTAAAAGCCATGAGGGTAAAAATGAGACTTTCCCATGAATTTTCAAAGGTACAACATTCATAAAATATTAAATGTCAAGTAGTTAGAAATTTAGCTATAAGCCTTTATAAATAAGGATTATATATGAATTATTATTAAGTGTCAAGTATAAACAACAGCGCGTGAAATAACACGGAATTTGCTAACTTGGTATTCGGAAATAGCTTTAATATTGCCCTATACCGGACCAAATTCTACAACAAATTACCTATTATCCGCAAGGTTTTTAACGACAATGGTTTAATCCTGCAACCTGCGAATATATCGCAGCCGATTTTGACAAATGGGATTCTATTAATCATGTAGTTACCTAATAGCAAACGTTTTTTGATAGGAAGTTATTTAATATTAATATAAATACCGCTGAATTAATGCAATTAAAAACTATTGTTATTTGTTGAACATCATTGAAAAAGAAGTGACTTTACTACAGTATCAACGGCAGATATTTTAATCAGTTAAACGGCGTTACCATTAAACGTGTTGCTACTGCTTTTCCCGATGGGATCGCAAACTAGTTAAATACGCAATACATGAATTATTATGGACCTGATTGCGGAGAAAATATTTGCTGATAAAATTACGACTCCGATTTTGTTAAAAATACGCTTGGTTATGAAAGCAGATACTGGAGTCACGTGCCCGGAACGCCAATTGTAAAAATGAACTTACTACTGCTGATTTAATGATCAAAGCAGCGCAAAAAATTCGTGAAAATAATGTTTTTAACCGATACCATTGATATGGTAATTTCCGGTAACGGTTACCTCACCATTTTATACAAATTCTACAGGCACTTATGTTGCGGGGAAAACTTGAAAGCCGAAGCTGCCCTGCTATGGAAATAAGAAACGGTTGCGGTTCTGTAATCTATGCGATGGTTTGGCGTCGCAATTTATTCGTTCAGGTGCCCGTAATGTGCTGATTACAGCGGGTGAAGCGCCAACAAAAGTTCGGGACAAAATCTTATTTATGCTGTGGGAGGATGCCGGTGCCGTTAATTTTAACTAGAGCGAATGAACTCGGGTATTGGTGCTGCCTTTTAGGGGCAGATCGAGTACTTATTCCTTGCGTAATGGGCAGTCAGGTTTTACTGCCACTAATCAGGTTGATTTGAATGACAATGCTTATGATATAGAAAATGTCAAAAGAAACTGAATCAAATTATTCGAAAGCAGGCTTGGCGGGAAGTTCACAATTATTATATCACAGTTCAGGAGTTTAACAAAAAGTGATATTGACTATTTAATACCGCATCGGTAAATAAAAAACGCTGGTTTATGCCATTGCTTATTCAGGGATTGCGCGCGAAATACTGTCGATGTAATTCAAGATTATGCAGGTGCGGTTTCTAGCGGTGTTTTTTGCCTTCGCTGCGCATATCAATGACTAGAAAATAATCCAAAATAAAAAGTTTATGCTCTTTACTTTTCTGTAAGGTGGCGGAATTTTCTTGCGGCGGCTTAATATTCAATGTATAAGTCATTAAGAAAGGCTGAGGCGTTAAAAATTACTAGGCAGTGGAATTTGTTTGCGGGGTGAACCGGTTACAACGGAAGAATTGAGCAAAAGACTGAATCTGGATTTTGAATATTGCCATGGTGCGCGATAAATCGGAATAAAAACCGGACATATTGCTCCCGATGATTTTGCAACCAGCCCTTATCGCAGCTAAAGCAGCACAAATGGCGTTGGATAATGCGGGTATAACGGCAAAACAACTCGACCGTATTTTATTGGGCACATCAACTTTCCGATTACACTAATGCACAGCATCATGCAATGTGCAATATTTATTGGGTTATACTTGTCCTGTTGGTGTTTAACTGAAAGTTGCGCAAGTTTAATAACATGCCCTGGATCATGGAATCCGATTAATACCAACAGGTATACGGCAATATGTTTGTGTAATTGGTGCGAATATTAAAACACGTTTTGTAGAAAGACGACCCAAAATTTGTCCATTTTTGGCGATGGCGCCAGGGCAGAGTTATTTTAACCCGCGGCTGGTCTTATGATTCAGGATTTATGGTAAGTGAATTATTTGCCGATGGTTCCGGACTAAAAAATGTCTATGTTCTACTGCAGGTGGCAGTACAATGCTTTCAAGTATCGAAACTTCTTAACGAGGTTTGCACGGAACACTCATGACGATTTGGAAACGTATGGTGGAAATTTCGGTGGAAATTATGGCCAATATCGGAAAAGGTATGTGCCGCATGGCATCCGACCGAATGATATTGATATTGTATTTCCGTCTCAGGCAAATTATATTCTTATTGAAGGAGTTGCCAATGCGATGGGAATTGATATTGAAAAATGGAAGTTAGTATCGATACGCTGCTACAGCATACTATTTCGGGTATACCTATTACCTTACATCAGGCGACTAACAAAATAAATTACAATCGGGGAAACTTGTTTTATTGCCCAACCGCAGCCTCCGGATATGCCGGAGGTGCAGCAATTATATAAAATGCGGCCGCATGAAAACAGAAAACGTTTCCACGGCACTCGTAACTGGAGCCGGAAGCGGAATTGGCAAATCAATTGCATTACAACTTGCTAATCTGGGATATAAAATTGTAGCCGTTGAAGAAATGAGACATCATTTAAATGAAATTTCGTCTGCCCTAAGCAATGCCAAACATATTACACTACAAAGCCGATTTAATTTCTGATGCCGGTGCGAAAAGAAATTAGTCGCATGCCTGCATCAAAATGGTATGCCACTATTGAGTATCGTGACTAAATTCTAATCCCCAGAAAAAAATTGCAACAACTTGCTGCGGGTATACAAGAAAAAGTATTACTGAAATATAAAACTTTTGTTCTGTATTATGCCTCAAGTAATTCAGTTCCAACAATCAGCAATATGGAAGATGGATTGGAATCAACAGCATGTCCCCACAACTTAGGGGTTCGGGGCATTTACAGTTTATAATATGCAAAGGCGTATTGGAAAATTGTTTTTTGCCGCCACGCTCTGCGTGACGAAAATAATATTAATATCACAAATATTATTATTGCACGGGGTTTAGTTGCAACATAACCGTATTACAAAATTATATCCCTGAAGAAATGGAAAAAGAAAAAGAAAATGTAATGCATAAATTGGTTCGCCCGGATGATATAGCGGCTGCTGCTGGCCCGGTACTAGCATCGCCGCAGGCAGGATTCTCTTGGAATTACGTTACCCACCGTTAACGGGAGGAAATCATTTAGCCGCAACGTATCTCACAACTAAAATGATTCAACTATTTATAGCGAAATATTAAAATTCAGAGCACTATGCATGCAGAGCAGTGCGTAATCAACAACTACGATGTTTCGTATACGTATGCTGAATATATGCGCATAGCCATTGCGTGCTGCAGCATGGATTGAACCAAAACGAATTTAAACAAGGGAGCATACTTTTCCTTTGCTGGATATTAATAATGCGGAGTATATAACTGGCAAATGGTTGTTTATTAGCAAGGAATTATTCCGGTTTCTATTAACTGGCAGGTAAACCCTGATGAAATGCGGTTTTCTTACATAATTGACGATGCTGATATAAAAATGTTTGTTACGGACAGGCTTTTGAACAGACTGCAAACCAAGTGGTGAAAGATTATGAGAGCAAGTAATTGAAATTAAAACATTATTTAACAGAAATACATAATACACAAACAATTAACCCTGATTTACTTCCGCAATTAAATTTGAATGATCCGACATTAATAATTTTATACTTCGGAACAACGTTTAAAGCCAAGGGTGTAATGCTCAACAATAAAAATGTTTCCCCCATGTATTATACACCTCGCAGCGAAGCACCGGGATGTTGGACAGCATCAATGTAAATTTAGTTTGCAGGCCGCAAGGCATGCTGTTGTAGACGTAGGTTGTTTATATTCCGAATTTTTACCTGGTTGCACAAATGTGTTATTAAAGGTGTTTGACCCGATTGAAGTGATGCTTTGATTGATAAACACGGAAATTACCCCTAGCCACCTGAGCATGAATTATAGTGAAGATTATTTGTAGCATGGAAGAAGTGCATCAGTATAATTTTATCTTCATACTAAAATATTCAATATTCAATGCAATTAGTTCCGCCAATTGAAGCTGTGCAACGGAAATTTGTTACGCTACTTTTGAAATCTTAATTTCACACAAGGTTGCGGATTAACCGAAGCCAGCGGTATTGCCCTGCACTCCGTTTCGGCAGGGGAAACCACTTGCGCATTTGGGTGCTGATAAACCGGAATTAAAAGCGTTGCTTCATTCAGCAGGAGAAAGGCATATGATGATGTTTCGGTAAAGGTGATTGATGATGAGGGTAATATATTACCTCCCGAAAACAATTGGGGAAGTGTCTTTAAAAGAGTGATGTTGTAGCTATGGATATAAAAACCTAAACAGGAAAATGATAAAATATTTTCTTCTGATGGCTGGTTTGCTTCTTTTTTTGTTTTTGATGAATATGGTTTTCGATGAAAGCGAGAAGGTTATTTATTTCCTGAATGGACTGGGAAAAAAATAATGTACTTTCCATTTCCAAGGACAAAATATTTTATCCTGCAGAAATTGAACAACATCTATTATTACATCCATAAACAAGAGATTTATAAAATAAATTGAGTTCCCCTTGATGTTTATGGTGAAGCTGTTGGTGTGGTAGCAGTCCTAAAAGACGGCGTATTAACAAATACAGAATTGCGCAATTGGGCAAAAAATAAATTACCCGAATATAAATTGCCGGTGGTATAGAAAGAATTGGGTAATGGAATTAAAACCGATGAGGAAAATTACACGAGTTAAATGGGTGCTTTGCAGAACTAATGTATGCACAAACACTGCGTGCTAATCGTTTTTGGCTAGCCTAAAACTGCTTTTGAAGCAGAGGTAGTTCCTATGCACCTAAATAGCGGATAATGAAGTAGTGGTTGCAGTAATGGCTGCGGTTAAAATTATAAGTCTGTTTGAGCAGCAAGAGCATATCCTGAGCGATATGATGGCATTGATGGCGCAAAGAAATGAATCGAATTTACCCTATTATATTCCGGAACTCCCATTGTTCCGGTATTGTTTTATAAAATCGAGAAAAATGTAACAAATGTTCATGTTGGTGATGCAGTTGTGATTCAAGGCGGTTAGTACGATGAAAATGACACCTATGTAAAATCAGGTGGAGATATTACCTGAAATAAATCGTTTAGAACTTAGGATATGAAACTAATTTCGGCAGCTATGCACATTTTTGTAAGGTAAAATGACTTTCCAGTGTTTACCAAAACCGAATCATTTTAAATTTGGGATGCGGGCTCTACACGGTGCTTCACATATTATGGTAAGCAGCGTTACAACGCCCTGCAGATATTGTTAAATCATTATGAACCACATACCTTAAAACAAAAACATTGACATTTGTATTAATTTGGGAATTGAAGTGGCGATGGTTTCAGGTGCAATGACAATTCAATGAGTAAAAACAGCCGGAGCAATTCCTGTGGCCGTAGTAAATAATCACGAAAAATGGTGTTTTTTGTCACGGGTGGGGTGCACTCGCTTTAAATCGATTCTGCAGTATTCGCGATTGGGGTGCTATCCCGGGAAACGATGTCCCGCCTGAAACACAAGATCGATGTTGGCGCAACGAAGTGGAAAGCCCTTTTTAAGTTTATTGGATTTAACTACGGCGGACGATTACGTAAAATTGTCATAGAACATCCTGCGGTGAAGATACATTTCCTAAATCTTTATACGTATGCGATAAAAATGGAATGGTAGTTACTTGTGCAGGAACTACAGGTTATGCAGCCCGCTTTCGACTTTACTTCTTTATGGTTAAGCTAATAAACGGATTCAAGGTTTCTTATTACGGGAATTTGGAAGAATGTATTACTAAATAATTTGATTACCGATAAAACTGTTCTGTCGGTTTCAGGGGCAACATTTTCTTTTCATGAATTACCAACTGCATTACAATTAATGCCCGATAATAAGTATCCACAAGGAAGTATTGCCTTGCCATTAAAGTAGGACATAATAGCAATTAAAATAATGTTGAATAAAAATTTTAACAAATAACATATATATAATTTACAATAACTTAGAATCCCATTTCATCACACCAGCATCAAACCATCTTATGCGCAACCCGGCATCTAAACACTTAAAGCCAGCAATAGCAAAAGTCCTATAAAGACGATTATCCCACTAATTCAGAAAATTGTAACAATTGCTCAAAACAAATCCGGTGTGGTATTTGCTTTGGATTCTGACTATTTTGGAAAAAATCCAACAGAGTTATGATTACATCCACCACTTTAGTGCCCTAAACGGTAAACCCATTTTATGGAGTAAACACATAAATTTGGCAGAGTAGCCAACCAATTATTGTCCCACGAAGAGAGAAACACAACAACTGCAAACTAATTTGTTATTCTTTTTAAAATCCGGAACAATGATTATTTGGATGATGTATATGTACGCGCGCCGCAATGGTTATTTCAATGAATGCATTGTTAAAAAATGAAGCAAAATTCCTTTTGAAATGTAGGCAGCGATATGCCTTTTTTATTAATAACAACATAACACCACGGATTCGCGGGTTAGGATCCAATTGGCGCCAGTGGCGACCTCCTGATACCATTAACCTCAGTAGCGGTGCTGTTATCGGATTAGCCGATTGTTTCCAGTAAGTTATTTAGGTGAGCAAGGGAGGCCCGAATGAAATAATTGCGAGATTTAACCTGGAGCGCATTAAATTACATCCCAAAGAAGGACTTGCATTAGTAAACAATGGTACTTTATATTAACAGGCATTACATCTGATAAACATGGTTGAGTTAAATAAATTATTTACGAAATTATCACTGCACGCCTTAACTGATGGTGCCGGCGCTTCATGCATCTATACAGCCGTTTGATGAATTCCCACATCAACACAAATGACATACAGGTCAAATATTTATTGCCGAAAAATTAATGAATTACTTTTTGACGGTTTAAATTGATTCGCAAAAACGACGATGTAATAAATGATGAAAATAAATTGTATCAGGATAGATATAAGTATTCGTTGTATTCCGCAATTTTTAGGACTACTGCAATTGACGGATTTAAAACTGTGCACCAAAATATTTCGAAATAGAAGCCAATGCTGTAACCGATAATCCGCTTATCGATATCGAAAACTTCCGGATTATGCATGGTGGTAACTTTTAGAGGCTGAAGTATATATTGCTATCGGAATGGACCAGGTGCGTAATTATATCGGATTAATTGCCACTTGACATCTTGATGCGCAAATTGCCATGCTGGTGATGCCGAATTTACGAATGGAGGATTACCATCCTCACTTTCAGGAAATGCCGGAAACCGCGTGAACATGGGTTTAAAAGGATTGCAAATTTCAGGAAATTCGATTATACCTCTGTTATTATTATTTATGGTAATTCCATTGCGAAATAAATTCCCAACCGCTGCCGAACAGTTTAATCAAAATGTTAATAGTCAAAGGTTTAATTCTTCGCTTCCCCATATTTTTGACAAAAATCGATTGAATTATTCAGAAAATATATTTTTATATCGCTCATATTTGCAGTGCGAACGGTAGATTAGCGTATTCTAAGGTAGATCCAATGCTATAAATGCGGAGATGATTATTTATCAGCAGCAACCCGCAAAACCTATCTTTAATACCGCTCAATCTGCTTAATAAAAACCTTTGTCCCTAATTTACCATTGGTTTATAACGACAATG
>JADJJZ010000028.1 GCA_016706255.1 Bacteroidota bacterium | reverse complement strand
TTCTCAAAAGGGGAAGCGGTAGGACTCGAACCTACATGGGCGGATTTTCAGTCCGCTGCATTGACCATCTTTGCTACATTTCCAAAATGGTGGGGACGACAGGAGTCGAACCTGTTTCTTTGGATTTTCAGTCCAACGCATAGACCGAAGCTGCCTACATCTCCTGATTAGCAAAAAACAAAAAAACCGTTTGCTACTTTACAACAAACGGTTTCAGAATCCTCTTTTAATATATTTATCTAACCACACGACAAACAGAACCCGCTCGCTACGTGACTTGCAGCTAAAAACGAGTTACTACTAAATATTTGCCCTGTTGACATTTTTCATGGAGCAAATATACTGCAAAATTTTTCACAACAAATTATTTTTTTAATTTAGCTACAAATCATAAATTCGTTTTATCTAAAACTTTTACCATGAAAACAACATTTAAATATTTTTGCTCTTTAATAGTTATTACATTTCCTGCAGTAGCCTGTTTGGCCAAGTAGCTATCTCCAATGTTCCGAAATTTCGAAAATTAAGAAGGGGACTACTTATGTAGTTATGAAAAATCCTAACTCGCCGATAGCTAAAGCGTATATTGATGTTTTTAACGAATACTGGACTTTAATGAAGTTAAATTTATTAAAATGATGAAGTTGAAAATATCTGGCACCGAATAATTCTTTTTATTTTGAAATACACAACAAGATATTCAAGTTACAAAAACCGACGTGCACA
The DNA here is from genome assembly GCA_016706255.1 of Bacteroidota bacterium. Taxonomy (NCBI): domain Bacteria; kingdom Pseudomonadati; phylum Bacteroidota; species Bacteroidota bacterium. Next base: position 17,288 of record JADJJZ010000028.1, on the reverse strand, counting down.
ATCAAACAAATACAGAAGTATATGCCAAAAATCATATTTATTTTGAGTTGTGGACCTGCGATGAAAAATATTTTGAAAAAGAGGGAAATGAATTTAATTCAACTTATGTTGTACAGGTTGCCCGAATTGAACTTTATCCCACACTAGATGCATCACTCACGCCCGAATTTCTAAATATGACTGACTTTGATTGTGGTGGTTTCATTCGTAACTGGAGTCCGGGCATTTTAAAAAATGACATCCAAACTTTAATGACATTATTAAGTAAAGCTGTTGTACGTACATTAGATGAAAGTGTTGCAAATACAACTGCATTAAAAAAATTAAATACCGCGACCTTATATGTCCCTGACTATGTTGATAAAAACAACAAATTCACCGGCAGCGAATCTGAAAGGTATAAAGAAAAGGATTTATTTAAAAACTACGAATTGAAGTATGAAGTTGTTTCAATGGATGTTTTGAGCAAAAAAATCCTTGGAAGCTAAGGATGACTTCTATTATTTGATTTTTGTTAAAAGTGCAACCGACAAATATGTTAATGTTATAAATGGTAATACCGGCGAAATAATTTATTCGGATTATTCTTTAACTCGTATAATATTGATGCGGGTGATTTTAGGTAAGCTCATGAAAAGATACAGTAAAAACAATTTTATATTAATCATACAACCTGCAGCGGTAATTATTTATAAAGTTTCTAAAAATGGAAACTTATTTTTATCTTGGCCTTATACTTTTGACATTCTAGGTTGCGATTTTTGAGACGAGGTTTATGGAGGAGTCTAATGCGTTTATGATTGCAATTCACTCTAAATTGACATTACTATGGCGACAAAAAAAGATAAAACGTATTCGCTTCAGGAAATGAAGGATAAATTCATTGGTGAAGTTGGCGCACCAAACGTGACGAATATGAATATGAACTTCGAATGGAAGTTTTGGGCAAAATGATTAAAACAGCGCGATTAGGAGCGCAGTTTAACACAACAGCAACTTGGGCAAATTAGTAGGTGCGCAAAAGCGCAAATTTCGAAGTTGGAAAATAGCGCCAACAGCAACAATTGATACAATCTATAAAATTTTTAAGGCGCTGGATGCTGAAATTAACTTTATGGTTAAACTCGGGGATAATTTTGTGAAAATAGAATGAACTTAAATGTTGCTCGAGCGTTTAAAATAAACTTATACTCAACGTTGTCCAATATTGTAATGCGCAGTGTTCAATAAGCGGTAATAAATGGTTTAAACAACACCCAAACATATCAAATTATTTTGGATAGCTAAATCGAAGTTATTTTCAAAAGAAATCCCCTGTAATTCAATCCACTGCTGTAGTCTAGCCTTATCTGAAATCCATCCTTTATTTTGTAAATGTGGGAGTTATATAACTTATTTCTACAAATTTGTAATTTTTTCAATTTTAAACCTTTGAGTTTTGTATCCCACCATTTTGGAAGAGATAGGGTATGATGAACACTGCAAATTTTGAAAAGATTTATGAAAAATATAGTCCGATGTTATTTGGGTTAGCATTGGAAATTTGTCCTTCAAAAAACATGCAGAAGAACTATTATTGATTACGTTTAAAAAAATACACCGGGACGACATTAACCGGGAAAAACATCCTGCCTATTGTATAACCCTCCTCCGGTTAATCATAAAAACCGCTCACGGAATTTATCCGGAAAAATTTCAAAACTGTCCCAGTTTAAAACAATTGAAACTACACCACTTTTAAACCAACTCATCTGCGACCAAAAAAGTTTGGAAGATTATTGCAAAGAAAAGCCCCTCTCGCAACAAGAAGGTTTGCAAATTATGCGCGATGAGTTTAGTAAAATAAGAAATTCAAAGCAAAAAAATGAACTTTAAACTGATACCTGATATTGAACTGAAAGTATTACTTAAAAGAAATATCATAAAATTCAGGTCGGGCTTTTTTGTCATTTCATTCGATGATTTAATGATGCTATAAGCAGAATCTTTCTAATTATGGATGGTAATTATAAATTCTGAAAAAATTTAGTAGTTTTGAAATTGTAGCAGTTACTGACAAGGTTGGTGCACTTTGAAGTAAGTTGTAACAATAGTTGGTTTATGCTGCATAAAAAAGCTAAATTATTAACCAATGAAAATTATCACCCTTTCCTTATTGTTGTTATTGACTTTTGGTGCGTTGCCAAAATACCGGATGTTTCCATTTATGAAGATTATACGAATCCCAGTGCCTGGATGTGGAAGCCAACAAATGAATTTAGGACAGGTAAAATCGAAAACGGAATGTATGTTTCAAAAGGGAAACGAGAATCTGCTTCACTTGGGTTTCCCTATGATTTATCTGAAAAACAGAAACAATTAAATGAGGCCTCCGACATTGAGTTTGAATTGACAAAATTGGATGGGCGACCAGTCACCTATTACCATCTTGAATTTACAGTTGTGGAATTTAAAACTCCGTATGATCTTAAATTAAATTATAATGAATTAGGATTGGAGCCTTACAGGTGGGGATACAATAACCACTTAGGTAGTGGAAAACGGCAGGTAAAGAAAGAGTAATTTAGTTAAAATTATTCATAGAAAAAATGATGTTAAATATTTTTTAAATAACGAGTTTTTATTTGAATACAAATTTAAATATACAGTTGAAATTAGTTGGTGGCTAATTTATATTTCCAGCGCAGACAAAGATGTGGTTTTGGGTTTAGATAAAACTGTATTTAAGGCATATAGTGCCTCTACAATTTTACTTGAAGAAATGGCCTTACAGGCTGAAAAAGAAAAAGCTGAAAGGAATTCTAATTTTATTGTTAAGGATAATTTTCCTGAAGGCAAAGCAACATACAGCGGCACATCGGTAAGGGTAGCTTTTGATTATAATGCCAAATGGAAATTGGAGGATTTTGAAAATAAAGAGTTTTTAGGACCAACCGGACTTGAATTAACCGTAAGCAAGTCAGAAACCGGAGGATATTTTCTTATAACAACCGATACCACCAGTCTCAGTTACGAAGCCTATTACAAAAAATATGTCGATATAAATTATTTCACCAATGGGGTTAAGATTCCATATAACAATATAATTGATGCCGAACCAAAAATAAATGGGGAAAAGGCTAAAATGCGGGAAGTAATTGTAAAAGATACAAATATTAATCCAACAGGAACCATAGAATTATGGTGTTTAATTATTAAAAACAATAGATATTATATGCTGTATTCTATTTGTTATCCGGCAGACAGGGCATCTGTTTTAAGTACATTTAATTCGTTTAAAATTTTAGACTAAAAATTCAAAGGCTAACAGTTTGTTTAGCTAAATGTTGAAGAATTGCGGCGGTATGCGTTTGCATTTATGAATAATTATATTGAATTTCAATGAATAATTCAATTTTATGAAAAAACATTACCTGCTGTTTAGTCTATTAGCCCCCATTTTAGCCCTACAGGCGCAATCTCCTGCAATTGAATGGCAAAACACTATTGGTGGCACTTCAACAGAAGACATGCGTAGTATCGCTCAAACAAGTGATGGGGGTTACATTCTTGGGGCTCATCGTATTCGAAAAATACTGCTGATAAAACCGAAAACAGAATTGGTGATGATGATTACTGGATTGTGAAAGTAAATAGTGCAGGTGAAATTCAATGGGATGAAACCATTGGCGGAACCGGAAGAGATAATTTATATGTTATACAGCAAACACCTGATGGCGGATATATTATTGGTGGGGAATCAGAATCTAATGCTTCTGCTGATAAATCGGAAAATAAAATCGGCAAAACAGATTACTGGATTATTAAATTAAACAGCACCGGTGAAATTGAATGGGAAAATACGCACGGAGGTGCAAATGAAGACTATTTTAGAAGTTTAGATCAAACTTCAGATGGCGGATATATTTTGGCGGTTATTCTTTTTCCAATGCGTCAATAGATAAATCAGAAAATCGATTTGGCCATTATGATTATTGGGTTATTAAATTAAATGCGGCAGGAAATATTGAATGGGATCAAACTATTGGCAGTTTAGAAGATGACCTTTTAACAGTTGTGGTGCATACTGCAGATGGTGGATATATTTTAGGTGGAGCCTCCTATTCTAACATTGGATTTGATAAAACTGAAGATATGATAGGGCCTGATATTGAACCTGATTTTTGGTTGGTTAAATTAAATGCATCAGGAATTACAGAATGGGATAACACCATTGGTGGAAACGACGGAGATAATTTACTTGATATTGAACAAACACCCGATGGTGGTTATATTTTAGGCGGATCATCAGCTTCAAATGAATCGGATGATAAGTCGGAGCACCGCTTAGGATTGTCTGATTATTGGAGTGAAGTTAAATGCTGAAGGTTTAATTGAATGGGATAATACCATTGGTGGTGATTCATTTGATGAATTAACTGCAATAACACAAACTAATTTTGGCGGATATATCATGTGTGGCAGATCAGTATCGGATATTTCTGATGATAAAACGCAAAATGTAATTGGTTTACCCGGCGATGATAATCATTATGATTATTGGGTTGTTCAAATTAATTCATTAGGAATTGTTGAATGGGAAAAAACACTGGGTGGATATGAATCTGATTATGCCACTGATATTATTGCAAGTAGCGATAATGGGTATGTTGTTGCAGGTTATTCCAATTCGGGAAGCACGGGCGACAAAATTGGTCACGATGGTGATCATGATTATTGGATTGTAAAATTAGCTGCTGATTTTACCTGCGATGCACCCGGCGGAATTTATAGTGATAATATCACCACAACTTCCGCAAAAATATTTTGGGATGCAGGATTAGATTCTTCTAAATATCAAATAAATTATCGCCCGATTACAGGTGGCGTATGGCAAAAGAAAAATTCAGTCATGTTTTTTAAAAATTTAACCGGCTTGTCACCCAATACAACTTATGAATATAAAATAAAAACCATTTGTGGTGATGTTTCCAGTCCGTTTTCAGCTTTATATAATTTTACCACTTTTACCGTTAAAAGAAGGCGTGACCGATATTCCGGATTTTCTATTTATCCCAATCCAACCAATAATAATTTTGTTTTATCTGCAGAAATAGCTGCCACAGAGTAGCAACAATTGAAATTTATTCCTGCATGGGAAAGCATGTATATTAAAGAAATACAAAGTATTGGCGGAAAAATAAATGAAGTCATTTCAATTGAGGGATTACATGCCGGAGTTTATTTAGTGCAATTGGTTTGGGATGGAAACATGATAGTGAAACAATTAGTGATAAATTAATATTGCCTGATGTTTTACAAGGATAAAATAAAAACCGTTTTTATATTTTGATATTGAAAGTTACTTCTATAAGTTTTCTTTTTGAAAAAGTTAATAAAAAGACATGCGCCTCTCACCAATTATTGAAACAGACGAATTACTGAAAATATACAATAATCCTGATGTGATGATTTTCGATGTCAGCACCGCAAAAATGCATATACTAACTACCAACAGCAACATTTAACCGGCGCTTATTTTGTTGATTTAAATACACAATTGGCGGATATTAAAAGCGACTTTGCCGATGGCGGTCGACATCCATTGCCAACTGTAGCCGCATTCGCTAAAACGTTAACCGACCTAAGTATTTCAAAAAACAACCATCTCGTTATTTATGATGATAATAATGGTTCAAACGCAGCAGCAAGATTTTGGTGGATGTTAAAATCGGCAGGACATGAAAAGGTGCAGGTTTTAAATGGCGGATTCAATCAGGCCAAAAAAAATAATTTTCCGATGCGTGCTAAAACGGAAATTATTAAACCGGCCGCTGAACCATATTTAATCACCGAATGGACCTTACCAACAATCGAAATGAACGAGGTAGAAAATGTTTCAAGAAACCCTGATTATTTGGTAATTGATGTTAGGTCCAAAGAACGTTATGACGGTAAATTTGAACCAATCGATTTAATAGCAGGACATATACCCGGAGCAGTAAATATGCCATTTACAGAAAACATAAACGAGCAGGGATTATTTCTCGACCCGCAAGTTTTAAGAAACAAATATGAACAGTTATTCAACCAAATTAAATCGGAAAATATTATCGTGCATTGCGGCTCAGGTGTAACGGCTTGTCATACGTTACTTGCTTTGGCTTATGCTGAAATGGAAATTCCGAATTTGTATGTCGGTTCGTGGAGTGAGTGGAGTAGGAATGATAAAACGATTGTAACTGAAAATGATTGAGGTTATTGATATTGCAATTTTATCAATATAAGTGGTGTTTAAACCTTTATTGAGAGGACACTTTTAAAAAATATGGTTTTTTAATTAGGATTAAATAATTTTGTATTAGTAAATTTCAATTCTATAAAAAATGGACTCAAATTTATCTGCCAAAGCCAAAGAAATAGCCGAAGAACTGGATATGGGATTCAGAGCTTATTCATAAAACAAGCGGTGCATTAATATTTGTTCCTAGCGAGGACGACTTGGAAAACATGGAAGCAGATGTTTGGGAAGAGGAGCTCAAATTATTAAAAAAACAACGTAAGTCATACGAAGAAATTGAAAAATGGTCTTCCTCAGAAGCCTTTAATATGATGCGTGATTTTACTGAGCAGTTAACCACAGCTCCGCAACTGAAAAACAACCTCGCCTACGCCTTAAACAATAGAAAACCATTTGGTCACTTCATGGCGATTATTCACGATAGTGGCGAATACAGAGATCAATGGTTCGATTATAAATTGAAATGGCAAATGGAATTTGTTGCAAAACAGTTGGAGGTTTTGGTAATATATAAGCACTAATTTATAGGATTGATTTTATTGATTTTTTCTAAACCGTAGTTTAGTCTTTGAACCCTTACGACGCTTTCAGTATTTGAATGTCGGCGAATCTTTTTTACATTTTGTCATTTATGGTTATTATAATATGAAATTCTATAAAGCTTGGCACTCCTTTACGCAACCTAATTTTTAATTTCAGCCTCCATTTCACTTCCTTTGGCACGCAAGCATGGAGTAGATATCATAACCATTTGGTAATCAATAATTTATGCAATCAAAAATAACTTATAGAATATTAATAGTTATATCAGTTTTAGTTTAATTACTATAAGTACACTAATAGTTAAATATATTCTATATCTTTGTTATAACTTATGTAATACTTATAGTTAGTAACGAAAAGCTAAACTAACTAATACTATTATAATATTAAAGCCAATAATAATGGAAAACTGGTTGTTTTTAACAGAAAAGGAGATATTAACCGAAATCGGTAAACGACTTAAAAAATTAGAGTTCAGCATAATCTGACACAGCAAGAATTGTGTGAAGAAGTTGGACTTAGTGTAACAACAATTAGTCAAATTGAACAAGGCAAGTCAACAACCGTTGAAAGCTTGATTCGAATATTGATTCGTCTTAATCGAATAAAGATTTTGAATCTGTATTTAGGGTTGGCGAAAATTCGAATTAAAATTGAAATTTGAAAAGGCTAAATTAAAATCGGAGCGAACCAGAGCATCTAAAAAATAAAATAGGCATGATAGTAGAAGTATTTTTTTACGGTCAATCCATAGGAACTGTTGATTGGAATGATGACAAAGGATGTTCCATTTTTCAATATAATTCGCAAATAATTGGAAAGTTGGAACCTTCTCCGATTGTAATGCCAACAGAAGCTAGGTGTTTTTGAAACAAATAGAGACCCATATCAATTTTCATAATTTACCCTATTTACTTTCTGACTCACTACCTGACGATTTTGGTAATGTAATGATGAAGGCTTGGTTAACGCAACATGATTTATCGATTGATGACATAAATCCGGTTGACCGATTAACATATGTTGGTATAAGAGGTATGGGTGCCCTGGAGTTTGCGCCTATTAATCATAAGTCAAACCATAATTATAAAGTTGATGTAGGTGAGTTGTTAGCCGTGGCTAAAAAGTATTGGAAAAATAAACAGGCAACTATTTATAGTGATTTAGATAAAGAAAACCTTTCTAATATTTTAAGAATAGTACATCGGTAGGTGGTAAGGGCAAAAGCTTTAGTGGCTATAAAATTTAACCAAAATAATAAATAAAAGAAATAAGACCCGTGACATTATTCAACCGGTGGGTTATACTTATTGTCTATTAAAAATTGATGGTGCAAATGAACATGAGTCTTAGGGTAGAGCGAAGGTATGGCAAATTTAATCCATTGCTTCAAATTGGTAAGGAAGCTTAAGAGGAATGTCTGAAAGTATGTTGTATGAAGAAAACAACAGGTTTCACTTTCTTACAAAACGACTTTACAGGAGCGCCATAATGGTGAAAAATTACATATGCAAACATTTGGCTCATTAACCGGAATTAACTACTTAAACTCCTTGGCGCCGGAACATAAGAGACTTTATTCCGAATATCGAAAGGTGCTACGGTCAATTACCTTATAATCAATTCGAACAGCAATATCGGTGAATGTTATTTAAATGTAATTGCGAGAAATCATGATGATCATGTAAAGAATTTTTCTTTCGATGTCGCCCGATTGAATTTGGCAAGTAGCTCCAGCCTATGATATATGTTTTTCGGCAATACAATCCCGGTGGAACATGGACAAGCGCATCAATCTTCCGTAAATGGTAGGGCTGAGAATTTTTCAAAAAATGACCTGCTTGAGTTTGCCAAAACATTTGGCATTAAAAAGCAAATATTATTTTCAAGAGGTGATTGAGGCTGTTAGTAGTCGGAATAAATTAGTAACTGAATTGAAATTCTTCTGGTGAACGAATAAAATACATTCGTGAGCGCTTGAGAACAAATAATTACCAATTAATGATAAATACTGAATTTCCCAGGTCCATTTATTACCAACCATTATCCATCAACTTAATATTTAACCACTCACTATGAAAAAATAATCGATATTTCATTTTCAAAACATGTTAATTTTATTTTGTATCTCTAGCAGTCAATCTGAAAACAGTGGAGGTTGAAAAGATATTTTTTAAAATTTGAACCAACTTTGATTGGCAAACTTATTATCACCCAACCGATGAAACAGTTATGTGGTATGCTTTCCGTGATCTCAAAAATAACATGGTTTAGCAGCAATGGGAAGCAGGCCCCGGCGCGATGGGAAAAAATTGGAAATCATAATACAGCAGATGGACTGCTAATGATACGACCAGACAAAATTCAGGAAGATAAACTTACAATATTTACATTATAATACTTGGAGGTGGCCAACAAGTTTGACGGGCAACAACACAACGCCCAGGCAATTAAAAGCAACGACTGGAATTGGAAGAAATGGGGGGGTGGCCCAATATCTTAAAAAAGAATGAAAATGGACCTTATAGATTCGATGGAAAAAATTGAAGTGATTTGTATTTCTAAACATTTTCTACATGATGATCTCGCTGAACGGTGGCATAAACCTGCTTTTAAACCATGAAATTGCTATCATTGAGTAAAATAATCAGACAAGGCAATGGCTTTGGGACTTCAGTTTTTGGGGTATGTCGTTTTACTGGAAACAATTAAATGGATGAAGAAAGATTTAAACGATTGTTCCTGCAGGTAAGTTTTGGTATAAGGTCTAATTCTATGGAAGACAAAGCCGGAGATTTTGGTTTTGTAACATTCCTGGCACAATATCGATTTGATTACGAGCAAACTCAAAAGCAGATGTGGGATTGCAAAGTATCAGAAAAACCGGTATCGGAAATGCACAATTTTTGATGGAAGTTTATATTTATTACTCCCATATTGTGGAAGCGACAATAATAAAAATATCAAGTCTAACATCTTTTGATAAAGGAATTTATAAATATGATGGAGAAAATATTATTAATTATCCAGTAAAATGACGACCAAGTTTTCCAGTAAATGTAGTTTCCATGTATATGACCCCGATGCAAGGTAATTTATGGTCAAAGACACTTTCTGAAACAGTATGCATATAAATCTAATGGAAATCAGCTTTTGAAAAGTTTGAAATTTAGTCCGATTAACACTTTAAAATAATTTATCCCTTTAAACCAATTTTCAGATTCACTAAGGTCAGAAATGGAATTTTATTCCGCTTTTGTTAAAACGAAAGGTGCACCAAAGCCTTCAACATGGACTCTATTGACCAGAAACGAGCGGTGACTTCTGAAAAAGCTTCATCTGTAAGAATATCTCTCAAGGTAGCTAAATTTTTTGAAGATAACCCCTTACTGTTATTGCTTGAACAGATGCCACATAGCATGGTCGCTTCAATATGGGTAATCTGTTTGGAAGGGCAATCGTATGTCTCCACTCTGAAGTCATTAAAACAAGTTTCGATTTTCGATATCTTTGATTCAAGATTATTGAAAGTTGCTCTCAAATAATGGATTAGCATTATTAGCTGACATAAATCGTTTGATACTTTCAGCTGGAGCTCATTTTCTTTATCGGGTTTATGAGATAGTCCAGTGTATTAAAACGAAATGCTTGGCGGCATAAAGTGACTAGTGCGTCGTTGTAAATACTGCTCGAAAAAATCATCGTTTGTTAGTTGTTGCAGCAATTCAAACCGTCATATCCGGTAAATTCAACATCCAAAAACCACATTGGGCCGCAGTGTTTCAACTGTGCTGATTGCCTCTTTGCCTGTTTTTGCTAAACCCGATAACTTCAATCTCTTTTCTATCTTCTCAAGTAAACTCAACCAACAGGTTGCCATTGGTTTATTATCTTCAACAATGAGCGATTTAAGTGGTTGCAATGGCGACTAATTTGCCGCCGAAGATAAGTAGATTTTTCTAAGTTTTTGCTTAATCACCGCTGCTCAACGCCTGATAGTATGTACCAACTCAGTCGCACCAGGAGTTGAATACCAGTAATTACTGCGGGCTTCAGACTTCGAACTTGGGCCACTGCCTGATAATCGTAATAAACTAATAGATAACCCAACCAAGCAAGTATTTGCATTTATCCCATAAATTTGTTATATCAATTGTTCAGTAAAGCTGCGCAAGTGGTGTTTGGGGCTTTAAGATGAGTGCATGCCGGTGGATTTCCAGATAGAAAACATTTAAATTATATAATCATTTTCACCTTTCAAAATTTTATGTTGGGCAGTTAATAATAAATGCAATCTTAATCATTACGAATAATGTTAAAAAAAAGTAGCAATTAATATGTATTCTTAATTCAAGTATTTTATGAAGCACATCTTACATATAGTCTTCATTTTACTTGTTAGCAGTAATTGAAAGTTACGCAGCAGCAATATTAATGCTTACAAAATACACCGAACCGCATGGACTCCCTACAACGAGGGGTATGGGGCAAGTGTTTAAGGACACAAACAGGTTACCTGTGGATTTATGGTGGAACCGGGTATTGGGGGTGTTGCCTGATGGGTATAATTCCTGAAATTATTTCGGCACAATCCCGACGATTCTAATAGAACTTTGGACTATCCCATGTCAAATGCGTCTTTAATGTCTGATTTAGCCATATTTATATCGAAACCTGGAAGAAGTTCGCCTTTATGATCCCCAAAAATCGTATTATCCAGCCTCCCTTTCCGTATAAGATTCATAGAGGCCTCTTAAAAACTATTGTTATAGTTTGAAGAATGATAACAACGCACCCTACTTTTTACAGATGAAAATCTAACACGCTAAGTAATGTTGAGTTTAATTCCTCCTTTCCACTACCTGAGCGTTGGGAATATGGTACATCAAGTGCCGCAAGCGACTCTTCTGCCAACATTATGGTGAATATTTGCAATGTGTATATTTTTAAATCCAATGACAAAAGGTTCACTAAAATAAATTTGTATGATCGCTTTGGCAAATCTGACACCACCGTTTTTTCTGTTGTATATAGTGCGCTAGAGAAAAATTTTATTGCCATCAGTACAAAACATCTTTAAAAATACATGATAAAAACACTGACAGGTTCATTCCTGGTTTGGACCTCCACCAAATGGTTCTGGTGAAGCAAAATGTTGAATTTAATATCCTTACTGCAGGCACTAAAATACTATTTTGCTTTTACAACAGATGGAAAACTATATAAATTAAATATTGAAACGGGGAGGAAATAATTATTCAACTCAACAAAAATTCTAACATGAAATAAAATTTTTAAATATTGATGGCAAAGTCGAAGATAAACATGGTGTGCTTTTGATATATTCTAACTGGTATGGGTTATTTCACCACCAAATCCTGAGCGACCAGTTTGAGCAGTTTATTTTATGAGCCCGGAATGTGAGGGAAGTATTCTACTAAACAATATTATAACAATAATACCTGATGATGAAGGAATGGCTTGGATTGGATGCAAGCTGAAGGTCAGGCTAAAATGGAACCTGTAGGCATGCTATGGATCATTAAGTCCTGATGAGAATAAAAAGAAGATCGTTTTTACTAACGATGTTATAAACGTTCGGTCATTCCTTGAAACAGAATTGTGATATCTGGTAGGTGCATTTAATGGCTTTTATAATTGCGATGCAACAAAAAGAATTCAGTGAAGTTACAGAGACTGCTCAGACAAGAACCATCAAATGTCTCAGCTAACAAGGATGAATCCGAAATACTCTGGTCAGGAACCTGGGGTGGATGGATAAGTATAGAGCATCCAAAAACAATAAGGTATATCTTTCGATAAAAGCTGGAGAGAAAGAGGGCCCGTGATATGTTTTATGATAGTAAAAACACCATGTGGATTGCCACCGGGGTAGGAAAAATATTTATCGTTAATGTAAATGAAATTGATTTGACAATCCGGTTTTATTGAAATTTTAAATCCCGTTGAATATAATCTGAATAATGATTCCGGCATTTCAAACATTGTTTCTTACTATCACTGGGAAGATGCCCAAGGCAATATGCGGGCAGGAGGCATTAAAGGATTGCGCTTGCTTGAAATCCGGAGAAGAAAAATGGATTCACTCATTCCAATATCTCCCGGTGATGAGCACAGTATTCATGGAAATGATGTGCGCGCTTTGGAGTTCGGGACAAAAATGGTAACTTATGGATTGGCGGCACCAATGGTGGTGGTCGAACTGTTGCTGTAAAGTCGCCACCAATAATTTTACACATTTCACAACGGAAAATGGATTACCCAACGATGTACTTTACACTTACTTTGCGACAAATAATGGGATGTTGTAGCTGGGAACTAATTTCGGTTTATGCCGATTTAATCCGGATGATTATTCATGCAAAAATTTTACTTTAAAGATGGCATTTGCAGAATTATGAGTTTAGTCAACAATGCTGGCAAAGTTGTAAAGCCGAAGGATGGAAGGTTGCTTTTGATGAAGTGGACGGCTACAAATGTTATTGATCCTTCCAAGATTGATAACGCAGCATCACCACCTCCAACTGTTGTCATATCATCTATCAAAATTTTTGATCGTGAATTACCACCGGGTGATGGTCATTTAAAAATAATATACAACGAGAATACGCTAACCTTTGAATTTGGTGGCTCCTGGAGCTTTTACTTCTCAACCAGGATAACCAATATGCTTACAAGATGCAAGGCATTGATCCGGACTGGATATATAGTAATGACAGGAGATTTGTAACATACTCCAACCTCGAACCAGGAACATATATTTTCAAAGTAAAAGCGTGTAACAGCAATGGTGTGTGGAATGAAGAAGGAACACAAATTACTATTGTACCATTCCTCCATGGTGGAAAACATGAGGTTCAGTTCCGGGTGCTTGTCCTTTATTATTTTATTGGTTTTTTATGGCTTTAGGCGGAATACTGCGGCATTGAAAAATAAATTACCTCTTGAAAAACGGTAAAACCGTATGCACTGCCGATCTGCGAACACAAAAGAAATTGCTGAACAACAAAAACGTGCAGAACTTCGGGAAAAGCAAAACATCAGTTCCTGGCAAATATGAGCCACGAAATTGCACACCAATGAATGCGATAAAAAGGATGACGGATATTTTAATCAGACGTAATCCTAATGATGATCAAAAAAATATTTAACCGGTATTAAACAATCCTCTTGATTCATTACTTGTTATCATCAACGACATTTTGGATATTTCAAAAATTGATGCAGGTAAAGTAGAGCTGGAACATGAACCATTTTCAATAAATGAATTGGTAAATAATGTATATACCATTATGCAGTTCAAGGCTGAAGAAAAAGGTTTGTTTTTACAAAAAGATTTTCCGAATGAAAATTTAGTTGTTCAAGGTGATGCTACAAGGTTGCGCCAGATTCTTTTAAATTTAATTGGTAATGCCATTAAGTTTACGGAAAAGGGATTGATAACTACGGCCATAAAATCAGAACAGGTTGGTGAAAATTTGAATTTGCATTTTATCATTTCTGACACCGGAATTGGTATCGAGAAAGACAGGATGGAAAAAATATTTGAATCGTTCGAACAAGCTTAGTAACGATACAACACGGAAAGTTAGCGAAGTATCGGATTAGGCTTGAGGATTTCTAAAACTGACCCAATGGTAAAATATGGGTTGAAAGTGAAAAGGTAAAGGCAGCCAGTTCCATTTTATTATTCTCATACAAAGTAAAAACAACAGTTGAAGCAACTCAGGATGTTATTGATTTTACTGATGTTCTAAAGCAACTTAAAGGCTTGCACATACTCTTAGTAGAAGATAATCATTACAATGCAATTCTAGCTCAGGAAGAATTGGAAGATGCTGGGCTGAGGATGCATGGATAGACATTTAGAAAGCGAACGGATTAATTGCTGTAGAAAAATTAAAATCCAACACATATGATGTGATTCTGATGGATATCCAGATGCCCGTAATGAATGGATTTGATGCTACCAAAGCAATCAGAAAACTGGAAGGTGATAAAGCAAATATTGACCAATAATTGCCATGACAGCCAATGCTGAAAGAAGAAGTTGATTTATGTTATGAGGCAGGTATGAACGATTTTATTGGAAACCATTTGATATAGAGATGAATTGCTGACTAAAATTCAACACCTAATAACAAAATGATGTTTAAATTCAAGCATATTAAATTATTTATTAGTTACATTATTTTGTTTCAAACTATTAATTGTTTTGGACAAAGCAAAAATTGCTTGATAGTTTATATCATCAACTCGAAATTACCAATGACAGCAAATACAAATCTTTATTATGAGATTGCATCACATGAAAGTGATTACAACAACTTTATTGATAATATAGACAGCGCATACCAACTATCGTTAATTTTACGTCAAGAAGATGCACCAAGGTAGTTATGACATTTCCAAAGCCCGATTATTGGGAAACTGCAAGGTTGATACGTCGTGCGCACTACTTTATTACCGCTCATTAATGCTACGTTTGGACTCTCTTTGGTTTCGTTTCTTGCCAATTAAAGACGGGTTAAAGCTTGCGACAAAAATTAAATATGAGCATGGAATTGCTGAAGCGCATTATAATACCTCGGCCAATCCTACAGAGTATATGGATTAAATTATTGGCCAAAAGCAATTGCGCAGTATGACCTTACTAACCATTGCCGCGGGTGCGAATAACAAGGCCGACATTGCCGCAAACGTCACCATGGTGGCTTTCAATCCTGGACAGACATACCGCTCCAGCGCTACGATCACGTTCGTGCTCTTGACTATTATAATAAGGCAAATAAATATGCTTTTGAAGCACAAGATACCGTAGGAGATGATGCTGGAATTACTCATGACCTGGGATGGATGCGTGATTTCGACGAAAGAATATGCATCTGCCATAACTTATTTAAATCAAGGTATTTCTGCTTGCTGTTGCTACCAATACTACTTATTCAGTTGCTGACAAGTAACAATGCATAAAGGTGAAGCGTATTGGTTTATGGGACAGTATGATAGCTCTTTTACTTTACCAGTAAAGCTTATGATTTTATAAGTTTAAAACAACTAAAGCCATTGAAACATACCCATTATCTCAATCAAATGGGATGGGTTTATGAATCAAAAATCAATGGAAGGAAGCAGAGTATGTATACAGGCAAGCTATTAACCTTGCTAATGATTTATCAACAGACTGGATACCCAAATCAAATGTCGGATTAGGGGATGCATTGTTTGGACAAGGTAAATACAAAGAAGCGCCACAATATTAAGGGGTGGCGGAAAAGGCATTAAGCAACGCAACATTCGACCGGTTAACAAAAGAATGTTATGAAGGGCCTGCAAAACATATGCTCAATTAGGTGATTATAAAAATGCCTCGCTGAACGCAATTAAAATTAAAGGTTGTCAGTGATCCCTACTTTACGAATGAAAATGTCGAGAAACTATTAGCGACACAAGCGCAATAAGGATTTGATAAGCAAAAAACGGAAGCAAAAATTGCACTTGAAAATCAGGAAACTAAATTAACTAAAGAGTTGTCACAGAAATTAATTTTTTTTATGGCGCTGCTATACTTTTATTGATTATATTAGGTTGTATTTCAGGCTTCGCTACACCCGAAAAACACAACAATTATTACAACAAAAATGCAATTATAGAAGCTGAAAAAGAAAGCCGAATCCAGCGAAAAGTTAAACACCAATTCCTGGCTAATATGAGTCAAGTTATAAAATTGCACACCTATGAATGCTAGTAAAAGGGATGACGGATATATTATCAAGACGAAACCCCAATGAAGACCAAAAGAGTATTTAACCGACCCAAACAATCATCAGATCCGTGGCTGGTAATTACGAATGGCTAGTCTAGATATCTCAAAAACTGGGGTCGGCAAAGTGCTAGAGCTGGAACAGGAACCATTTTCTCCAAACGAACTGCTTAATAATAAATGCAAACACCCATCATGCAAGTTCAAAGCTGAAGAAAGTGCGTTGTTTTTACAAAAGATATGCCTCAAGAAAATGTTTTTGTTCAGGTGATGCAACACGGTCAAGGACAGACTCTTTTAAATTTAATTGGTACGTGATTAAGTTTACTGAGAAGGGATTAATTACCACTACGGCAAAATCAGAACCGGCAGGGGATAAGATGAATTTACATTTTATTGTTTCCTGATACTCAAATTGTGTATCGATAAAGACAGAATGAAAAAATATTTGTATCGTTCGAGCAAAAATATAGCGACACAACGCGGAAGTTTAATGGCACAGGTTTAGGCTTGAGTATTTCCAAAAACTGCTTGAATTACACAATGGTAAAATTCTAGAAGTTGAAAGTGAAAAGGATAAAGGCAGCCGGCTTCACTTTATTATTCTTACACAGTAGTAAAAATGACAGCTGGTACAGCTCAGAATCGGCAATAAGTTATGATGCTGTTAAACAATTAAAA
>JADJJZ010000027.1 GCA_016706255.1 Bacteroidota bacterium | reverse complement strand
CTATGAAACAAAAACCATCGGTGCAATGATTTTCAGAATTGCGTGTAACGCTTGTAATTGCAATCATTTCATTTTCACTATCAACGAACAATTAAATAAAAATCATAATGAATAAATTAATCTTAACTTTGCCGTAGGTCTTATTGCTATATAGTTGCTGGCATCCACAGACGAGAAATTAAGTGCTCAAACCAGAAATTGTTGAACGTCATGATCATCATCACGATGACGAAAGTGAAGCCATCGAACTTAAATTGGTGAAAATAGCAAGTGGATGCCAATAAGCTAACTCATATCAGAAACCTGGAAAATGATGTTGTTTTCCTTAGGGGTCGAGCAAAAAGGTTACAAATCATTATCGAAAAACTACAATCAAACATTGACGTTTACTCCTCAAATGCACTATGAAAGGCAAAGCCCACGATGAATTGCAAAAGTTTCTTTTCCATATTTGATTTGGTAAGAGAACTTTCAGAAGCTAAAACGGAACCGAAGCAACTCAAGCAATTTGAAAATATTCAAATTTCATTCACAACATTTAATCAATACTTCCAATGAACATAAAAGAATTACATACACAAGAAAAACCAGTTTCCAGCAACTCTTTCAAAAGTGAACTGGGTAACGCAACAGCTATTCAAATTTTGCAAAGCGAAAAATTAAAAGGAGCATATCACCAAAACACCAGCACTTTGATTTGCGTTGAGGGGGAAGTGATTTTGAAAAATGAAAAAGGAATAAAAGAAACACTATTATCAGGCGACTTTGTAACATTGAACCAATGGTAAAACATTGGGTTGAAGGAACAATTGAAAGTCAATTAATTCTCATTAAGTAAAAAATTTGACAAATGAAGTTAGCGAATATTCACAAACATTATGTTGCTCGTTATTGTAATAGAGGCTTTCAATCTGCACAAGCACAAACTTGGACTTTGCAACAATGTATTGACACCGCACAGGTTCATAACAAAATCTGCAAATGAGCAGAAACAGTATGGCTATTGGCGAACAAAGAGAAAAGAAGCCAAAGCCAATTTAATCCCAAAAGTAACAGCCAATGCGGATTACAAGTATTTTACAAACCTGCCTTATCAGCTTTTACCTGTGAATGCTTTTAATCCTGCACTACCTGAAGGTGAATACAGAGCAATGCAGTTTGGCGTTCCGCACAACATCAACGCAAACTTGCAACTCTCAATGCCATTGTATAATCCACAAGTTTATGGTGCTATACAAACAACAAAAATCGCTTCGGAATTGACCGACTTACAGTATCAAAAAACGGAGGAGCAAATCTATTTTGAAATTTCCAATTTGTATTACAATGCCCAAATCTTGCATCATCAATTGGCATTTATTGACAGTAATCTGATTAATGCAGAAAGACTTAAAAAATATGCAATTGCTCAATGAACAATTGCTTGCCAAAGGAACAGATGTAAGCAAGGTAAAATTGCAAGTATCACAATTAACCACCCAAAAGGAAACCATCAAAAGCAAATACGAGCAGGTTCTAAATGCGTTGAAATTTGCTATGGGTATTTCCATTGAACAAAATCTGCAAATTGAAGCAAACATTCAATATCAAAACACAAATGAATATTCAACTTCATCAACCTTAGATATTCGAATAATAAAAACTCAAAACCGCTTATTGTCGAGTGAACTCAACACACTCAACAAATCAAGGTATTTGCCATCGCTAAATCTGGTTGGAATGTATGGAACAACGGGCTTTGGTTATAACGGACAACCTGCTTCTTTTCTTGATTTTTATCCGATTGGTTTTGCAGGTATTCAATTGTCCTATCCACTATTTAACGGAACGGTTACACTTCGAAAAATAAATCAGAAAACGCTTGAACTCCGAAACAATGAACTTCAATTTGGATTGCTTACCGAGCAAAACAATATGCAAGTTGAAAATGCCAAAATACAAAGAGAAGTCGCTAAAAAAACGGTAGAAACCACAACCGAACAAATACAATTGGCACAAACAATCTATGAGCAAACCGTTCTTCAACAGAAACAAGGAACGGCAAGTTTAACCGATGTTTTGCTTGCAGACAATGCTTTGCGTGAAGCACAACAAACCTACCTATCTGCTGTAATTGATTACCTAAAAGCAGATTTAGAACTAAAAAAACTCACAGGAAATATTTCAACAACCAAATAATTATCACAATGAATACAAAATCATCAATCCTAAAAAAAGCACTCTACGTCATCATTCCGTTGGCGATAATTGCCATTGTGGTAATTAAGTTGAAAACAAACAAGGAAATTACGCAGAGTAAAGTCTATCAATACGATAAAGAAGAAGCTATAAATGTTCAAGTAGATACATTGCAACTTGAAAATGTGAATGCAGAATTTTCTTATTCAGGCACATTTGAGCCCAACAAGGAAACAAAAATAAGTGCCGAATTACAAGGGAAAATTAACACCATTTTAGTTGATGCTGGAAGCGTTGTAAGTAAAGGTCAAACTTTAATTCAATTGGATAATTCATTGCTGAAATTGCAACTGCAAACTATTGAAGTGCAAATAGAAGGATTGGAAGCAGATGTAAATCGCTATACCATTTTGGCTAAAGCAGATGCCATTCAAGGTGTTCAATTAGAAAAAGCAGAATTAGGTTTGAAATCTGCAAAAGTTCAGAAAGCGACTTTGTTGGAGCAGATAAACAAAACGACCATCAAAGCACCTTTTAACGGAGTAGTTACTGCAAAATTAAGTGAAGAAGGAGCTTTTGCTGCACCGGCGTTCCATTGCTCCAAATAACGGACATTACAACTTTAAAATTCACCGTAAATGTTCCCGAAAAAGATTTAAGTCAGTTCAAATTAAATCAAAGCTATTCGCTTACGGCAGATGCCTATTCTGAAATTCTATTGACTGGAAAAACTACTATGATTGGCAGTAAAGCCAATATGGGCAGTAGTTTTCCTGTTCAGTTTACGGTAAATAACACATCGGACTTGAAAATAAAATCTGGGATGTTTGGTAAAGTTTTACTCAAAAGCGAAACGTCTGGAAAGGGAATTATCATACCCTCATCTGCTATACAAGGCACAGATAACCAACCACAGGTTTATGTTTTGCAAAATGGCAAAGCAATTTTGCAAAATATCACTATTTTAAAAAAGATACAGAACAAAGCAGTTGTTTCAAATGGATTAAATGAAGGTGATGTAATTGTAACGAATGGCTTCATCAATCTTTTTGATGGGGCAAATGTAACTGTTAAATAAAATCAGCGAAAAATGAATATTACAGAAATATCAATCAAACGTCCTTCGCTGATTATAGTGCTTTTCAGCGTATTTACTTTATTAGGATTTATCGGGTATAAAAATTTGAGTTACGAATTGATGCCCGACTTTAATCAGCCCGTAGTTGTAATTAAAACTGTTTACCCTGGTGCCGAACCAAACGAAGTAGAAACATCCGTTTCACGAAAAATAGAAGATGCTTTATCCAACTTGGAGGTGTAGATTACTTGGTTACAAAATCATTGCCCAATGCTTCTATCATCATAGCCAATCTAAAATATGGGACAGATTTGGATAAGTCAATGCAAGATGCACAACGCTACATTGACAACATTCGCAAAGATTTACCACAGGATATTTTAAGTCCTGTAATGAGTAAAGTTTCGCCAAATGATTTGCCGATAATGTCTATCAGTGCAACAAGTGATTTGTCTGCCACAGAGTTTTATCAAAAAATGAAAGATGATTATCTGCCCCAAATTCAACAAATAAAGGGTGTAGCAGAGATTACTGTTTTAGGTGGAGAGGAAAGAGAAATACAAGTAAAAATAAATCAGGACAAACTGAAATTGTATAAAATATCAATGGTTCAGGTTGTTGAAGCAATTAATCGTTCTGGTTTAGACTTGCCTGCTGGAAAGGTGCAAACCGAAAAAGAAAGTAATTCAGTTCGTTTAACGGGAAAATTCGCATCTATTGAGGATATTAAAAATGTCCAAGTCGCTATGCCTGTTTTAGGAAGTCCAGTTTATGTAAAAGACATAGCAGATGTAATTGATGGTATAAAAGAAACAACTTCCATCAGTCGCTACAACGGTAAAAACGGCATTGGTTTAATGCTGAAAAAACAAGGAGATGCAAACGCAGTAGATGTTTCAAAAGCAGTTCGGGAGAAATTTCAATCTATCGAACAACAAAATGCCAGTTCGGGTGTAAAATTTATTATTGCAGACGATAGCACCGATAACACGATTGCAGCCGTTAATTCCGTTGTTTTTGATTTAATCTTAGCGGTATTATTGGTGTCGTTAGTGATGCTTTTATTTCTGCGAAGTTTTAGAAATTCTTTAATCGTTTTGGTAGCTATTCCAACATCTTTAGTTACCGCATTCGCTGTGATGTGGCTTTTGGGTTACACCTTAAACTTAATGACCTTACTGGCAATGTCTTTAATCATTGGTATTTTGGTTGATGATGCCACCGTAGTTTTAGAAAACATACAAAAGCACTTAGACAAAGGAAAAGACAAACGAACTGCTGCAATGGATGGTCGTATGGAAATTGGCTTTGCGGCATTGTCAATTACATTAGTTGACGTAGTGGTATTTTTACCAATTCTTTTTTTACAAGTGTTTGTTGCTGATATGCTCAAGCAGTTTTCGGTTGTAGTAGTAACTTCTACTCTCACCAGTTTATTGGTTGGTTTTACTTTAACGCCTTGGATGGCTTCTCGTATTGGCAAAAAAGAAGACTTACAACCTACCAATTTTTTCAATCGCTTTTTACTATGGTTTGAAATTCAATTAGAAAACTTTAATGAATGGTATGGTCGAAGATTAGAATGGGTATTGAGCCATAAATTAGCTTTTACAGGTATCGTTATTGTGCTTTTTGCAATGACTTTAGGCATTATGAAACAAGGAATTATTGGTAAAGAATTAATATCAACAGGAGACCAAGGTAAATTTAGAATGGCTTTAGAGTTTGATAAATCCACATCTATACAACAGAACAACTTAATTGCTCAAAAAATTGAAACATACATTATTCAACAACCCGAAGTAGCAACAGTATTCAGCAATATTGGCGGACCAAGCACTGGGATTGGAAGTTTGGGTGTAGGTTCTGCAAACAAAACAGAATTTACCATTCAATTAAAATCTAAAAAGGAACTTAAAAATGTGCCGACCGAAACATTTATGAAAAAACTTAGAGAAGACCTAAAGTTAAAATTTCCAAGTATAAATTATTCAATGGCAGCTTTAGGTTTAATACCTCGTTCAGCTCCTATTGAAATTACATTGAGCGGAAGCAATTTAGATTTGGTGATGAAAACGGGTGATGAATTGAAATCGGTAATTGAAAAAATTCCCGGAGCAGATAATGTTCGCTTGTCCGTTGAAGCAGGTAGTCCCGAATACAAAATAATTCCAGACAAAGATAAAATGCAACGATTAGGTTTAACAACCGCTTATGTTGGATTGAACCTAAGAACTGCATTTACAGGTAATGAAGATGCAACGCTTACTGAGAACGGAACAGAATATCCTGTAAGAATTTGGTTAGACGAATTTAACCGACAAAACTTTGAAGATGTTCAACAACTTTCGATCATTAACCCAATGGGAATACCAGTTGAAGTTTCACAGTTTGCAAGCGTAGAGCAAGACAATTCTCCGTCATTGTTAGAACGAAAAGACCGACAACCAGCAGTTACTTTAACAGCAGACGCATTAGGCAGACCATCAGGAACTGTAGCAGACGATGTAGTTGCTTATCTAAAAGAAAATCCATTGCCAAACGGAATACAAATGACTTGGGGTAGCGACATCAAAAGACAGAATGATAGTTTTGGAGCATTGGGTTCCGTTTTACTCATTTCATTTTTGCTGATTTACTTGATTATGGTAGCACTGTATGACAGCTTTGTTTATCCATTTGTGGTATTGTTTTCTATACCAGTTGCAGCAATTGGTGCGTTTTTCGCTTTGAATTTGTCATTAAGTAATTTGAGTTTATTCGCCTTACTCGGTTTAATTATGCTAATGGGCTTAGTGGTAAAAAACGCTATTCTAATTGTGGATTTTACTAATCAATTAAAAGCAGAAGGTAAACATTTTAAAGAAGCCTTAATCATTGCAGGAAAAGGTCGTATGCGACCAATCCTAATGACAACTCTTTCAATGGTTGTTGGTATGCTTCCCATTGCAATGGCAACAGGAACAGCAGCAGAATGGAAAAACGGTTTGGCTTGGGTAATCATTGGCGGACTTCTATCATCTTTAATTTTGACCGTGTTTTTAGTGCCAATGGTCTATTATTTAGTTGACACAGCGAAAGAAAAATTAGCAAAAGAAATTAGTCATCGCACAGGTGTAAGCACATTTGCAATTCGCACAAGCCAACGCACAGATCAAAAATTGCAAAAGAGCTTACACCTTTATCACCCAAAGAAAAATTATTTTTTAAAATTTCCTTCCCTTCTAAAATTTTTAAAACCGCTACTCACAGCCGACACAAACAGGCCCATTCGCAACTCGACAATGACAGCGAAACTCACAGCGGACAATGACTTTACAACCTCGACAGACAGAAGGCCAGCTTATAACAGCGGTTTGGCAAAAGTGGCGGTTCAGTGCTTCGTATGACATTTTTTCGTATAATTGAAGTGAGGTTCTTCGTATGAAGTTTGGTGGTAAAAATCGCCACCTTCGCCAAGCCGCCAACCGTTAAAGACTTACCTTCAGGTTGTTACATTATTTCAATTACAAACCCTTCTGGTAAAAAATACATTTCACAATTTATCAAAATGCAATGAAAAAAATGATTAATATTTCCCGAATTATTGAATATTCAAAGTTTTCTGCAATTTTCATTTTATTTAAACCGGATGCAAATGCGCAGGTAATATACACCGATATTGACCCTGACTTTATATTTGATGAAAGCCCTGAAGGAAGCTGGTTGGATATTGATAATAACGGCAGTTTGGATTTTGGACTACAGAATTATTCATTTACGGTTTATTCGTTCTCATTGCAAGAAACCTACACATTCAAATTCTTGCAGGTGTTTAGATATAATTCAATGAATGGCCTAGCGGGTGATGAAAGTAATTATCCATTTGCCTTATACGGTGGCGAAATAATAAATTATGAATTAAATTGGCAAAATTCCTTAATTCAGCTTCTAGCTACAAATCGATACCACTCTGGTATTCCATTTGACAATTGTTCAAATTGCAATTGGTATAATGAATCTATTATAGAAACTATAGATCACTATTTAGGGATACGATTTATTGACTTCGACAGCAATTTACATTATGGCTGGATTCGTTGCGATGTAATTGACTCTGGCCGGACATTAATTGTAAAGGATTACGCCTACGAAGTTGAACCTGATTATCCAATTGTTGCAGGTGCGACATGGCATTATACTGACATTCATGACGCATTTAGTTCTGGTTCATATTCAATTTATAGTTGGGGCAAAAACGTTTATATTCATTCGACAGAACAAACATTTAATGAATTTAAAATTGAAAACCTGACGGGAGAATTAATATTGACCGGAATAATTAATAATCAATATCAGATAGTTGAATTAAATCATTTACCAGCGGGAGTTTATATTGTAACAATTCATAATAACTTTAAACAATATACTGAAAAAATCATACTCTAGTAGCCTGTAAACCACAGGTTATAACATAGGCTTTGACAAAATTTGTTTTTGTGGGGCAGAGAGGTAGAATAACCTTTCTGCCCTTATCAAAGGTTTAATAAAATAAGAACCGGGACTTTTCCTCTCCCACAAAAACAAACTTCGCAAAGCCCCGGTCGTTAAAGGCAATTTTAAGACCGAGTGTAACCGAACTAAACTGAATAAATATGGGAATGTTTTTATCATTATCAAGCGTTATTGGAAAGACACAGAACGAAGTTTGTGCCAGCTTGACGAATTATGCAAAATCAGTTAATGGTGGACTTCAACAAGAAAACCTCACTACCGACAATGACAATTGTTGCGTAATAGAAGAAGGTAATAATAACGTGACCGTTTTTTATCCGAACGGTTACCTTGAATGGGACAATTCATCCAAGTTTATATCCAAAGAATTAAAGACATCTGTTTTTTCATTTCATATTCACGATGGCGACTTGTGGATGTATGTTCTTTATTCTGACGGTGAAATTGTTGACCAATTTAATCCTATCCCTGACTATTGGGACAATGACATAAGTGACGAAGAAATTGAAAGTTGGAAAGGCAACGCTTTTGAAATTGCGAAATATATTCCAGGACTGAACTCAAAAGAAATTGAGAACTATATAACAAGATGGGACTTGGACAGCGAAGAAAATAATAAAGCATATCCTGACGATGAGTTTACAAACGAAGATTGGCAATTACTTGACTTTATGAAAAAATTAAAACTGCCTTATCCTCTTGACGACAACTTTCAACCCAAAGGACAAGTATATAAGCTGTGGACAAAAGAACTTCCTTTAAGACCAATTAGTAATTCAACAACATCATCAAAGACAAGAGAAGCAAACATAAACAAACCTTGGTGGAAACTATGGTAATCACTGATGAACAAATACAAAACTGCCTATAACACAACCTAAATCCCATTTGGGCATTCGGCTTCGGCTTTTGCAAAAGCGGTAGACAATTAGTTAATTTTCGCTTTGCAAAAGTCTATTAAACATTTATCTTTAAACTAACATTTCGGTAGACAAAGTTTCAAACTCCAAACGGGAATTTAGCTTGAAACCGTTAACGGTTATTGTAACGACACAAACCAAGAATAAAAATGCCAAGACTTTTGAAAATAATTTATCTCTGTTCAATAGTTCCCCTGCTGACTGGCAGTGCGACTTTTTTTTATTGGTTTTATAAACGGACTTGGTTTGCAAGAAATGTAGACATAGAATTATTTGCTTTTTTCACAATACTCGGATTTTTATTGCTTGCTTTAGTAACCATTATACTTTGTATTGTTTTTATAGTTAAAAATCGGACTGACTGGAAAAAGATAATGATTCCTATTGTAATTGTTGGGCTGACTGTTCCTGTAATTGACCTCTATGGAACATTGTATACTTCTCTTTCCGACCAAGCATTTGTTCGCATAATTAACGACACCGACAAACAAATCAATAGAATTTGGTCAGACAATTTTGAAATGACCTATTTTGAAAATAAACAGAATGATTTTGTAATATCATTTTATCCCGTTTACACATACGACTGGACAACTGAGAATTCACTTGGGTTTAATTATTATATTAACACAGTCAACATTGACTTAAAGCAAAAAAACGACTCCATTGTAACATATAATTTGCCAGAATTTTCAAAGGGCGACTGCGAGACAATTAAACTGACTGAAATTATCAATGGTAAATAAACAACGAACCGCTAACAAGCACATTTGCGACAGCGGGGCGACGCCCACCTCAGAATAATTTTCGATAACCTAAAACTTCGTATTTTTATTAAAGATTTTCGATTGCCTTCCCCGCCGTCGCAAATCTGCAAAACGTTAAATCCAATTTTGTGTATAGAGAAGCAGAATTAAAAATATGGTAGTGAAAAGCAAAAGGAAGCCCTGGTTAAAATGGTTAATCATTTTTTTAGCAATTATTTTTGCGATTATAGACTTTTATCCTGAATTTAATGTGCCGCAATTTAGGTATACAGGCTCTGATCCAAATCATTTTGTTTGGAATATTGGTTATCCTTTGGCTCTCTTTATTTTTGATAATGAAAATTCTCCCTTTATATTTGCTGGGCCTGTGTTTTTTATTGCTTTACCTATACAAATCTTAATAATAATGGCGGTGCATTTTGCAAGAATTTTAATCAAGAAAAACAACCGCTAACAAGCACATTTGCGACAGCGGGGCGACGCCCACCTCAGAATAATTTTCGATAACCTAAAACTTCGTATTTTTATTAAAGATTTTCGATTGCCTTCCCCGCCGTCGCAAATCTGCAAAACGTTAGCCGTCATTGTACCGAAACTGACGACAGAACTAAAACTTACAAAATTTATTGATAAGTATAAAGAAATGGAAAATAAAAAACTTGATATAAAATTAAGGCCAACAGAAATTGAAGATTTGGACACTTTATTTCTGTTTCAAACGGACACAGAAGGTGGATATTTAGCAGCATTTATGTCAAAAGACCCAACAGACAAAACAGCATATATCGACAAATGGTCATAGTTATTATCCAATCCAACAATAAATAGTCAGACAATTATTATTGACAAAACTATTGTTGGAAGTATTGCAAAGTTTGTAATGGAAGGCGACACCGAAATTACATATTGGATAGACAGGAAATTTTGGGGCAAGGTATTGCAACAAAAGCATTAAACGAACTTCTTACAATTGAAACAATTAGACCAATTTTGCCTCACAAAAGGTTTTAGAAAAAAATGGATTTGTAAAAGTTGTCACTGACAAAGCTTTTGCAAATGCACGACAAGAAGACATTGATGAGTATATTTATAAATTGACTGAATGAAAACCACACCAGTTTTTTTACAAGAACTAAAAACATCGTTGCCCAAAAGCTCTTATGAACAAAGAAAAATGTGGGCAATCTATATTTTAGAGAAGAACATAGACTTAAAAGAACTAGCAGAACTATTAAAGTACGAAAAAGAGATTGCTACTAAGTTTTTATGGATGCTTAGTGATATTGGAATTTTAAGCCCTAATAGATTATTGAGTGAGCTTTCTTATTTATTGACTTTATGTAGTACCATTAACCAAGATTACAAAACTTATTTTGCCTCATATTGGTTATATGTAGGTGTTCCATCTGAAAATGAAGGTGAAGCAATAGACTTATTATTTCAATTTATAGTATCACCCAAAACGAATATAACTGTTAAGTCAAGGTCTGCTTTAGTTTTGTTTAATCTTACAAAAAAATATCCTGAACTCAAAAATGAGTTGAGGTATTCTTTAAAAGACCAGTTAAATAAATACTCAAAAGACTTTGACAAAAGAGTTGCAAGAATATTAAAGCTAATAGATGAATGACAAAAGAAAAACAACGAGCCGCTAACATCGGTTTTGCGAAATTGGGGCTGATGTACTAAATTTTAGCATTGGAATTCTATTGAGCATTTGTGCTAATTTGAACATTTGTACTTTGAATTCCCCAACATCGCAAAGTTGAGAACCGTTACCGGTCATTGTATGGCAACATAAACAGACAGAAAATAATAATAACTAAAAACAAAAAATATGACAACAATGGAAACATCTTACAAAAATTGCCAGTCATGCGGAATGCCTTTGAAGCGGGACGAAAAAGGCGGAGGAACAAATGCCGATGGAAGTATCAGCAAAATGTATTGTTCTTATTGCTTCGAAAAAGGAGAATTCACTTATAAAGGAACTGATGTAAAAGAATTTCAAGAATTGAACAAACAAAAAATGATGGAAGGTGGACATTTCAAATTCACATCATGGTTATTTACCAGAGGAATGAAGCGTTTGGATAGGTGGAAAAACAAATAACCAATAAAAAAACTGTGAACATCAGACAGTTTCATCTCGACAACTTTATTTTCGCGGAAACTTGCGTTCTCGGAAAGCGGACAATAACGAAAAACAAAACAACGTGGACCTTCATATATAATTTCAGGAGAACCCAGCTTTGAAAATTGGATTCGAATTAATGGAATAATGTGGAATTTTGATATTAATTTCCGACTGCATTATAATTGATTGGCAGCAGTTAACAAAGTTTTACACAATTGCGGCTTTGATTTAAATTGAATATATTTGTTTTGCAGGACGCTTTTCTTTAGCGGGAGTTTCGTTTTTAGATTCCGCTGCTGCGTAAAGCCCTTAGCGTTATAAGCCATTTTAAAAATACCAATCACTATGAAAAACATTCTAATTTTATATTTTTTGTCCCTTATTTCAATTGCTGCATTTGGTCAATTAGAAGATGATTTTTACATACTTAATTTTGATGACTCCTTAAATTTACAACATTTAACTATTGATACATCTTCAAACCCAAATAACATCTGGCAGGTTGGTTTGCCCCAAAAAACAATTTTTTCAAGTGCGTTCTCACCGCTGAATGCTATTGCAACTGATACTTTAAATGCGTATCCATCAAATGACACATCGAGTTTCATTTTGACAAATATCGCTTCCGGACTTGGTTTTACTTGGCCACATACAGTAATACTTTCGGGACAATATTTTGTTAATTCGGATACCTTAACAGATTTTGGAATTATTGAAATGTCGCCTGACAATGGCAATACATGGATTGATTTAATAAACGATACTATTAACGCTTATGCTATACAGTGGAATGTAACAAAGCCAACTTTGACAGGAAATTCAAATGGTTGGTTAAATTTTTATGCGAACATCGCCAATCTTGGACCTATCTTTAACATACAAATTGGAGATACAATATTATATCGTTTCACTTTTATAAGTGACAGCATTCAGACTTTTAAGGACGGTCTTATGTTTGATGATTTTCATTTTGAAGATTATGCAGAGGGAATTGAAGAAATTCAAAATGACAACTTAATATCGGTTTATCCAAATCCTGTTAATGACCAACTATCGATAAAGATAAATAAAATTAGTTCTTCTCAGACAATTCAAATCACAAATTATCAAGGCCAAGTGGTATACGACAATAAATATTTTCAAGACAGTTATATTGATACGAAACATTTAAACAGTGGTTTGTATTTCTTAAGATATTCAGACACAAAATCATTTACAGTAAAGAAATTTGTGGTGAATCATTAATAGTGTGCTTATGGACAGAAGAAAAACGGCTTATAATAGCCGGTGCAAGAAACTTCTATGTGCCATTTGTGCAAGGTTCAACATCAGTAATTCTATTGAACTTTAGTGTAAAAATCCCCCACATCGCCAAGCCGAAAAATGTTAGCTGAAACCCTACGACCAACTTTTGGGGCATCACCAAATAAGCATCTCCTCACAAAAAAACAAAGCAAAAACATCCCCAAAAAGGGGCTGTTTTGTTATTTATAGCGCATCAACTGACTTTTTCAGCTTTGAAAAGTGTGAATGATGTAACTATTCTCTGTAATTATAAAATGCTCGAGAACACTAATAGTATCAATTTTGTATAGTTGAAATTTTACAATAAAATGTAATATCACTAAACAAAATAAAATATGAACAATACAGAAAATCTAAACAATAAAGAAGCAATTGACAAATTGAAAAGTTTGGTCGATGATATAATGGTTTGTCTCTTTTGCACCAATTTGAAAACAGACGATGGCGCTACTTGCCGACCTATGTCCGCAATAAAAGTTTGCGACCAGGGCAATATTTGGTTTTTCAGCGAAAAGAACAGCGATAAAAATAAGGCCATTGCAGCAGATAAAATTGTGCAACTCTTTTTTCTCATCCTGCAAAGAGCAGTTTCTTAGTTGTAAACGGTGAAGCAGAAATAATTTTTGATAAGAAAAAAATTGAAGAACTATGGACTCCTCTTGCCAAAACTTGGTTTAAAGAGGGTAAGGACGATCCTAATATTTCTATAATTAAGGTTATCCCAACTACAGCTTACTACTGGGATACAGACGGGAACAAATGATAAACTTCTTAAAGATGGTAGCATCGGTTTGTTACAGGAACAAATTTAGTTACTAGTACAGAAGGTGAATTAAAGGTTTAATTAAAATCAAAAGCATTTTCTCATTTCACAAATAATTAATAAGAACAATTATATATTTATATAATGAATAACTGAATTATCAATTGGTGATTGAAACTCAGTAAAGAATTTTAATTTAATGGCAGCAACAAAAAGGTTACCCACTGCATGGAAATTCATCATTGCAATTATACTATGCGAAAGTGTAGGAATAATCAGCGGACTTTTAGCAAGTGCAAACAACAACCCATGGTTTGACGCACTAAACAAACCAACATGGAATCCACCTGCATATCTTTTTGGGCCGGTGTGGACAACGCTATACTTACTCATGGGAATTTCATTAGGCATAATTTGGAATAACAACTCAACCGAACCAAACAAACGTAAAGCTTATTTCTTATTTGCACTACAACTATTTCTTAATTTTTGGTGGAGTATTATATTCTTTCACTTTCATTCCCCTGCATTCGCATTACTAGATATTATTATAATGGTGGTTATTATCATAATCACCATATTTACTTTTTCTTCGTTTTCAAAACTTGCTGCTTGGTTGCTTGTGCCCTATATTTCATGGGTCTCATTCGCCACGATTTTAAATTTTACGATATGGAATTTAAATCATTGAAATTTTGGGCAGTAATTTTATAATCCAAAACAAATCCACTGTACTTTTTCACAAATTTATTTTTTACCACTGCACTGGCTGAGTGCAAACTTGCACCAAGATCACTTCGGAGTGTAAGAAGGGCTTCTGCTATTAGGGGTTTAGCAAAAGTGGCGGTTTAATGCTACGTATGAAGGTTTGTGGTGAAATCGCCACCTTGGCCGAGCTGCGAAACGTTAACAACAAGCGCAAAATCAATCATCCGACAATGAAAATATTTTTGTATACAAAGGAAATTACATTCATTTGAACTATTTTTGTGTTGCCAGGTAGCGTGTCAAAATCTTATGAAAAATATTGACAAAAACAGTTTAGAAAATGCATATCGATTATTCGAATCGAATGACATCAATAACATAGAAATCGGCACGACTAAAGGTTTAAAAGAAATACACCGTTATTTGTTTGATGGCTTATACGATTTTGCCGGTGAAATCCGAAAACTTAATATTTCTAAAGGTGCTTTTAGATTTGCAAATGCATTGTATCTTAAAGAAATTCTCGTAAAAATTGAACAAATGCCTGAAAGCTCTTTTGAAGAAATTATTGCTAAATATGTCGAAATGAATATTGCACATCCATTTATGGAAGGTAATGGCAGATCAATGCGCATTTGGCTAGATATGATTTTAAAAAAGCAGCTTAAAAAAGTTGTCAACTGGCAATTTATTGACAAAACTCTTTATTTACAATCAATGGAGAGAAGTCCAATCAATGATTTGGAATTAAGAACGCTGATAAAGGGAAATTTAACCGACCAGGTCGATAATAGAGAAATTATTTTTAAAGGAATTGAACAGTCATATTATTATGAAGGTTACGAAAAGGGCGAACAATAACGTCTTCCGACACAATGCAAACTAAAACTTCGATAGACAGCAGAGCCACTGCTTAAAGGCGCTTGGCAAAAAAGCGGGTTCAGTGTTTAAATGAAGCCTTGTGCTTCGTATCATGTTTCGTGCTGGCAGACAGTTTAGTGCTTCGAAATTCGCTTCTTCGCAAAGCCCGAAATCGTTATAAACCATTTTAGGAAACACTAAAACTAAAAATATCAGACATTTGCAGAATGAATGATAACGATACCAAAAGACTTTCAAGACTTGTTGCGATTTTAACACAGTTGCAAACAAGACGACTTGTAACATCTACTAAACTTGCTGAAAAATTTGGCGTTAGCACAAGAACAATTTATAGGGATTTAAAAGCATTAGCACAAGCAGGTGTTCCGGTTTTGACAGAAGATGGTAAAGGTTATACTTTGATGGAAGGTTACAAAATTCCACCAATTATGTTTAATGAGAACCAAGCAAACGCATTAATTCTTTCAGAACAATTGGTTTTAAAAAATAAGAGACAGTTCATTAATTAAAGATTATGGCGAAGCCATTGACAAGATAAAAGCAGTTTTAAGACAAACCGAGAAAGACAAAGCTAACTTACTTTCATTAAGAACAAAATTTGCGAAACTTGATAATTATGAAATAAATAGCAACATATTATCTTCTTTACAAACTGCACTTACCAATTTTTATCTTGTAAATTTTGAATACATCAACGCAAAAAATAAACAAAGCAAAAGAACTGTTGAGCCTTTTGCTTTATTAAACATCTCAGAAGGTTGGTTGTTGGTTGCCTATTGTCGTCTGCGAAAAGAATTTCGCTATTTTCGGTTGGACAGAATTCAAAAACTGCATGTTCAACGAGAAAATTTCACACCTCATAAAATGACGCTACAAGAGTTTTTT
Organism: Bacteroidota bacterium; assembly: GCA_016706255.1. Taxonomy (NCBI): domain Bacteria; kingdom Pseudomonadati; phylum Bacteroidota; species Bacteroidota bacterium. The sequence continues at coordinate 25,776 of JADJJZ010000027.1, read as the reverse complement.
GAAAAATATCACGACCAATAAACACCCTTGACATACTGTTGTCACAAGCTCATTTTACTTTTGTATTGTAATAATTAAAAAAGAAATAAAATGAGTATCAAAAATTAATTTCAAGCTATGCGGCTTACAATTTAAGTGCTAATCAGCAATTTGTAAAATGGTTAAACAACCAATCAGAAGAACAACTTCAAAAAGATGTTCAATCTAGTTTTAACGGTATTCTTCAAACATTAAACCATATTTGGGCTATTGAAGAAATGTGGTGTACTAACCTCTTCAAAAACACGGATGCCGTAAATCGATATGGTATAAAAGACCTAAAACCCAAGGAGGTATTTGAAGGATTACTAAATAGATCGTCAATTATTGCTGAGAAAGTAAACCAATTAACAGAAGAGGAATTATCTGAAAAAGTGCATATCAAAACACCTTGGTTTGAAGCAAACCTTACACTTGTAGAATATCTGCAACATTTATTTAATCACGGCACGTATCATCGTGGGCAAATTGTAACAATTGCTGGTTTGACTTTACTGAAATACCCTCAACAGATTTTCTATTTTTCTCTATAATGACTTCTAACAAATAAACTTTATAGAATTTTGACCAAGACAGTATCATTTTACTTTGGTGTGATAGTTTAATGCTCAAGAAGCAGATACTCCTTTGCTTTCGTCAATATAAAAAAGTGACGGTCAAATTTTTTAGTTTTGATTTGAGCATTGGCGGTGGGTATGAAATGTCCTTTTTTTATCTGTTTGCTTTCATGAAAATTACTAGTTTACCTCGAAACAGCTGAAAACGCAACAAAGACGGAACCGAATCTTTGTGTAAAAAACTCGTTGAATTTGTTTCAAAATGTTAGGAGCAGTGCAACTCAAGGCAGTCATTTTTTGTATAGTTAGGTTTTTTTTGTGACAGGGTAAAGTGGGTGGGATGCTGACTTTTATGACATTAGTCAAGTGGTTCACCTTAGCTGCATTTTTGTAATTTTGATAAAATGTGACATTTTTGGGGTTCACGGCATACCTTGAATTTGCGGGTTATGGCGTTGAACTATTGAATAACGCATATTTTTGGCAATCAAATTTTGGGCAGCATCTTACTTTATTGCGTAAATAATGCTGAATGGGAGAAATTTGTGTAATGAGGTTGTGTATATAACGCTGTTACAGGGCATTTTAAGGAGACCGACAATGAACACAGAAATAAGACAAGGACAATTTGAGGTAATTGACAGCTTTGCGATTAGACGCAGGAATGAATTTTATTTAATCGGAAAATTAAAAGAAGGTACAGTGCAAGAAAATTGGTTCATAAATGTGCCATTTAACCAATCACTTTCAATGACCTTTAGAATTAAAGCGATAGAAGATGTTGAAATTTCAAGTGAAGATAATAAATACAAACTGCTCATAGTTTCTGGCGACAATGAAATCATTGGCCTATTACTCGGACTCAAAATAGAGAGCGAATATTTAAATATTACAATTGAAGGACAAGATTAATGAAAGGTTATCTATACATAGACAATGATAATATTGGAGAAGTGAATTTTTCAATCATAGATGAAAGTATGGGTGGAATTGGCGGTAACTTAATTGCAAACCATAATTACAAAAAATATCAGCCGACTATCCAACAACATTTTGAGAAGCAAGGAATTTCTAACATAGACAACTTTAATTTTCGAATTATTCTTGAGGATAACACAGAATTAAAACCGGAAGGTGGCATTGGTGTGACTGACTCCGCTGACTTTGACGAAATTTATGTTGAATCTACTGGGTTGGACTTATCAAAATTTCCAAAATGACAATGGACAAAAAAACGTCCTATAACAGGACATTTGCAATAGTCGGGTTTTCGCCATGGTCAGCTTTATGTTTAAAGAAAGTTCGTATCTTCGAATGAAACATTTGTGACGAAATTCCCTCTCATCGCAAATCTGCAAAAAACATTGTGCGTCATATAAATAGAGATTCAATGAAAAAAGAGAATTCATCATTTTACGGAATAAAATGGTTTACAGGTATTGCGTTTTGTTTTTTTATAACGTCTTGTAATGGGCAAGCGAATAAAACTGATAAACAAAATATAATAAAAGAAAAGGGAACAGATATATTTCCAAATTTCAACAATCAGATAAGTGACGTTGTAAGGACTATTTTTCAAGATAGCAAGGGAAACATTTGGTTTGGAGCCCAGGGGGGAGCGTTCAAACTAGCTGGCGATTCGTTAATTTATATTGATAGCATTAGAAGCGAATCAGGCGGAAGAGTAACAATTAAAGACATTGCAGAAGATAAAGATGGGATAATTTGGTTTGGACATACTGATGGTATTAGCAGTATTGACGGTACATCTGTGACCAATTATTACGAATCAGATGGCTTAATAAGCAATGATGTTTGGTGCATTGAGACGGATGTCAATGGTAATGTTTGGGTTGGGACCATAGAAGGTGTTTGTATTTTTGATGGAAAAGTATTCAATAATTTCGACCTGCCGGAAGGGAAGATGGATACAACTGTTGGTGTATCAAGTACCAAAATGATTCATAGTATACTTGAAGATAGTAAGGGAACAATATGGTTTTGTACTAATGCAGGTATATTTTCATATACAAATAAAAATTTAAAGAATATTTCAAACGAAGTAGGTGTTCCAACAAATTTTGTTAGCAAAATAGTTGAAGACAAAAAAGGTGGATTCTGGGTTTCGACTTCAAAAGGACTTTTTTATCTCAAAGAGAATATCCTTACCAATATTTCAGAATTGCATTTTGAAGAAAGCAAAGGAACAGGCAGTATAATTGTGGATTTTAAGGGTGATACCTGGTTTAACTGCTCTCGCAGTATATACAGATTAAGTGGTGAGAAACTCACTGAATATCGAATAGAAGAAGGAAATTATGGTCCGCTGACTTTTCAAATTTACGAAGACCGGCAAAGACGACTTTGGTTTGTGGGGTATGGTGGAGCATATCGTTATGAAAATGACAGATTTATAAATGTTACAAAGAACGGACCTTGGTAAAAAATAGGAACGCATAACAGCACCTTCAAGAAATTGGCGTTTCAATGCCTCATATGACAGTTTTTTGGTTAATCAAACATTATTTTTTAAATAAAGTCTTGCCGGTAAAAGTCCCGCCCTTCGGGTAGCTGCAACACAGTAGCTGTCATTGCAAAAAGACACAGAACGAACCCACGACAGAACCAAAGAATTGAAAAAACAGTAATTTGGCATAGAAAAATCAAAACGACAATGGATATAAAATTTGAAGCCGGAATTAATATTGCGATTAAAATTCCGAAAAGTAAAGTACGACCAAACGGTTGCTTTTTACAAAAATATTTTGAAGTTAGAAGTTGAAGAGAAGCCAATTGACAACCCTACCATTTCCAGAACTCATGAAGTAAAGTTTGGTAATATTGTTATTTGGTTAGACTGCGTTGACAACTATACACACTCAGAAACCTGGTTGCAGCTTACTGTTCCAGACGTAGCAGACGCGACAAGTTATTTGCTATTGAATGGCGTTGAGACGTGTGACGAAATTGAAAAACTTCCTAAGAATATGCATTGGATTCAGGACCCAGCAGGAACAGTTTTTAATTTACAAGGGAGATAAACAGATTAATATCAAGGCAAAAAACAACGAACCGCTAAAAACAGATTGGCAAAATGGGGTTTAGTGCTTAACTACACGATGAGACTGCTGAAAAATTACAATTAATAGCAATTAGTGGAGGAGAGAATGAAATAATTCATCCATTTCGTATTGCGATAAGATTGTTTACTTCGGAAACTTATGAAATAAATCACTGGCCATACATCTTAGGCAAAAATAAAATAAAAGACTTATGATAGAATGTTATCTTATATCGATTGAAGAAATGAAGCTACCGCAAACAGCACATTTACACTCGGCGGGGTTTCATATTTTGGAGCTCAGCGGCGGCTGATGGTTACAAAAAATTTGTATCTTCGAAAAACGGTTTGCGTTTGAATACCCGTCCATCGCAAATTTGCAAATAGTTATAGCCAATTTTAAAAAGATATTAATATGGACTACAAACTGAGTGACTATGTAAAAAGGCTTCGCTCAAACAAAAATCAATTGTTTAGGGACTTAAAACCAAGAGACCGAATTGTTAAAATAATTGAAACCTATATTTTACCAGAAATTTCTTATTTAGGCTACTCATTTGTTAAAACAAAAATGCAACTTGAACGTAATGTTGGAAGTTTTAAACAAGTTGTATGGTTTAGAACAAATAGTAAAAATTACAAAGATGAAGTTGTTGAATTTGCAATTCATTTAAAGGTCGAGAATGAAGAATACTCCAGAATTCGAAAAACATATGACTATTCACCTGATTATTATTACCACAATGACAATTCAAATTTAGCTTTTATTGCAGAGACGGTAGAAAATCTAAGTGAGTGGGAAAACCAACGAGATGAATATTGGTATTCATTACATCTTAATGACAATATTGAAATAGTAAATGAAATAATTAAAAATATTGTTTCTACAACTTCAACATACCTTGACGAAAACTCAGACTTTGAGAAGTCATTAGCATTCCGTGTAAATAAATTCCACCGTCTAGACTACATGGCCCTGTTGTATATACCTGATATTCTCATCTTATCCAAAAAATTAAACAGGATTAATATTCAAAAAATGATACTAGAGAAGTTGATGGTTCAGTGGTTAATGAATTTGGGGTATCCTATTAAGTGCTGTGCAGGCAGACAGTTCTGTGCTTCGAAATCGCCAACTTTTAGTAGTTGTAAAATGTTAGCTGGCGACATACTAACATCAAACTGACTGCAGGAAAGAAACAGAATTAAAACATTCGACAACATGAATACCGACCTAGTTTTATACTACAAAGACAGAGCAGAAGAATATGAGAAAATATATTCTAAACCAGAACGCCAAGAGGATTTGAAAAGTGCAGCAACAATTTTGCAAGAAATTTTTGCCGACAAACAAGTATTGGAAATTGCTTGTGGAACAGGTTATTGGACAGAGAAAATTGCTGTAACGGCAACTTCTATTTTGCGACCGACATCAATGAATCTGTTATTGAAATTGCTAAGAAAAAGATTTCTCAAGCAAGCAAGTTTCGTTTGGAATTGCTGACATCTACAATTTTTCTGGCAATAATAAATTTGAAACTTTGTTTGGCGGGTTTATTTGGAGTCATGTTTTACTGCAAGACCTTGACAACTTTCTTACAACAGTAAACAGGTTGGTTTCTCCTGGTGGCACAGTAGTTTTTATGGATAACAATTTTGTTGAAGGGAGTAATCTTCCTATTACAAAAAGGGACGAACAGGGCAACAGCTTTCAGACAAGAAAGCTTGAAGACAACACTACCCATTTAGTTTTGAAAAACTTCCCGACAGAAATATTTTTACAACAGAAACTTAAAGACATTGGCGGTGAAATTAAGTTTTTCAACTTGACTTATTATTGGATAATATGCTACACTACTAAGACAAATAATAGAAATGAATAAACAGAATTTGTAATTCCAGGCTGTCGCAATCAGGATGGGAAGTTGCACGAACACATAATAGCAGATTTGCGCTAAGCGGAGTTTCGTGCTCGGCAGATCAGCCGCGACTGATGGTTATAGAAAATTTGTATCTTCGAATGAACATTTATTATAAAATGCCAGCACATCGCAAATGTGCGTAACTGTAACAACTGACCCAAAGCCATCATATGGTATGAGTCACAGTATGGGATATAGTATTCAATTTTATTCACCTACAACAAAATACTTCTGTTCAAGACTTCAAGATTATTATTGGGCGACAGACAAGGACAATCATCCTAAAACAAAATTATGGCAATTAGTGACCAACAAGCTGAAAGATATCAAACAAGAATAACGGCACATAACTGCGTATAAAAGCAACAATATGATAAACATTGGCATTAAGATATTATTCAAAACAACAAATTTAATTTTGGTTCTTTTGACACTTCAATTCTCATCTTGCACAGGACAAGTGAAAGAAAAATCTGTTACTGATACATTGGAGAATGAAGTAAACACACAACCAATCACTGTAAATCAAAGCACAGTCTTTCCGCAAATTCATACCAATTTAAATGGAATGGTTAGTGAGTTTGTAAGGTCAATGTATCAGGACAAAAAAGGGAACTATTGGTTTGGAACAAATGGAAATGGTATTATCCATTATGATGGACGAATACTTGAAAAAATCACAATTGAAGGTATCAGTCCACATTTTAGGGTTTTAGAGATTGTAGAAGATGAAGTAGGTAATATTTGGTTCGGAACATCCGAAGGACTTATAAAATACGATGGCGTAAAATTTAAAACATTTTCATTCAAAGAAGGACTGCCAGGTGTGAATCCGGAAATTTGGGGTTTATTAATTGACAAAAACGGACTTATTTGGGTTGGGGCGACAGGCGGAGTTAGTCATTTTAACGGGGAAAAGTTTATACCTTTTTCGTTGCCAGTTTCAAAAGTCGAAAATGCAAAACCGATGCTATCTGATAAATTGGTTTTTAAAATCATTGAAGACAACAAAGGAAATATGTGGTTTGTTACTGATGGGAATGGAATTTTTAAATATAAAAATGGAGTATTTATTCATCTAACAGCTAAAAAAGAACTCACCGATAATAACGCTGCAGATATTTTAGAAGACAAACAAGGAAATATATGGATTGGAACTTTTAATGGCGGTGTGAGCAAATTTGATGGTAAAACATATACCAACTTCACAAAGGCTGGAATTATCGCAGGTGTAGAAGCTTATAATTTTTATGAAGATAGCAAAGGGAATATTTGGTTTACGGCTGAAGGTTATGGTGTTTACCGTTATGATGGCAATAATTTCAAGCAATTCACAACAGATGATGGTTTAACCTCCAATGTCACACTTAGTATTCTCGAAGATAAAAAAGGGCAAATTTGGTTTGGAAGTTGGCAAAGGACTATGCATTTTTGATGGAGAAAAATTCGTGAATGCTAAAGACAAGGAAACTTGGACGAACTAAAAGTATTGGACTGAAGTTCGCAATCTACTGATCAATTGGGACAAAAAAGTAATTAATGGTACGTGAAATTAAGAATAGGATAGAAATAACCACAGCAGAATAACAGCACATTTACAATAGGGTGGGTTTCGCGCACCGCAAATCAGTGGCGACTGATGGTTAGGAAAATTTGTATCTTCGAATAAACGTTTGTGTTGGAATGCCCGTTCATGCGTGGGCAACAGTAATCGGGCTTGCCATCTCATTATCTATTTGGATAAAAATAGATTTTAGAAAATCAATCTTATAAAAAAGGGTGGTAGAAACCCAGCCTGTAACACATTTGCAAAAGGTGGATTTTTTATTCTGCTGAGAGATTTTTAGTTACTGAAATATTTGTAACTTCGAATTAACATATTTAGGAAAACACCCAACCTTTACAAATATTCAAAAATTAATAGTGTTTTAATGAAAAGATTAACGACCTTATTAATATATACCCTAACAGTCTTGTCAACGCTAATTGGCCAAACAGTTAGACCGGAAATTGAGAAAATCGTAAACGGTATTGCCAAAGATAATGTGCTGAAAAGTGAAGGAGTTGGATATGCAGGAATTAGGACCGATCAATGGGACAGATATATTGCTTTAAAGGAGCATGCAACTAATGAAGAACTTATAGCACTTACAGATCACAAAAATGGTGTAGTACGTTGTTATTCTTTTGAGGCGCTGGCAACAAGAAAGGATTCAAATATTTATTCGGTTTTAATTAAGCATTTAACAGACACTGCAATTATTCCAACTTTTCAGGGTTGTTAATTAGTTCTTTAAGTGTTGGCGATTATTTTCTTGAAGTTGTAACACCACAACATGTTAATTTAGATGCTTATAAACTTACAGAAATTGAAAGAAAAAATTGATAGTATTATAATATTCGGTAAAAATGTCAAACTAAATGCTAAATCTGAAGTTTTAAAAAAAATAAAACCTGAACCACATTACTATAATAGAATACGTGAAATATTAATTAACGAAAAAGATGATAATGCACTTATTGCACTTTCAAAATTTCAGCAACAACAAGATAAAGAATTTATAATTGAACGACTCACGTCAAACAATCAAAACATTCAATATTATGGATTACAAGCTGTAAAATATTTTCCGGATAGTGCATTTTTTACTTATTTGTCTGCCATTCATTCCGATGAAATTAAGAAATCCACAGGCTTTAACCACTCGTTGATTAGAGTATTATATCTAGCTATAGTTCAATATAAAAACCCACAATCAAGAGAACTTTTAGAGCTAACTTTAAACACGACATCCAAATTGGCATTTCAGTATCATTCAGAATATATCTGGTTAGCACTCGAATTATACCCGGACACTATTTATGACGGAATACAACCAAGTTTAAGCATCTCACCATATCGGAAAAGAGAATTACAATTTTGGTTTGAAAATGAGGATAGGTAAACGGAAAAAATAAAACAGGCGATTTGTTTGGTTTAATATGCTAATAAAACTTCTTAGATCCACGTAATAAACTAATCCTTTTTTAAATATTGTGTAAGTTGCATAATTACGGCTTCTTTATCTGTGCGTAACAATTTGGCAAACTCTTTTGCTTGTGGTGCAATCGATAAATATTTATCAGATCAGAATATCATTTCAATCAGCATTGGTAATAAATCTATACCTTTTGTTCTATACAACATCCGCAAAATTATTTTCATAAAGGCGCATGCATTTAAGCGTTTGATGATAATAAAGCGGGAATTCTCTCCATTAATACGCCATCGCCCCTTGAGGCACGGTTATTGGGCATTTATTGTTTCATTAAAATATTATTATGAACAATCAAAAACAATTCGGGGTCTGGATGGATGGCCATAACGCGACAGTAGTAGGTGGCGGAAATACAGAAGACAGCCCATTAATGATAATTGCTCACATAAAAGGGGAAACGAATTCCCCAAATTCGAGCGAAAAAACCTCAAACAACCATGAGCAATCTATACAATTAAAATTTTTTAAAGAAATAGCATCACATTTGGTAAATGCTACACATGTGCATGTTACAGGTACAGGACAAGCCCAGGAACAATTTATCCATTTCCTATCTACGACTCCTCAATTTAAGAATAGCAAAACCGAAGTGTCTACTTCGAATAAAATGAGTGATGAAAAGCTTATTGAATTCATGACCGGCAAGTTCTAATATTTACTTTGGCAACAGCAAAATTTGAAACAATATTGCTGTTGCTTTATTTAATAGTTATCTGACCCAATAAATAAAGAATGACAATAGCAAACCTATTCTTGCACATTCATTCATAATTTTCACTCCTTCACAATTTTAACCGAATCCAAAACCCCATCACCATTTTTAATCTGCGCAATATATAATCCGTTTGGAATTGAGCTGATGTCAATTTTATTTACACTCTGAGCCGTTAAATTTGTTGAATAAATTTGTTTACCGGTGATATCGATGATAAGTATATTATTATCATTGGAATTAATGTTTGAGCAATCAACAAATACAATTCCGTTACTTGGGTTGGGATATACATTTATTCCCAATTCGTTTGTTATCTGATTGATAGCGGTTATTTCGGGCGTTAAAGAATCACATGGCATGGATTCGTTTATTTGAACATCAATTGCGTCATCGGCATAACAACGCAATCCGTTTGGCGGAAAAGAATCATCTCCACCATAATATAAAAACATATAACCTAGTGGGCCCATTGTTTCAACAATCGTGTTTGATGTATAAAACAAATCGTAATCAAAATTGATATGGGTATGAATGGTTTTCAATAATACCCCATCATACAATTCCATAGTTACCGAATCAACCTCAATCAAAGTGGAATCACCGAAGTTGTAATACACATCATGGGCAAACCAATCTGCACCACTGAAATCATAAACGAGTTTAAATTTATCTCCAATTAAAAAATAAACCTTTTCGTTGTTTTCATAAACATAATATTTTAACTCACCTTCTAAACCGCCGGTGGGGTTTACAAAACTAAATTTTAATTCCCTGCAATTTATTCCGCCGATATTGGTATCAGCAATACTTTCAACTTTGTTGTACCCGGTTATGTCCAAGGTGTCATCATAGTCAATATCGTAAATATCACTATAATACCAGGTAGCACCAATTGGAGCAAAATTATTTGTTTGGGAAAAACATCTATCAATAAAAAATATTGCTATAATTAAAAAGGTATAATTTTTCATAATTCATTAATTTTATTAAAATTAAGTGAGGAAATAATTAATAATTCATGTAACAAATAATGTTTACTTCTTAAACCTTCACTATATTGACGTACGAAATTTTATTGTTTTCATAAATTAATTTCATCAATAAAACACCTTTCACTTTGGAGTTTATATTTACTGTAGTTGCATAAACATTATTTGTCGAATATAATTCAACCCCATCAATACCGTAAATTGAAATTTGTGCAATTTTGGCATCGCTTTTCAAATTAAAATAAGATGAAAAAGGCATGGGATAAAGAGATAATTCATTTGAAACTGTTATTACTTCACTAAACTCAGCGCAACCATAAGGTGAAAATTGAATCAGACCAATATTTGGGTCTTCATAACAATTCAAATAGTTAGGAAAAGGATCTTTAACATAACATCCGGAATAGGGAAATAAATATTCTTTATTACCAAATATTTCATAAGCCTCTCGGGCAAAATCCCAGTAACCCCAATATGACTCTGAATGGAAAGAGCTTTTTTTGAGCGTAAGTCCGGCTATTGTTTCAACATTTACCGAATCAACTATAACATATGCTTCAGGCTCTACTCCGCAAATGATATCCTCATACCCCAAATAGTCGCCAATACCGAGCGGCCAAACATCGCCGGGCACAGCCGCAAAATTATATAAAATATGAAAAGAGGTATCCATCAACTCTCCGGCTAATGAATCTATCGCATAAAAAACAGTGTCTCCACTTTGATAAACAAAAATATCAGCTACTTTTTCTTCACTAAATGGATATAAAATTTTACTTTCAAGACGCTTACATTCCTGGCCAAATAAAATGGTATCCTGCTTTGACTCAAGATAATAATACATTTGTTCAAAGTCCATTCCATTCCACGCGAAACCATACCACCATTTCGCTCCAATCGGTGCAAATTCTGATGATTGTGCAATGCTTTGCCTATTTAATAAAAGAAGGAAAAATAAAATACCTGTTAATTTCATAGGAGGAGGTTTTGTATAATTGAGAAAATAAATATACAAAAAAATTTAAACTCCTACCTCAACATTGTCATTTGAAAGTCTGATTATTTCCAATAACACTTCATCAATTTCTTCTAACGAATTTACGGTTACCAGTTGGTTGCGGTATGATTTAATATTGGGAATACCTTTAAAATAATTTGTATAGTGCCTGCGCATTTCTAAAATACCCAATACCGGTCCTTTCCATTCAATAGATTTAATTAAATGCCTGCGACAAATATCAACGCGTTCGGCAATTGTTGGTGGTGATAATTCTTCACCCGTGGCCAAAAAATGTTTTATTTCACGAAACACCCAAGGTGCACCAATAGCTGCGCGCCCAATCATAATGCCATCTACCCCATAACGGTTTTTCATTGCCAATGCCTTTTGTGGCGAATCTATATCGCCATTGCCGAAAATGGGAATTTGAATGCGCTGATTATTTTTTACATCACCAATCAAGGTCCAGTCTGCCTCACCTTTATACATTTGTGCACGGGTTCTTCCGTGAATGGTAAGCGCTTTAATACCAATATCCTGCAGCCTTTCAGCCACTTCCATGATGTTTTTGGAGTTATCGTCCCAGCCGAGGCGAGTTTTTACGGTAACCGGCAATTTTGTGGCCTTTACAATCTCTGCAGTAAGCCGAACCATACGCGGTATATCCTTTAAAATACCGGCTCCGGCATCTTTACACACAACTTTTTTTACCGGACAGCCAAAATTGATGTCCAGCAAATCGGGGCCTGCTTGCTCAACAATTTCGGCGCAACCCTTCATTACTTCTATGTCTGCGCCAAAAATTTGAATGCCAATTGGCCGTTCAGCTTCGTAGAATTCGAGTTTTTTCAGACTTTTTTCGGCATTTCGAATCAAACCCTCAGTAGAAATAAACTCGGTATACATCAAATCTGCTCCCAACTCCTTGCATAATACGCGAAAAGGCGGGTCGCTCACGTCTTCCATGGGCGCCAACAGGATGGGAAAATCCGGCAATTTAATATCTCCTATTTGAGGCATGCGGGTGCAAAGTTAGTGCGAAAGTGGTTAAACAGGGTTAAAGCGCTTGTCGGATGCTCGTATTTACCTATTTTTACACCTTTAAAGATTACCCATTGAAAGGTAGCATCAAGTCAATTCCATGGTACGGTAAATTATTAATTTTATTAGGCATATACCTGATAGGCGAAACCATTTTTGCCATGGTTGCGGTTGAAATAATTAATGCCGTATTTCCGGGTATGGATTTTTTAAATTTTATTACCGGATTCGAAAAAATTACTTCCAGCGACAGCGTGACTTTACAACAGGAACGCGCATTAAAAATTTATCAGTTTACTACTTCAGTCGGTCGGTTTATTTTAGTTGCCTGGATTTACATTTATTTATGCGGAGAAAATTTTTGGAGTTATTTATCGCTCGACAAAAAAATAAAATCTGTTTCCATTGGCACCATTATTTTAATTGTAATGGCATCAGGTGCAATTATCAGCGTAATTAATGAATGGAATCAAAATTTGCATTTACCCGCTGCATGGAATGAAATGGAAAGTACCATGCGCTCACTCGAAGAACAAGCTAAAGTGCAAACAGAAGTTTTTTTGCGAACAACTGTATTTGGTGGATTTCTTTTGAATGTTTTGATTATTGGATTTCTTGCCGCAATTGGTGAGGAGATTTTTTTCAGAGGCATATTACAAAATATTATATTTCGTGCAGCTAAAAATGCACACCTGGCAATTTGGATCAGCGCATTTTTATTCAGCTTTATACATTTTCAGTTTTTCGGATTTTTTCCAAGACTGCTCATGGGCGCGTTGTTAGGGTATTTATATTTTTACAGCGGAAGTTTATGGAGTGCCATATTAGCCCATTTTGTCAATAATATTGCTACTGTTATTGCGTATTACTTATTGAACAAGGGTTTGATTGAAGATAATATTACAGAAGAAACCAACATCTGGGCCGCATTAATATCAATTCCTTTTGTATTTTTATTGCTGCGGTACTTTCAACGAACTGAAACGCCTTTAAGTTTAGCAGATGGAAAAAGACTGGATGATGGTGTATTCGACGACAGACAATCTGAAAGCATTATACATAAAGGAGATGCTTGAGGAACAAAAAATATTTGTTGTTTTGTTCGATAAATTAATTCACCCTTACGGAGAAGGAATATTATCCGGAGAAATATCGTTATACGTCCATTTTAAACAAGCTGAAGAAGCACTTGACTTTATTTATAACTTACCCGAATGAAAAATTTAGCGTTACGAATAATAACAGGATTACTTGGTGCAGGCGTTATTATAGGCAGCATATTTTTAGATGCGTGGGCATTTGTTATTGTATTTGGTTTGATTGGCACTGCAACTCATGTTGAATATATGCGAACTGTTAGCAATCTTTCTACAAAAAAACCGATTTTCGAAATTGTTTATGCAATTCTGGTTGGTTTAATATTTTTTATAATTCTAAACAAATATTTTTTTGATGCTCGGTTTATCAACTTGCTTGGGGGTTTAAATATTGCTTTTTTAGCGGGATTTATAATTGCGGAAATATTTTATAATCGTGACAATCCGTTTCAACATATTGGATTAAACATATTGGGCATTATTTATATTCCGATGGCATTCGGCCATTATATCAATTACGGATTAGAGGAGGATGTCATAAACACTTGGTTCGCCGTAGGACTACTTTTTATGGTTTGGTTTAACGACTCATTTGCCTATTTCGCGGGTCGCCTTTTTGGCAAAACGAAGCTATTTGAACGCATATCTCCTAAAAAAACTTGGGAAGGCTTTTGGGGAGGAATGTTGATGACTATTGTCTGCTCAGTAATTTTAAGTGTGTTATATGACGACCTAACCCTGTTTCAATGGATGGGTTGGGCAATAATTGTATCGCTGAGCGCCACTTTGGGCGATTTAGCCGAATCGCTGCTGAAACGGAGCATACATATTAAAGACAGTGGCAGCATTTTACCCGGCCATGGCGGGTTTCTGGACCGTTTCGACGGGTTTGTGATAGCAGTGCCATTTTCAATAGCCTATCTCTGGGTTTTGAACTTCTTTAACTTAGTTTAGGAACCCCGAACAAAAATGACGTATAAATTGTATTACCTTTGCATCCCTATTCAATAGGGAAACTATACTATGCTAAGATTCATTCATAAAGAAGGTCGTAACATTATTATCGCTTTTTTGGCCTTTTTAGTCGCTTTAAATTTTGCCACGCACTACTTTTTACCGGAAGAAAGACTGTTCAACACCCTCATTTTAATCGCCTCTTTGGGTGGTATTTTGTTTGTGATGATGTTTTTTCGCAACCCAAAACGCCGTCTTTTTATTGAAGAAGGCGCCATTATTGCTCCTGCGGATGGTAAAGTTGTGGTAATTGAAGAAACTACCGAAAACGAATATTTTAAAGATCGCAGATTACAGGTTTCGATTTTTATGAGCGTGAAAAACGTGCATATTAACCGCACACCAATCAGCGGACAAGTAAAATACTTTAAATACCATCCCGGAAAATACCTGCTTGCATGGGACCCAAAATCTTCTACCGAAAACGAAAGAACTACGTATGTAATTGAGGATGAGGATGATAACATGGAAATTTTAATGCGCCAGATTGCAGGAACCGTTGCACGACGCATCAAGTTTTATGTTGAAGAAGGTGATGAAGTTACCCAGGGCTCTGAATTCGGGTTTATCAAATTTGGTTCAAGGGTAGACTTATTTTTACCACTCGATTCAAAGGTTGAGGTGAATATCGGAGAAAAAGTTAAAGGTGGACAAACCGTTATTGCGCGTATTGCCAGAACCAAATAATTGTATTATTTTTATCCTATAAAATAAATTTGTTACTATGAAAAAACTATTTGCTTTCGCAGTTATAATCGCTTTTGGTGCTTCGGTATCTTTTGCTCAAACTGCTGCTCCAACTTCTAATACAACAACAGCAACCGAACAGGCAACTCCTGTAATTAAAGCTGCAGATGTTACTACCAACACCGTAAAATGTTCATCTGAAACAAAAACAGGTGCATGTTGCAGTCATGGTGCAAGCAAAGCTGAAGCAGCAACTTCAACAGAAGCATCAAATTCAACATCAACCGAAGCAGCTACAACTTCTGAAGCAGCAACTACCGGTGAAAATTGCAAATCAGTTTCTGTGGGTGTAAGCGCCGCAAAACCTGAAGCAATGAAAGTTGATGAAACACCTGATAATTAAATTAAAAGAATATTTATAAAATAAAATCCTGCAGCAATGCGGGATTTTTTTATTTAAGGAAGTGCATATTTGTACAGAAAATTATTTCTGCTTACAGCACCGTTATCAATTCACCCAAATCGGCAATCTGACGGAAATTAAATTTGTTTTCACGGCCTTCGGTATTAAGCCAAACAAATTGCATTCCTGCATTTAATGCACCATGTCCGTCAACTTCAGGTGAGTCGCCAATATACATACACTGAGCAGCCTCTGCATTTATTGCATTTAAAGCATATTCAAAAATGCGAATATTCGGTTTTAATGCATTGGCAGCTTCTGCAGTGGTTACCGTATGGAAATAGTTTTTCAAACCTGTGTTCTCCAATTTAAAATATTGCACCTCATCAAAACCATTGGTAATAATATGCAACTGATATTTTTGTTTGAGATGATTTAATAAATTCAATGTATTGGGTAATAAATCGGTTTGTCTACGGGTGTGATAGATATAGTGATCGGCAGCTTCATTTGCTAAAACATAATTATTAATTCCGAAATCATTAAATGCAGCATAAAATCGATTTAACCGCACTTCATCTTTACTTACATTACCTAAAGCATACTGATTCCATAAATATTCATTCCTGAATTTATATTGCTGATGAAAATTATCAAAGTCAGGTATGCCTGCTTCCCGCAAATTAAATTTTTCAAATATTTCTGCAAGAATACGTTTCGAGTTTCCTGAAAAATCCCAGAGGGTATTATCTAAATCGAAAATAATATGTTTTAAGCCGGCCATATTAAAATTGAAGGGGATGAAATTGGTTATCTTGTTTTTCCATATTAAAACTTTTCGCTGCATCTGCAATACTTTTTGCAACCGGTATAAATTCGTAGTTTAAAGTTTCACGTATTTTTTTATTATCGAAAAACACTTTTTTATTTGCAATTGTTGCAGTTTGTTTTGTAACAGATGGTTCTTTTCCGTTGAATAATGATTTAATCCATTCTGCCCGCCACGCTAAGCCCGATAATGTTTTCCCTGCCAAAACCGTTGGACCCTGCACCTTTAAATTTTTTGCAATGTCGCCCAAAAATTGCTGATACGAAACATTTTCAGCATTTAAAATAAATCGTTCACCGGTAATTTCGCTTTCCATTAACCGGTAACAAATTTGTACCACATCACGAACATCAACATAACCGGTTACACCGTTAGTATAATATTTAAATCCGTTGTAAATAGTTGTAAATAATTTACAGGAACCACTATCCCAGTTTCCGGCACCAACAATTATAGATGGATTTACAATCACTGCATTTAATCCTTCAGCCATTGCACGCCACACTTCCCGCTCTGCAAGAAATTTACTGATAGAATAATCGGAGGTTAAATTTTTGCGGTCCCAGGGTGTTGCTTCGGTTACTACTTCATCTTTTTTCCCGGTTCTTCCCAATGCTGCTATGGAACTGATGTGCACCAGTTTTTTAATATTATTATCCAGCGCCAAATTCACCACATTTGCCGTTCCTTCTACATTTACCTGCATTAAATGATTGGCATTTTTTCCCACATATGAAATCACCGCAGCACAATGATAAATTTGTTCCACACCCTGCATGGCATCATCCAAGCTGCCAATATCATTCACATCGCCATCAACCCATTCAATTTTATTTGCAATATCAGCAACCAAACGCAAATTACTTTCAGGCCGTTTAATGGCACGCACCTGCTTGCCCTGATTTACAAGAAAACGACATAAATAACTGCCCACTAATCCATTTGCTCCGGTTACTAATATCATGATTGAAAGGTAATCAGATGTATTGACATTATTTTATTTTTTTAATTCCGTTTCGTATTCGGTAAAATATTTCACCTCCGCTTACAGCAACAGTTGCTCCTGTTACCGAAGGTAAAAAATTTGGTTGATTTAATAATCGCAACGCCCCCATTAAACACATTGCCAGCGATTCTTTAAATTGAATAATTTCAGTTGCCGGTAAATTTATTTTTATTTGTGCAGCTTCTTCAATGCTTCTAATTAAAAATCCGTTAAATGCGCCGCCGCCGGTAACTAATAATTTATAATCACTATTTATTTCTGCTTTATGTTTAATTATTACTGCTGCTATTTGTTGGGCGATATGTGCAGTTGCCGTTGCAAGTTTATCGTTAACAGGAATATCACAGGCGGCAATACGGTCAATAAAATATTTTCGTACAAAATGATTATCCAGCGATTTCGGATAAGGCATTTCAAAATAACTGCAGTTGTTTAATGCATCCAATAAATCGATATCAATTTTACCTGCTTCCGCCAGTTCTCCGTTTTCATCGTATTCTAGACCTACTGTTGATGCAATATAATTGAGTAATTGATTAGCACCACAAATATCAAAACCAATACGTCCGTTTTTTGTTTCGAAAGATATATTTGAAATGCCGCCAATGTTTAAGCAGGCATGATAATCCGAAAAAAACAATTTATCGCAAATCGGCACCAATGGCGCTCCCTGGCCGCCGGCATTAATATCCGCCTGCCGAAAATTATTAATTACTTTACATCCGGTTAAATCTGCAAGTAATTGTCCATCTCCAATCTGACAAGTTTTACCCTGAGCAGGAAAATGATAAACAGTATGTCCATGTGATGCAATAATATCCGGCTTGGATAAATTATTATCTCCCAAAAAAACATTTACCGCTTTTGCAGATAACTCAGCAAAAAATTGATGTTCGTATTTATAATCATTAAAAATATCGGGAACAATATTGCGCAGTTTTAATTCCTCACTTTCATTAAACGCAATTGTATCTGCAGCAATAATTTTAAATTGAAAACGACTACCGGTAATTATTTCGCAATAAGCAATATCTAACCCATCGAGTGAACTTCCCGACATTAATCCAATTATGTTCAACTTTTTTTCGGGTATCAAGATTTAATTTTTTCGCAGGGTCACAACATAATTTGCAACCAGTTGAATTTCTTCAGGTGTAAGCTGACTTTTCCAAGCCGGCATGGCTTTTCTGCCTTCTGCAACTACCTGTGTAACTTCACCAACATTAAGTGCTGAAATTTTCAGGTTTGCAGCACCACTTAATCCAAGATCGCCCTTACTGCCGTGGCATAATTTGCAATGTTTAATATAAACCTGTTCGCCGAGTTACAACAGCAGCAGGAGTTGCAGGGTTTGATTTATCAGATTGTGAGCAACTTGCAAATGAAAGTGCTGAAATAATTACAAAAAAATAAGTAGCTTTTCATGCTGAATAAAATTCAGTGCAAAGCTACTTATTAAAGTATTAAGTTGTATGAGAAATTACCTTACTAAAGTAATATTTCCTTGTCGTTGAATTAAAACTCCATCCATATCATAAGCGCGAACCAGGTAGATATAAGTACCGATTTCCGCTTCATCATTTCCTACCATACCATTCCAACCACCATTAATATCGCTTGTTGTAAATACAATTTGTCCGTAACGGTTATAAATGGTGTATTCCAGCAACTCACTTACTTCGTGATTCAACACAAAAATTTCATCGTTATAACCGTCGCCATTCGGTGAAAATGCATTAGGCACTTCCACAATGGTATATTGTGTCACATAAATGGTAACATCATCAGTTTCTGAACAACCATCAGGGCTTGTTACGGTTAATGTAAATGTTGTTGTTTCAGTTAATTCTACAGTAGGATTATTTACTGTAACACTGGAAATACTTGCCGGTGTAATAATCGGATTACCTGCCAACCAGTAAAAATCACCCACACCTGAACCATTTAACTGGAAGGTTTCAAGATAGGCTACAGTGTCATCTTCACCTGCATCAGCAAATGGTAATTCACCGATATAAATATCCTGCATCAAAGTATCCGAACAACCGTTAGCTGAAAAAGCGATTAAAGTAACAGTGTACGTTCCCGGTGCTCCATATAAATGACTTGGATTATCTTCTGCCGAAGTTGAACCATCACCAAAATCCCAGGCATAACTACTTATTGATCCTGTTGTAATGGTTGATTATTATCGAATTCAGCTTCAACGTTCTGACAAACATCATCCACATCAAAGCCACATCAGGTCCGGGTTCTACGAGAATATCATAGGCAATACTAGATTCACATCCTTTATCTGTTTGCACGGTGAGTGTAACGGTATATGTTCCACCATCTGCATATTCATGTTCAGGATTTTCATCCGTTGATGCTGAACCATCATCAAAATCCCAATCCCATGCATTTATTTCGCCTGCTTCAGTTGAAGTAGAATTGTCATCAAACACAACAGGTGTTCCTGAACATCCTGCAGAAAAATCATAAGCTGCGGTTAATGTATTGTAAACACCAACAGCACCTAAAGCAGTATCTGCACAAGTAAAGCCAGGGTTAACAATCAAGGTCACATAATACATTCCTGTATCAGCATAAATATGTGTAGGGTCTACTTCAGTTGAAGTACCGCCATCACCAAAATCCCAGAAATAAGAGTCACCGCCGGTGCTGAAATTATCAAATTCAACCAAAAAATCTGTGCAATCTAAAAACACTGCAGTGGAATCGATATCATTAAAAATAACATCTTCAATAGATAACTGTGCAACAACTGCCGGTGTACATGCCACAACGTTGAACTGAAAATCACGAATGTGATTACCTAATAAAATGCCATCGCGATATTCTTCACAAACAACACCAACCACATATCTTCCTTCTGCAATTGCAGTTCCGGTTAATAAGCCTGTTATTGGATCAACATTAAAGCAGGTGCTGCAGTAATAGGATTAAATTCATCAAAACCTGCTGCATAAACAACACCAACATATGGTGGGTCTGATGCAATAGTTGGAGCCGAGCACCCGGGTCGGCACCATCATAAGGCCAGAAAATGAATATGCTAATGAGTCGCCATCAATATCAGTTGCTGAATGATCAAAAACAATTGGGTCATCTAAACAAATTACTGTTGGTGGTAAATCATTAAAATAAGGTGAATTATTACATTCAGCCGCTGAATTTGGCGGAATTTCCTGTGTACATGTTGCACCTGAATCTTCAGGAGCATTCAGGTTTACGATACCTGCATTACGGCAACATCTTTGGTAAACCAATAAATAACCTACTTCAGAGGCAGCCAGTGTAATGGTTTTAGTATAAATGGCCTGTTCAACACAAATATCATCGGGTGCATCCAAACAAGGGTTATCCGATTCAGCAGGAACATCCGATAATACCGGAGCGCTTAAAGTAAAATTTGTAACGTATTCACCATCTTGTGTAAACACGGTCATGTAAGCCGGATTATCAAAAGGGGTAAGACTGGTACAATCGCGATATAAAATTAGGGTAACCAGATATTGGTTTTCACCTATACATTCATATTTGATTTCACCACCAATTATATGCGAAGCATTAACCTGTTGAATACATGCAAGCATCGGGATGAGGAGGAGCAAAAGCCTGAGGTTTTTTCATTGCGCAGTTTGGTTAAGGTGTTAAAGTTAAGAAAATAAATTTTACCGTAATAGGGTTACACTTCCGCTTAATGCCTGTTGAATACCATCACAAATAGTAATCAAGCGGTAAATGTAGGATCCTATCTCTTGTTCACGACCTGACCCGTCGGTGCCGTCCCACCCGTTTTCCAGATCTGTCGTTTCAAATATAATGTCTCCCCAGCGATTATAAATTTGCATTGTAATCAGCTCTCATCTCCTGAAGTTACAAAGCGAAATCTATCGTTTACCCCATCGCCATTGGGAGAAAATGCATTCACAGTTACATAATGAAAACAACTTGGTATTATATATACCAATGCCGTATCAACGGCCGTACAACCCGATTCGTCGGAAGCCGTAATAATATATTGCACCGTTTCGTCGGGCATCGAAATCGGATCAGGAATAAAAGCATCCGTTAATCCTGTGCGGACTCCATTCATAACTAATTCCTCCGGTCGCATACATCTGAACCGGATGATTACTATAAACTATTGTATCAGGGCCTGCAATCAGGTTTGGTGCAGGTAAAACATTTACTATAACAAATGCAGTATCACTCGTACATTCATCTGAAACAATTACTGCATATTCAGTGGTAGTTGTCGGCCAAACATAAGGTGACTGCTCAGTTGCCGATGAAATATGTGTAGCAGGCAACCAGTTGTAATAGGTTCCACCGTCGGCAAATAATTGTATGCTGTCGCCTTCACAAATGGTCACATCGTTAATTTCAGTTGCTATTATGGGTAGAGGAACAATTAGAGTATCAAAAAGTGTATCTACACAACCATAATTACTCGTAACAATTAACGCAACAGGGTAAGCTCCGGCTGTATCAAAATAATAATCAAAAGATTCCGCATTTACAGCCCCGCCATCGGGTGTAATCCACTCCACATCGGTGATTTCACTAGTTCCAATAATTACAGAAGCATTTGAAACTGTACCGATTTGGTCTTCACAAACATTATCGAAAGTTAAAAATGGGAAAGGTTTTGGGTAGATGGTAATGGTGTCAATCACTTCCAGCTCACAGCCTACCGAATTAGTCACGTTAAAAATGATCATATAATCGCCGGGCCATCGTAAGCATAAAATGGGTTTTGAATTGAACTCGCCCCCCATCACCATAATTCCATGACCAGTTGGTAAGATTTCCGTATACCGTAGTTGAGAGGTCGGTAAATGCCACTTCAGTTTGAGCGCAGGTGTTATCAAAACTAATTGCAGCTTCAAAACCGGGATAAATTAAAACCTGAATATAGTCGGTATCTGAACAATCGGAACCGGGCAAAATTACCAGCATAACTTCGTAAGTTCCTGTATCCGGAAATATAAGTGGGAAATTTTGGGTAGATGTATCCGTTGTGATGCCATCAACTCCAAAGTCCCAATAGTAATCATCTGCCCCAAAACTATAATTTTCGAATGTTACGGTATAATCTGAACAATTTCTATAACATTCGGTGCATTAGCCACTGCAGTAGGCTCACAGTCGGTAACGTTAAACTGAAAATCGCGGTAATGGGTGCCGATTAATACGCCGCCGCGGTATTCTTTACCTCTACCCCAACAACATATTGCCCAATCATATCGGGGTTCCTTCCATAAATCCGGTAACATTATTTATGGTAAAAGCGGGTCAGATGAAATGGGATAGCCTTCGTTAAACGGTGGCGTAAAAATACCTCATTAAATGGTGGAGCCGGCGCTGGGTCCAGTCGGCACATCGCAAGTTGCTCGAATAAAAGGTGTAAATGAATACACTAATTGGTCGCCGTCAGGGTCAGTAGCAGCATGGTCAAATTCAAAGGGAAACCTGCGCACAATGAAACGGGAGGTAACGTATTAAACCGTGGACTGGAATTGATAATAGCGCCGGGTCTGGAATATGGGTTGTATATGTTGCGCCTGTAGCAACAGGTTCTTACAATATTGATAATAGTTGAATTTCGGCAACAGCGCTGGTAAACAGGTCGTAACCACCTGCCTTGGGTGGTAAATTCACTGTGGTTTCATAAATGGCTTCCTGCACAATAAATCGGGATAAACATTCATGCAGGGCTAACAATTGCGGGTCAATTAAGGTCGGCACCGGGAAATAAATGTCCAGTGTTTGAATCAAAACACCAAGACGCATCGTAGATGTAAATTTGCAGCGGATCGTCGTATGGCGCGGCTTCGAGTCGGCACAGTCGCGGTAAATTTTAAGTGCAATGTCGAAATTATTACCTGTAGTGCGGGTGTAAATAATTTCACCACCTTAATGTGAAAGGCAAAGACATTGCCCCACAGAACAGCCATGATAAAACATAAACCAATTTTTTTTTGCCCACATTTGCTGCTAAAGTTACTCCGTAAATGTTAAAATGGTTCATAATTATGTCATTTAGGCTATAAGACGGGGAAAAATCTTAAAAAGGTTTAACCGTTGATTATCAGGGCAATTTTTATCTTAGTGCGCTTTTCAGGATAATATCTATCAAAGCAAGTTTATTTAAACCACGATGATGAAAATTTTTATTGAGTTTTTTATCGGAATGCTGGTTATTTCGGCTTTGCACAATCTACCTATCCGGTAAACGGGTCAGATGAAAGGGATAAGGTATATGCATTTGTGCATGCAACATTAGTAATTGACCCAACAACAACCAATGATGCAACCATTGTTGATTAAATCAGGAAAATTGTTACTGCAGGTACAAGTGTTTACATTCCGTCAGATGCCGTGATTATTGATTTAACAGGAAATATATTTATCCTTCATTTATCGATTTCATTGAGGGTATGGAATTCCCGCAAAGAAATCCTGATCGCGGTCCTGGGGACCACAAATGGTAATAATATAACACCAATGCTAAACTGGAATCAGGCCGTTACACCTGAGTTTCAGGCATTTACTGTTTTTCGCCTGATACCGCTTCCAGGAGGAAATTTCGTGGAGCGGTTTTGAAATAGTTTAACACATCGTGAAGATGGCATTATGCGCGGAACAGGTGCTTGTTTTTATTAGGTGACGAATCTTCCGGAAAATGGTGTTGAAAGAAAAAGTGAGCATCATTATTCATTTTTGAAAGGTGGTTCAACACAGGACTATCCTACATCGGAAATGGGCAGTATTGCATTACTGCGACAAACATTTTATGATGCAGATTGGTATGAAGGGTGGAGATAAAGCTGAAAAATGTTTCATTGCTGGCAATCAATAATCAGCAAAACATTAGTTCAAATTTTTGGCGCGACTGAAAACTGGAAATACGGCGGATAAAACCGGTGAAGAATTGCTTTCAGTTTGTCAGTAAAGTGTAGTGCAAATGAGTACCAACGAGTGAACGAAATCTAGCAAGGTGGTGGAGCTAAGATCGTTAACTATTCCGTTAATTCATCCAAAAAACCCCGTGATAAAGAAGAATCCTTAAGTTGATGTAAAATTGCTTAAATATATCAGATTTTAAAACATTGGGAAATGGCAACGCCAACCAAAGATGTTAAGTTTGAACCAAATCTCCAGTATTTCTGGCATCTGACGGTCTGAAAATAAAGCTGATTTTTTAACTGCCTTATAGTAAAGCTTGCTTTCGTCAGCGGCACGCGCTGGAAAATGCAGCTTTACAGGTGCAATTAGTCTCATTGCCATTCCTGCAAACAATTAATCAAAACAATTGTATAATTTTAGCTTGGGTGGAAAAACTTTCACAGAATCCAGAATATTACTTCCTAAATATTTTAATGTGGAAACGCCGTAATTTATGAAAACTGGGTGAATGGTCAACAATATATTGGGAAAGCAAACCCTGAAGCTGCTGATGCGTGGTGTATATAGAAATTGCCAAAGTGCTGGTAATCGTGTGTGTGAACGTAGTTATCAGTGGCAAGTTGATAACTTGAATATGTCCAATTAAAAATACTTTATCACACTAAAAGTAACGAAATATTTGATGCAACATTACAATATCATTTAGTGATGAAGTTGAGTTGGGTCCAGAATAAGGGGCTTTGCTGGAATGTTGATAAAAATCTTCTGGTGGCAAAGCGATGTTAACGGTAATACTAGCTGAATGGATTGCGCCGTTGGCAACAACGCATGTTTAAAAAAGACGACAATTTAAAACGAGACACCACTCCTTGCGATAAAAGTGATGTATCCGCTCACGTGAAGGCTTAAGTGGCTGGGTAGCACCAAAACAAACAGGATATTCTATAAAAATCGTGTTCAACAGTTTGACAAGCGAAAAGAAGGTACTTTAAATAATTATGATGTATTGACATCATATGGAAAATTATTAAAATCGGAAAAATATTGCTGCAAAAACGCTTTGGGGTAATTGATGGAACCGCAAACATTTAACAGCGGGAATTATAGATGAACACTCACATTGCTGCTTTACATCAGGTAAAATGAAGGAACCCAATCAATAAGTGCTCTAGTGCGCATTAATGATGCAATTAATTGTGATGATATTAATATTTACTGACAATTAAGCGGTGGTGAACCAGCGCACATGTTATATTTCCATATGGATCGGCAACGCCATTGGCGGACAAACACAATTAATTAAATTAAGATGGGGTTTAATAGCCTGAGTAAAATGAAATTTTAGTTGCGCGACGGCTTTATCAAATCTGCTTTGGGGTGAAACGCAAAAACAAAGTAATTGGGGCGATGATAATACGATTCGTTTCCCGCAATCAAGAATGGGTGTTGAGCAGGTTTTG
>JADJJZ010000026.1 GCA_016706255.1 Bacteroidota bacterium | reverse complement strand
TTCCACCAATTTCGCCCAATCAATCGTATTATTACTGTTATAGTGTGCAATATATGCTTGATTGTCGTTGTTTTTAGCATTTAGTATCGTATCACCAAAATCAATACTTTCACAATACCAATACATAGTGCTCAAAATATAAAAACCCCTAAGGATCAGCCACAAACGGAATTAACATTAGCTCCATCTTCGAAAACATGAGCATAGGTTAATTTCCCATTGTTATCAAATCGTGTAACAAAGCCGCTGTAATTGTAATCCTCAGGTGCTGGGTAAACAACGCTGTCAACTGTTATACCATTGTATAAAATACTGCCGCTGACAAAACTATCACCAGCATCATTTAAATCGGCATCATTAAAATGGGGACTTGAAAGATAATCATTTGGTGAACAAAATATTTTGTTAGTCCATAATAAATCTCCTTGTGTATTTAGTTTACCTAAATAAATACCGTTGCTTTCATTTTCATATGGATTAACCACTATGGTATTATCCCAATCAATTGCTGTGCTGTAAAATGTTCCGGTTACCAATATATCTCCTTTAATATTGGAATTAACTTCATTAATAGCATCCGTATGTGTGCCATGAACTTGACTTGCCCAACTCCAATCGAAATGCTGGCCGTACACAACTGTGTTCCAATTGGAAAGCAAGAGGTAAAAACAAAACACTATGGCATATATGAATTGCCGTTTGCCACGGCCAATTCCGATGCAGGGAAAATTTGTGCTCATATAGGATTACTGATTATAAAGATATGAAATAATTAATTAGCAGTTTAATACAACAGATGCAGATTAAACACTTTCATAGTTCACGTCCTTCGGTCTGAGACCGGGGTGGCGTCTGGAGTTAAAAACTCCACGACAACGGGGTTACAAGAAATTTTTTATTTGGAGTATTATTGGTGCTAAGCGTTAAATTTAATTTGCGTTATTGTATTGTGCGTCAAACAAAGTCCTAGTACCAAAATGAACAGCCGAAACCACAAAGGAAATGCAAAGGGAACAGCCCACTGAGTGCCCGGAGTTTTTATAGCGTGCGTAGGACATCGCGCCCTTCAACGATACTACAGAATATTCAAATGAGGGTTATAACGGAAATTGGCGGTTTTAGGGGATTTGTGGAAATTATTGTTAAAACTT
Organism: Bacteroidota bacterium; assembly: GCA_016706255.1. Lineage (NCBI taxonomy): Bacteria > Pseudomonadati > Bacteroidota > Bacteroidota bacterium. The sequence continues at coordinate 7,286 of JADJJZ010000026.1, read as the reverse complement.
TAACATTCTTCTTTTCCCGGTGTTTGGAGGGAAACAAACGAATCATGAAAAAACTTATACTTGGCATTGCAATAGTAATTGCCTTCAACACCGGAGCTAACGCCCAAATCAATCTCATCGGAGCTTCGGTTAACGACTCAACCGGAAAATTGACCTTATTCAGTGGGAAGCACTTGATTCATTATCTGTTGTGGTAACTCCAACCATTTGGACGGATTATTTTGCCTCTTCAGCATTTGATGCCTTTAACGCCAAATATTATCTCACTGGAATTTCAGGCGACAGTTCAGGCTTGATTCCTATAATTCGGGAACCGCTGAAGAAAGTTTAATGGAAGGTTCTGCATTTTCTAATGTATCAGAATTTGATATGAGCACAGGCAAAATGTATAATCTTATAGTGGAAACTGAAGAGTATATTAATATTTATGAATTTGATGTTAACACAAGCGAAGAAACTTTGATTGGTACTATTTACGAACCTTTATGCTATTGGAATAATTAGTGATGCTATAGGTTTTGATTCGAATAATGGTATTATTTATTATGCAGGTTTCACTGCCGATCCTGCTTTGTGTTTATATGCCATTCCTGTTAGAGATACTGTATTTTCATTTTACAAAAACGATTTTGAATACTACAGCACCAATTAATAATATTACCTGTGTTAATTTTGACAATGTTAGTGAAAAAATATACGCGCTAAATGATACTTATGACTCATCATTTAATTATTTAGGTCGTTATATTATTGAAATAGATAAAGTAACGGGCGATATTATTAACCGCGGAGATCTTGCTGAGTTCCCGTATTACGTTGGTGGTTCATCTTGTTTTGATCAAAATACCGGAACATTTATGTTAGCAGCAATTGATACTAGTAATGTACTCAAAATGGTTGCGTTTAATACGTTAACTGATACTTATGTAGCCGGCTTTATTCCAAGTGTTGTTTCAGAAATTGTTTGTGATAATTCGCAATTTGCTAAAAACAAATATTCCACAACATCAATAAATCAGGAATTGGCTTCCAACCTAAATGTATATCCAAATCCTGTTACATCTGTATTGAGTATTGAATACACCTCATCAAGCCCTGTTTTAGTTCAGGTGTCTGATTCAAATGGTAAACAATTAATCACACGCAATTATAATTCCACCAATAAAATTGATTTAAACTTGGAATCATTTGCACCGGGACTTTATATTGTAACATTGACAAGTGGAGAACAAACTGTTTCTCAGAAAATTATGGTGTTGTGATGAGGATGAGTAATGAGGTAAATAATCAAAATTAATATCATCTAAAGACACAGCATAACCTCGAAGGCCGCTAAGGGAACGCTAAGTAGATTGAAATAAAATCTTAGTGTTTCTTTGCGGCCTTTTTTTTAGTGGTGGCGGCTGTTATTATAATGTTTTAGGTTAGGATAAATGATAAAAAAAAACAAAACGCTATTAATTAAAAAATCATTCATTACACATAAAACTTAAAAAGCCGAAACCACAAAGTAACAGCCCACAGAGAAACACAGGGGAATTTTTAGAATAATTATTATTTATAATTTTATTAAACAGCAGTGCTAACCAACGCCAATTTTAGCAGAAATTCTCCGTGTCCTCAGTGTGCATTTTCTCTGTGTTTCTCCGTGGTTTCCGGCTGTTATGAAAATGTTTAGGTTAGGAATAATGATAAATATATAGCATTAACGTCCTCAATTTCACAGTATCGCTCATTACTCATTGCTCATCACTCATTTATCGGTCTGGAGACCGGGGTGGCTGTAGTTGAAAACTCCACGACAACGGAAAAAATTTTTAGAATAATTATGATTTATAATTTTTATTAAACAGCAGTGCTAACCAACGCCAATTTTAGCAGAAATTCTCCGTGTCCTCAGTGTGCATTTTCTCTGTGTCCCGATAGCTATCGGGATCGTGGTATCCGGCTGTTATGAAAATGTTTAGGTTAGGAATAATGATAAATATATAGCATTATCGTCCTCAATTTCACAGTATCGCTCATTACTCATTGCTCATCACTCATTTGTACCGGTCTGGAGACCGGGGTGGCGTCTGGTCTGAGAGACCCACTACAACGGGATAGTGCTACACTTTTTAATTGCGAAAATGGTGGGAATTATTTTTTATAAGTATAATTTACGATAAGGTATTATGCGTCGGACGGAGTCTTGGAACGATGCTGCTGAATCGGAGATTCATCAGAGCAGGCATTTCTTTAACCTATAAATCTGTTCGGTAGTCAAACCCGTTAGGGTGATATTTTTAACTTATATACGGGCATTGAAACGCAAACCCCTTTAGGGGTGACATTATTTTTATTATTTAATATCAACGTTAAATTTACTGTTGACGAATCGTTTCGGCCTGGAAATTCCACGACAACAGAAACCCTGCGGGTTAGTTGGAATTAGGCTAAAATATGAATGCTTTTTATTCCTTCACAAATATTTTTTGAATTGTTGTGGTTGCACTAAATAGTTGTAAATAATATACTCCTGAAGCCAATTGAGATACATCAATACTTTCTCCCTGCCAATTAGTTATTTGTTGAACAACTGCCCCGGAATTATTATATATTTTGATTGATGAAACCACAATATCAGTACTAATATTTAAGTGACCTGAAGTTGGATTTGGGTAAATGGATATTGTTGGTGCAATATTTTCATTTTCACTTTCTTTGCAGGTAATTGTCACTACAATTCCATTCGAATTTTTGAAACATCCGGTTGCCGTTTTTGTCACTCTACATTTATAATTTCCGGCAGTAGTAGCGACATAGGTTGTGGTAGTTGCTCGTGCGATAGGTGAAGCACCTTTATACCATTGATAGCTGCAACCGACGGATGGTGTTTCAGTTAATGATACACTTCCACCGGCACAAAATTCAGTTGGACCGCCGGCAGAAATAATTGCTTTAGGATTTTTATTTACGGTAACAGTAATAATTGAAGAAGTATTTGTATCGCAATCGGAATAAGCCATACAAGTATAATTACCAGTGGCATTAACCAATAATGATGCACTTGTTGCGCCAACAATATTTACACCATTCTTTTTCCATTGCACCGCATCACCATTATGCGTAGCAATTAATGTAACATTATTGCCCTGACAAAATGTTGTTGCACCTGAAGGTGAAATAGTAACGGTTACCTCCAAATCTTCATCAATATTGCCATCACAATTATCATCAATGCTGTTGCAAATTTCTGTTGTAGGTTTGCAAGCTCCTGTCAATTTTACAATCCAATAATCAGCGCCTCCCCCAATATTGTTTTCAGATTTATCTCCTGTTGCATTTGATGAGGAATATCCTGCTAAAAAATAACTGCCATCTTTCAACTGATGGGTTGAATATAAATAATCACTCATTGACCCACCAATGGTTTTTTGCCATTCTATTTCACCAAGGCCATTCACTTTTACGAGCCAAAAATCCTCATTTTGCCATTCTACTGTTTTATTACCTGAAATCTCAGATTTGGAATACCCTCCTAAAATATACCCCCCATCAATCGTTCTTTTTACAGACTCTCTATAAAACATATCTATGTCTGACCCACCAATTGTATGTTGCCAAAGCAACGCTCCTGAAGGCCCCATTTTAACCAACCAATAATCCAAAATACCAAAATTAATTTCGGTTTTATTCCCACTAATTCCGGAACCTGAATTACCGGCTAACAAAAAACTTCCATCCGGATTTTGAATAATTTCATAAATATTCTCGAAATCACTTCCGCCAATCGTTTTTTGCCATACTAATCCTCCCGTGGTATTTAATTTTACTACCCAAAAATCTGATTCTCCCAAACAGGATTCTGTCTTATCGCCTCCAATACCTGAAGCTGAACTGCCCCCTGCCATAAATCCACCACCACTCAGCTCAATTATTGAATATACTTTATCATCACTAGAACCTCCAATGGTGTTTTGCCAAACTACATTACCATCATCATCTAATTTAATAATCCAAAAATCAAATCCACCTAAGCATGCCTCTGTTTTATTCCCGGATATTCCCTGAATTTGAACTCATAGCTAGAATAAAACCTCCATCAGCTATTTGATGTATTCCACGTGCTGTTTCAGTGCGAACCCCCAAAACTTTTTGCCAAAGAATATTTCCCTGAATCTAACTTTATAAGCCAACAGTCACTATCACCATTTGCAGGGCTTGTTTTATCGCCAGTAGCACCCGACCAGAATCTCCCAATAAAATAAATCCCCGTCTGATGTTGTATCTATACTCATTAAATAATCATTGTTATTACCTCCAATAGTATTATCCCATTCCACAACTCGTTTAGAATCCACTTTTACAATCCAATAATCATAAAATATTGCGCCAACTTTACCCTCTGTTTTATCTCCTGATATGGGCGATACTGACATACCACCAATTATAAATCCTCCATCAATAGTTGGCTTAGAAAAAAATGTTTCATTTGCTGACCCGCCTATTGTATTTTCCCATGCTATTTCAGGTATTTGGGCTATACTATTTACCCAACAAAAAATAACACTACAAGCTGATAATAGATAAGTCTTCATAGTTGTAAAAAATCATTCAAATCGCTCTTTCTTATTGATATTCAAAATTAATATTTACTCCTAAATATTAATAAATATTTAAACCATATGTCTCCACTTTAAAAATTTAAATTTAAATAATAATCATCACATTTTTAACCTTTTTATTCATTTGCTGCCTTTAATAGGTAAAACATGAACATGGTAGGACATCAGACTTTATCCGTGGAGGATTATTTTTAACTTAAAGTATGCATCATTATGGCACACCAAATAAGATTTTTACTTTCCGTGAGCTAGGATTGACAATAGCAGTCACTTCAACAAATAGGTGATTTTCTATATTTTATCATAATAATTAAAAGCCCTTTGGAATTGCTCATCACTCATTTGTCCGGTCTGGAGACCGGGGTGGCGTCTGGAGTTGAAAACTATAACAACGAAAACAACTTTTTTATTCCTTCACAATGCCATATTTTTCGAATTGTTGTGGCCCGAGGGTGTTGTTGTAAATAATATATTCCTGAAGCTAATTGAGATACATCAATACTTTCTCCCTGCCAATTAGTTATTTGTTGAACAACCGCTCCTGAATTATTAAATATTTTGATTGCTGTAATCATAATATCTGTATTAATATTTAAGTGACCTGAAGTTGGATTTGGGTAAATACTAATATTATTCGATGTCAGCTCCTCTCCTTCTTTACAGGTTACTAATACTGCAATTGGGTTGGATATTTTATAACAACCAGTTGCTGTTTTTGTCACGCGACATTTATAATTACCTGTTGTTGTTGCTACATAAGTTGTTGCTGTTGCTCCCGGAATTGGTGCTGCACCTTTATACCACTGGTATGTAGACCCCCCTGAAGGCGTTTCAGTTAATGTAACATTACCGCCTGCACAAAATTCAGTTGGGCCGCCGGCAGAAATAATTGCTTTAGGATTTTTATTTACAGTTACAACAATACCGGATGAAATTGTTGTATCGCAATGTATATGCCATACAGGTATAAGTGCCTGTTACATTTACCAATAAAGTGACACCTGTTGCACCAATTATATCAATGCCATTCTTTTCCATTGCACTGCATCACCATTATGTGTAGCAGATAATGTAACATTATTTCCCTGACAAATTGTTGTTGGACCTGAAGCAGAAATTGTAATTGTAACATCTAAACCTTCATCAATAGTACCATCGCAATTATCATCTATACCATTACAAATTTCCAAAGCGACTGGATTTATTAAATTATTGGCATCATTACAATCCGTATTATCTTCAACATATCCAGCTATGCCTTCACAAAGTAATTCAAAGTCTGCGGGATCACCATATGAGTCACCATCATTATCGGCATAAAATGTGATGAGCAAACCTTCGTCTACTGATCCGTACAATTATCATCAACCCATTACAAATTTCAGTAGCACCGGGATAAATAGCAGGGTTTGCATCATAACAATCGCCAATAATATCTGCATACCCTTCAGGTGCGGAGCATGCCAATATTGTTATTTCAGGAACGCCGAAACCATCACCGTCTGAATCGCCATAAAAAAATACTTTTTACGCCTTCATCAATTAATCCGTCGCAATCATCATCGAGGGTATTACAAACTTCGGTTGTTGCTTCGCAGGTAGTCATTTTTACTAACCAAAAATCAAAATCTCCATTATTAATTTCCGTTTTATCGCCACCAATTCCACTATTGGATTTACCACCAACAACATAATCACCATCTACACATATACCTGCCGCATAACCAAAATCATATCCAGTAGCTTGTATTGTTTCCTGACTTACAATTACTCCTGATAAATCGGTTTCCAGCATCCAATAATTAGCAGTGGCGTCACCTGCTTCTGTTTTATCACCACCAATTCCGGAATAAGAATAGCCGAATAAAAAATATTTATTAGCTGCTATATTAGTACAACACTAAATAAATAATCATCAGATGTTCCGCCAATGGTATTTTGCCAAACGATATTACCTGAAGTATTTAATTTTAATAACCAATAATCGGTAATACCAATTAAGGCTTCTGTTTTATCACCTGAAATTCCGGAGCTACTGTAACCACCAATAATGATACCTCCATCAATTGCAGGCACAACACTGTTTGGAATATCACTATTATTTCCTCCTATTGTATTTTGCCATAACACGCCACCGGCAGCGCTGAGTTTTAAAATCCAAAAATCGAAACCCCCTAAATTGGCTTCAGTCTTATCGCCTGTTGCACCGCTCGACGAATATCCGGCAACGATGCAAGTTCCATCTGCATTACTATAAGCTGATAAAGGAAGATCGCTTCCGTTTCCACCAATAGTATTTTGCCATTGAATGGCACCTAAACTATCTATTTTTAATATCCAGTAATCAGCTGAAAAATTATGTCCATTTTCAGTTTTATCGCCTGAAATATTTGAAAATGAATAGCCGGTTACAATAAAACCGCCATCGGGTGTATTGGCAAGATGTGTAATGGCATCGCTACTTGAACCACCAATTGTATTTTGCCAAACGATGTTGCCAATCGAATCTATTCTAACTAACCAATAATCTGTAACACCTAAATTAATTTCTGTTTTAATACCTGAAATTCCTGACGAGCTTGAACCGCCTAATAAATAACCACCATCATTAGTTTCAACCATAGCTGTTAAAAAATCGCCGGCAGAACCACCATACGCGCTGCCACTCAATACCACCTG
>JADJJZ010000025.1 GCA_016706255.1 Bacteroidota bacterium | reverse complement strand
AATTATTATGTTTAATATTTGAGATAGTATTACCATAAAAATTCATATTATTGCCAACAGTTCCTCCGCCAAAATTAAACCCTTTTAACTGGGTAGGATGCACCAGTTGCTATTACACTATCGACATTATTATTTCCACAATCAACTGCGTTTAATGCATAAATAGCAACACCAGCCATTTGTGCAGTTGCAGATGAAGAAGTAATATTATTCACTTCATTACCGTAAATAAACACCTGATTGAGGAGGTATTAATTGAATTATCATCTTGACAATTTATACCGATAACATTCGTGATTCGAACTTACATTATTTACAATATTATCGGTAACAGATGAACCGGTAGGCATTTTATCGATATACATACCACAAGTCCATGCTGTAGTTCCTGACCCGGCACGAATATTAGTTATAGTGTTAGCGGCGATTGTTTTAATCTGACTGGTTGAATTACTTACTCTGATGCCAATTACGTAACCGGTACTTGCTGATGGAATCATCAGTGAATCAATAATATTATTGGCAACATGAATTGTTCCGGTGGCGCCGGTATTTATGTAATAATATCCTGTTAAATTAACTGATCCTGTGGTGGTAACAGAATTGTTATTGCGTATAATTACCATCCACACTAGTAGATGTAACATGTTATCATAAATCAAATACGTATTGGCATTTGTGGTATTAAAATTATTTTTCGAACGTATTATTATCGATGTTACTGGTTGTATTATTAAATTCCTGATAAATACCAAAAAATTGTCCACTTGCACCGGCATCAAAAGTGCAATCATGGATTGTATTATTGGAGATGGTAACGGTTCCACCGGTTTGCCCTGATGTGCCGTTCTTATAGCTAATACAGAATTGGAATTTACACCCTGTCCTAATGAAATATCATTGTATGTAATTGTAGTTGACCCACTGGTAGTAGTTGTGTTGGCAGAATGGAAAATTCCATATAGCGTATTAGTATGAGAAACACCTCCTAATCTATTATTTATCGAATTGCCACTAATAGTAAGATTGCCCTGATAAATAGCATGGACACCATATACAGCGTTGCACTTGAACCGCCATAATTCGTTATGGTATTTCCTTCTCCTAAAGAACCAACAATATTGCCTTGATCAAAATAAGTAGAAGGACTCGAATCATAATATCCACGCAAAATTATTCCGGTGAATACATTAGAAATAGTATTACTTAAAAACTGTTTCCGTCACTTCTTCCTGCTATGGTGCTAATTATTAATGAAGTATTCAATGCCGTTCTTTATAATTTGCCAAAAAATACCCCCTGCTTCCGATTGAAAAGTCGTAGGACCGACCGAAACATTTAGTCGCGACAAAGTAATCATGCAAATTTTTTATTATGTTATAAGAACATCCGTCAGTTGCTCCGGTTTTTATATAACGCATAACCATATTCCATTGTCGCCGGACCAGATACATTGTTGTCGACAATATCAATTCCATCGATGGTGATATAATCGCTTCCATTTAATGAGAATACGCCATCTGCAACCGTTGAAATACCATTTAAGGTCACAGTTCCTACAGGGCATAAATTATAGGATTAGCCCCCCGCCTATTTTTTGAAAAGTAATGGTATTTGCAGCGTGCCGGTTTGTGTTAAATTTATTCCGCCTACGGGAGCTGTTTTGGAATGTCCGTAGCAACATAACAAACTACATCACAACTTACGCTTCCGGGAGTTGAGTGCATTAACAAATGAATTAATTGTTGGATAACAAACCGATGGCACATAATAATCGCCACAAAACCCTATACTCGGTAATACAGTAGGTATGAATAATTAGGACCGCCATTGTTGTTGACATTTAACGTACTCATATCATGAGCACGTTGTCCGGTAACCCCAACATCGGTTAAAATTGCGGTACCTGTTCTATTGCTGGTGTAAGCATAATAATAAATTGTAGTAGTGGCACCGGCACAAGGTATTTCTACTATACCCGTGTTTCCTACCATGGTGACTTCTAAAAGTGAGGATGTTAAAAAATTAACTGAGGTAGAATACCTCACAAACACATTTTCACCGGGTGAAGGAATGGCAGCGGTGGTAACTGTAACATAAACACTATTTTCCGGATAAACGGCACCTGCAGCAGGCGATTGCACCACAGAAGTAATAACTACCGGGTCATAACTCGTTTCCACAACACCCATGTATTCGTTTTGAGGAACACCGGTATGCTATATTCGGTGACATTAAATGTATAATAGTAGCCATTGGCAATAGTCGGCATAAGTCCGGCACTTCCGCCAAATCGGTATTAAACAATGCCGCAGCGGTTCCTCCAGTCGGGAATATATTCATGTTATAACCGGCTAATGTCAATCCCCTGTAAGGACGTAAGGCAGGGTCATAATCGAAGGTGCTTCGTGAAACTCCCAATTTCTTGTTCCACTTAAAGCTGAACTGGTTGCCTGAACGCGAGCTTGTCGGAAAATACCTAAATCAGGTGAGTGGATAGGACAAATAGGCGCCATTTACTGTTTGTGTTCCAAGCTGCAGGTTGGGCAAATAACTTGAAGCATTCATGTTATGCACGACTAAACCCAATACCAGTAAGGATTTGCACTTGTTGAATATTTGCCTGTTCTGAAACATAAAAAACCAGCATAAAAATACAGCAAGTTTCTGAGTTTTCCTTACTAAAAAGCCCTGAGATTGAAGATTAGTGCATGTTTTCAACCACTAATTAACCTTAAAATTGATGGGTGAAATGGTATAAAGTAAGGTTGGTTAAAAATGACAGACCTTACTTTTTGGGAAAAACTTACTAAATCAGTGTTGCGGTTTGAATTGTTTTCATGGAATGTTTCAACTCGTTTTAGTTCTAAACCAGCGACTTTTCGCTGTAATTTTTCAATTTCCTTTTTCAACTTTTTTACCTTCATGAATAAGTAAATACAGCCGACAATAGGAGCCAGAAAAGTGATGACACTTACTAACAAAACAACATAAAATTCAATACCGGATGGAAGCGCAATATTAAATTTATAATTACATTTTAGTAATAATTGAGCTGCCTGAAATTTGAGCTTGATTTAAAATAAATATCGAATAATTACCAGCAGGAAGGTTATTTAATTCCTCAATAACAACTTTATTTATTCCGGAAATTAATATGGTAGATTGATTGACAACTTCTTTCCCTTCTAAATCAACAATTTTAACAACTGCATCAAACCCTGAAAGCGTATGAATATCAATGGTTAAATATGCATTAAAAGGATTTGGTGTAACATGTATCTCAACAGGTTGAAGTTGGTTATGCGCATTGGTTGGCATCAGTCACATAACACAAACTGTTGTTGTTCCGCAATAATTATCTGTGACATTAACACAATATGTTCACCAGGAGCCAATGCTGTTAAATCCTGCAGTGTAGATGTAAATCCATCAGGACCAGTCCAGCTAAAGGTATATGGTGCAAAACCACCTGCAATAGTTAATGTAATAGCACCATTGGTAAAGCCCGCTGTGGCAGGTGTAACTAGTGCTGTAACATCATCAGCTTTTGCATTCACTAAAGTCAAACAGGCAATTATGGCAAATAAGTATTTTTTCATACAAAGTAATTTATTTGTTCCTGGAAATAATTTGTTTTATCGATAATTGAGTTGGATAATCTGTCGCTTGAATATAATTTATGGTATTATTATCCCTATTATCAACCAATATTGTTTGAGGTAATTCAAGTTGAATTGGGCGATGAAATTTAATTTATCTGAAACAAAATAGGAGTTGCCTTTTCCATCTAGAACATAAATTTTGTTGCGAAAAAAAAGTGGAAAACGCATTTGTATCAAAAGTGTAATTCGTTGATGTTTATACCATGTATGTCCATTCCAATACCAAACTGTTATTTGATTATCAATAGCGATAAGTTCAGTAAATACTATCTCCTTAACCGCGATATCAAAAGAAATTATCCATATATAAATAATCCTTGTGGTTTCTACAAACGGATAATTTTCTATATAATTATTTTCCATTGCGGCTTTGTAAAAAATAGGGGGCGATAATTAGTTTCCGGGGTTGATATTTTTCCAATGATCAAGTGGAATTTCTTTTAAATTACGAATGATTTCGTTTTGACTAAACTCAGTAAAATTAGTCGCGTAAAGCCTTTCTCCGCTTATGTCCCAGGCTAATGGCTGCACACATTCAAATCTTTTGTACCAACAGGAAGAATATATTGTTGAGCACTATCCAATGGCTTATCTATATTGCCTGTCCACAAAATACCCAACTGATTGTTTATTTCAATAGCATAAAACACACTGTCTTCGATGATAATTTTTCGGTCGAATTTTCCCTGACCAAAACTATTCCATGCTAACAGCAAAAAAATAATATTGAAAACAAATCGTTTCACCATGTTTCAATTGATTGGTCAAAGTCTGCAGCTTCTATATCATCTGTT
>JADJJZ010000024.1 GCA_016706255.1 Bacteroidota bacterium | reverse complement strand
TCAAAGTAATTTTAAGTGAGCCGGGCAATGAAGGTATTTATTTGATGTAATTACATCACCTTTTCCCTTTAATACTTTGGATAATATCTTTAGGTTTGAGGACAGCCGGGTCTATTTTAATATCCGCCTGTAAATAAAAAGCCTCACGCTCAGATAATTTTTGAAAAATAAAATCCCTGAGTTGATCATCGTCCAAGTTAGCGATAAGGGGACGTTTTTCTTTGCGTGTGCGCAGGCGACCAAATAAATTTTCGGGGGAAAGATTTAAATACACTGTTTTGCCGCGTTGTTTCATCCACTCCATATTATCGAAATAACAAGGTGTGCCTCCACCGCAACTGATGACTGCATTTTTTTCTAAAACAGTTGACCTCAATACATCCGCTTCTAATTTGCGAAAGTACTCCTCACCTTTTATTTTAAAAACTTCAGCTACAGTCCCACCTTCAATGGCTTCAATACGTTTATCGATGTCAATAAATGCACAATCCAGCTTTTCGGCAAGTTTTTTACCCCAGGTGGATTTACCACAACCCATAAAGCCAATTAAATAAATGCGCATATTAACTAATTCTAATTCGTGGATCTAATTGAATAAACAATATCTACTGCAATACTAATTACTACAAATATAACAGCAGTATATAAAATGGCACCCATTGCCACCGGATAATCAACATTTTTAGTGCATTCACAGTTTCATAACCAATGCCATTATAATTAAAAATGGCTTCTATAAAAAAGGCCTGTTAACAAACTCGCCAACCATCCTGATAATACTGAAGTAACAACAGGGTTTAATGCATTTTAAGCGCGTGGCGAAATAATATCACCCGTTCATTTAAACCTTTTGCTCTCGCCGTGCGGATATAATCGTTGTGCATTACATCAATCATTGCACTTCGGGTTAATTGTGTAATTACTGCCACGGGCCTGACACCTAATGCAATTGCCGGTAAAATTAAGTTGCGCAATTCCAGATATTGTTCTCCGGTATAACCATCGGTTACATACAAATCGCCCGTCATATTTAATCCGGTAACTGAAGCCAACAAATAGGCAAATACTAATTGCAAAATAATACCAACAAAAAATGATGGAAATGAAATGCCTAATACAGAACCTGTTGTGCAAGCTCTGTCCAACATGGAATTAGGGCGGGTAGCCGCAATAACACCTAATGTAATACCCACTATAGTCGCAAAAATCATTGCCGTTAATGCTAATACTAAAGTATTGGGAATTCGTTCCGATAATATTTCACTTACACTGCGTTTGCTTACATACGAACGACTTAAATACGGCTTTTTAATAACCATCGACGTATGACCAATATTGAGCACACGGAAATATTGATATTTTTCGCAGTTTAAATAAAACCGTGAAGTTGTGTCGGAATTATTATGCCAGCTCAGTGGAGAAATATCGTTGAGATATAAACCCAATTGCTGCCAAACCGGTAAATCTAAACCCAGTTCCTTTTTAATATTTTCAATGGTAGCCTTGTCCTCTTTCTCCTGCAATTTGTCGTTCAGGGTTGATGCGAGTTAATTGAAATAAAAAAATACAATAATTACAACGCCTAGTAAAACGAAGAAACCGTAAACGAGACGTTGTAATATGTATTTTATCAAAATGAAAAATTATTTATTTAAGAATGAAAAGTCCAGGTAATTTATCATCAGGAAACTTGGCAACTACCTTTCCTTGTTTGATATAAATTACGCCTGTGTTTTTGTTCCATTATTTTATATAACACATCTTTATCTGATGTATACAAATCAAATTCAAGTCCCGAAGCTTTTTTCATTAATTTCAGAATATTGAACGAGCCACTGCTTACAACAAATAATTTATTGCCTGTTGAGTCTATCCCTTTCATTACCGGCAAAATAGCTTTCCATTTATCTGCCGTAAGTTTATCTGCAGTTAATTCATTCAGAATTACCATACAGATATTTGCCGTGTCGTTTATTACCATTGCTGTAACATCATTTCCTGTGCTGTCTTGCAGGAAAAACTCGTTATAAGGTTCAGTGCTGGCGGCAATTTTTTCCGCAACCGGAACACCAATGCCAAACATTTCGTTGGAAATTGGGATTAATTCAGTTGGTTTTCGGTCCGCAAAATGTTCCTTTTTAATCGCTTCAAATGAAGGTAAATCGCGCCATGCCCATTTATCAATTACCACACCTTCTTTTAATAATACAACGTTCGGATTAGTTCTGGCAATGGTCAAACATACCTTATAATCGCCGGTATAAAATGGAAATGCTGTTTGGTTGTTGAGGCGGAATTTTTCAATTTCATCGCCTTCACCAACTAAAGCGTAGGTAAATACGCCTTCTTTTCTGCTGCCTTTTGCATGGCATTTATTTTTCCCATCCTAATTTACTGGTGTGCTCAAAACTTGCACTTACTACCATTAAGGTATAATCGGGATTACTTAAAATTTGGTCTGTAATAAAATCACCCTGCTCATCAGAAACTGCAAAATCACTGATTTTAGCTCTGTCGCCTTTCACTTTTACTTTCGTAAATGATGTATCCAAATTCCAATTTTCTTTATCGGCAGAATATTTGGTTAACTCCGCGAGTTTCGCTTTATCTTCCAGTTCCGTATTTAAAAATGCAAGTTCAACAGTTTCACCTGTTTTTTTATTGGTGTAAACATAATTGAGTTCCACCACATCCTTTTTGGGGTTAGGTGGCAATTGCATATTTTCTACAATGCTATCACCAACAGCATAAGGACGCCAGTCTAAAAACACATCATGTTTTAGCACGTGTGCATTCACATAAACCGCAAACCCGGTAACTATTGCGGCTATTGCAATTCCGCCTATTGGCGACTATCGGTTTAATATTTTTCGTAAAATAAATATGATTAAAATGAGCACTAACAAAACCAGGTCTTTATAAAAAGATTGTAATGGTGTAAGCGGAATAAAATCACCAAAACAACCACAGTCAGTAACAGAACCTGTAATTGCAGAATAACCGGTAAGCCAGGTGAAAAATAAAATTAATAAGAGTAACAACCAGGTGGTCAGGTTTTTCCAGATACCTAAAATAAGCAGAATACCCAATGCAACTTCAAGTGAAGTGAGAAATGCAGCTTGTAAATTCACTGATTCGATTAACCAGTCAGCTTTAAATAAAAAAACTTGTCCCAGCTCCATCTTTCTGCAAAAACATCGTAATATTCTTCGAGCTTAATGCCAAAACCTACAGGATCGTTTGCCTTTACCAATCCTGAAAAATAAATAACGCTCCCGTAAATAAACGGCAGAACCACAAAATACTATTTTTCATTTTCACTAAGTTTTATGAGTGCGAATATTGAGTAGTTAATCATATCCATATAATGCGATGCCACACCTTCTGAAATAAGTGTTTTACCATCGTTTTCTTCTATCTGTTTTACACGCAATAGTTTCATCAAAATTAAATCGGTAAATGAACCCACACGCATATCGCGCCATGCTTCGCCGTAATCGTGATTTTTATCAGCATCAGTTTTTTAACGTCACCAATTTTTTCGTTATGCCATTTAAGTGCAATTTCTTCACTCACATTAATCGGGTCGCTTTCTGTTCTGTCTATTTGAATGAGGGCAATTACCGCATAATTAATAATCCCTCTGAATTCATCCTCTACCCCTTCGTTAACCTTGCTGCTGCCATTTTGTTCAATGGTGCGAATACGTTGCGCCTTGATGAAAATCTGGTCAGTCAGAGACTCCAAACGCAAAATCCGCCATGAAGTTCCGTAGTCTTTCACCTTTTTGACAAAAATGTTCCTGCAGCCTGCTACTGCTTCATCGTATTGAAAATTCGTTTTTGACACCTTAGTTGTATTATTTTCGTGCAATAATGATGGACAAACTACTTATTTCTACCCGAACAAAGCGAGAACGGGTAATGGTTTGCTCGATTTATCCACACCTGCCATTATGGGCATATTAAATGTAACCCCGGACTCCTTTTTTGATGGAGGAAAATTTGAGGGCGTAGATGCGGCTTTGGCTCAAACTGAGACTATGCTGGAGGAAGGTGCAGACATTATCGATATTGGCGGAATGAGCAGCAGACCGGGTGCAAGCATCATTAGTGCTGATGATGAAATGAGCAGGGTTTTGCCGGTTATTGATGCCATACATAAGCGCTTCGCGGATGTCATTTTAAGTATAGATACCATCTATTCCCAAACAGCAGCAGCAGCAATAGATGCAGGTGCAGGAATTATTAACGATATTTCAGCAGCTGCTTTAGATGCCAACATTATTCAGGTAGCCATAGATAAAAGGTGCCTTATATGTTGATGCATATGC